>NZ_JAUSWX010000001.1:2744228-3049142 GCF_030815405.1 Agromyces albus | reverse complement strand
ACGACGCGATCAAGGAACGCGGCCTGCGTATCCCCCAGGATGTCGCCGTCGTCGGATTCGACAACCAAGAGCTCATCGCCGCGTACCTGCGGCCCAGTCTCACCACGGTCGCGCTGCCCTTCGAATCGATGGGCGCGCGCGGGGTGCACCTGCTCGCCGAGGCTTCGGCGAGCGAGGTCGCACGGCCTGTCCGTGTGACCGCGGAATGCCCGCTCGTCGAGCGGCACTCCGTCTGATCACCCCGGCGGCGCGACTGCGTCATCGGGTGCCTTCAAAGTCGAAGAGAGGTAACTCATGCACATCACACCTCGGCGGGGCCGCACGGCCACCGTCATCGCCGCGGGAGTCGCCGCCGTCGTCGCGCTCAGCGGCTGCACGGCGAGCGGAGGCGGAGGCGGAGCATCCGAGGGTGCACTGCTCACCGTCCCCCGCGAGGACACGGCGTCGTTCACCCCGAACTTCAATCCGTTCACCCCCGATGCGTCACCGTTCACCGAGCAGGCGATCTTCGAGGGCATGTTCATCTACAACCCGGCCGACGGTCAGACCACGCCGTGGCTCGCCGAGAGCTGGGAGGCGACGGCCGACGGCACCGGCGTGACGTTCCACTTGCGCGATGACGTGCAGTGGTCGGACGGCGAGCCGTTCACCGCCGAGGATGTCGTGTACACGTTCGAGCTCCAGCAGGAGGTGCTCGGCGGCTACGCCTACGTCACCGAGGTCTCGGCCCCCGACGACACGACCGTGGAGTTCACCTTCGACGCGCCGAACTCGCCCGCGGTGTTCGATGTCGGCCAGGAGTCGATCGTGCCCAAGCACGAGTGGGAGACGTTCGACGATCCCGCTACCGAGACCAATCCCGAGCCCGTCGGCACGGGGCCGTACACCGAGCTGGCGAACTTCGGGGCGCAGTCGTTCGACCTGCTGCCGAACCCGAACTACTGGCAGCCTGACAAGCAGAAGATCCCCGGCATCCGCGTGCTCGCGTTCGCCGGGAACGACGGTGCCAACCTCGCCGCTGCGAACGGCGAGGTTGACTGGGCTCCGCAGTTCATTCCGAACATCCAGAAGGCATTCGTGGACAAGGATCCCGAGCACCGACACTACTGGTTCCCCGGCACCGGCTCCATGATCCAGTGGACGCTCAACACCACGAAGGCGCCGTTCGACGACGTCGCCGTGCGCAAGGCGCTCAGCATGGCCGTCGACCGCGAACAGGTCACCGAGATCGGCATGATGGGCTACGCCCATCCCGCCGACTGCACGGGGCTCTCCGACAACCTCGACGGCTGGAAGGATGAAGCCGTCCTCGAGGCGTGCGACTGGACGACGCTCGATGTCGACGCGGCGAACGCCCTGCTCGATGAGGCCGGCTATGCCCGTGGTTCCGACGGAATCCGCACCAAGAAGGACGGCAGCCCGTTCGCCTTCAAGATCTCGGTGGGAGCCTCGTCGAGCGACTGGCTCTCCGTCGCGCAGATCATCGCCGAGAACATGAAGGCGATCGGCGTCGCCGCGACGGTGGACTCGCCCGACTGGGGCCAGGTCGTCGAGGGGTACGAGCAGGGCACCTTCGACACCGGCATCGCGTGGAGCGGCAACGGCCCGACGCCGTGGAGCTACTACCGCACCGCGATGAGCAGCACCACGCTGAAGCCCGTCGGCGAGCAGGCCTTCGACAACTACCACCGGTTCGCCGACCCCCGCGCCGACGAGCTCCTCGCGCAGCTCGCAGCGGCGGGCGACGAGGCTGCGCAGCAGGCTGCGGCGAACGAGCTCCAGACGCTCTACTCCGAGCTGGCGCCCGTCGTGCCGCTCTTCCCCGGCCCCGAGTGGGGCGCGTTCACTGACACGCGCTTCACGGGGTGGCCGACGGAGGACGACCCGTACGCGACCCTCTCGGTGCGTTCACCGACGACGGTCCTCGTGCTGACCACGCTCGAGCCCGTCGCGAAGTAGCACCACGGCGAGCGGATGCCGCGGCATCCGTCTGCGGCATCCGCTCGCCCCTCCCGTTCCACCCAGTACAGACTCCCGCTCCAACCAGTACAGAAAGGAGGTGCCGACATGGCCTTCGTGCTCCGTCGACTCGGCTTCTACCTCATCGCCTTCTGGGCGTCGCTCACGATCAACTTCCTCCTGCCACGCCTCATGCCGGGCGATCCGATCAGCCGCATGTTCGCCCAGGTGCAGGGGCAGATGACGTCGGAAGAACTGCTGCAGCTCAAACGGCTCTTCGGCCTCGGCGACGTCCCCGTCTGGCAGCAGTACCTCGACTACCTCGGATCGGTGTTCAGCGGCAACCTCGGCATCTCGATCTCGCGGTTCCCGACGCCGGTCACCGACGTCATCGCCTCGCAGATCGGGTGGACCCTGCTGCTCAGCGCCACCGCGCTCATCATCGCCGCGTTGCTCGGCAACCTGCTCGGCATCCTTGCTGCCTGGCGGCGAGGCGGGCTCGTCGACACCGTCTTCCCGCCGCTGCTCGTGTTCGTCGGGTCGTTCCCCTACTTCTGGCTCGCGATGGCGGCCCTCTACCTGTTCGGGGTCACCCTCGGCTGGTTCCCGCTGCGCCACGCCTACGATGCCGGTCTCGTCCCCTCCTTCTCATGGGACTTCATCGCGAACGTCGCGACCCACCTCGTGCTGCCCGCGCTCACGATCGTGCTCGTCTCGATCGGCGGATGGCTCATCGGCATGCGCAACACGATGATCGCGACGAACGCCGAGGACTACATCACGATGGCCACCGCGAAGGGCCTGCGGCCCGGGCGGATCATGTACCGCTACGCCGCCAGGAACGCGATGCTGCCCTCGGTCACGGCGTTCGGCATGTCGCTCGGCTTCGTGGTCGGTGGAGCACTGCTCACCGAGGTGGTCTTCGCCTACCCCGGCGTCGGCTACCAGCTGCTCACCGCTGTCCAGGCGCTCGACTATCCGCTCATGCAGGGGATCTTCCTGACGATCAGCGCGACGGTGCTGCTCGCGAACTTCTTCGTCGACATCGTCTACGTGCGGCTGGATCCGCGCGTGAGAGTGCACTAGGAGACGACCATGACGATCATCCCTTCCACCATCGCGGCCGGCGAGCAGCCCGAGGCCGGCATGCTCACCGGCGCTCTGCCCGTGCCGCCCGCGACGCCGCCGAGCACGCGTCGGCCGCGCCGCTTCGGGGCGACCCTGCTGCGCAACGGCAAGGCGGTCGCCGGCCTCGTGCTGCTCGTCGTCTTCATCCTCATCGCCGTGCTCGCCCCCGTGATCGCGCCAGGCGACCCGAAGGCGTTCATCGGCGACCCCTGGCTCGAACCCTCCGCCGAGCATTGGCTCGGCACCACGGCGAAGGGGCAGGACGTCTTCGCGCTCACCGTCTGGGGCTCGCGCTCGTCGCTCTTCGTCGGCCTCACCGTCGGGCTCGTCGCCACGCTCGTCGGGGTGCTCGTCGGCCTCGCCGCAGCGTACTTCGGCAAGGTCGTCGACGAGGTCCTGTCGGTGCTGACGAACATCTTCCTGCTTCTCCCGGGGCTCCCGCTGCTCGTCGTGCTCGCGGCATTCCTGCCATCGGGCCCGGGCACGATCATCATCGTGCTCGTCATCACGGGATGGGCGGGCTCGGCCCGCGTCGTGCGGTCGCAGGCGATGTCGATCCGGGCGAAGGACTTCGTCGCGGCATCCGTCGTCACCGGCGAACGGCCCGCGCGCATCATGTTCCGCGAGATCCTGCCGAACATGGCATCGATCGTCATGAGCACGCTGCTCGCGTGCGTCATCTTCGGCATCGGTGCCCAGGCCGGTCTCGAGTTCCTCGGCCTCGGCGACCCGAGCTCGGTGTCGTGGGGGACGAACCTCTTCTGGGCGTCGAGCGACGGCGCGCTGCTGACCGGCGCATGGTGGACGTTCGTGCCGTCGGGTGTCTGCATCGCGCTCGTCGCCTTCGCGCTCGCCATGATCAACTATGCGGTCGACGAGGTCACCAACCCGCGGCTGCGAACCCGCAGGAAGCAGGCCGGGCGATGAACACCTCGACGACACAGCCGACCGGCGCACCGCTGCTCGAGATCTCGGGCGTGCGAATCGAATACCAGACGGATGCAGCGCCGTTCGTCGCCGCCGACGACGTGACCTTCACCATTCACGAGGGCGAGATCTTCGGACTCGCGGGGGAGTCGGGCTCTGGCAAGTCGACGATCGCGAACGCGATCCTCGGCCTGCTCGGCGATGCCGGCTCCGTGACGGCCGGCAGCATCACCTTCAAGGGGCGTGACGTGCTCGCGCTCGAGGGCGAGGCCCTGCGCACCTTCCGCTGGCGCGAGATCGCGATGGTGTTCCAGAGCGCGATGAACTCGCTGAACCCCGTGATGACGATCGGCGACCAGATCATCGACGTCTTCACGACGCATGAACGGATGCCGCAGAAGGCCGCCCGGGCGAAGGCCCTCGAGCTGCTCGAGCTCGTCGGCATCCCTGGCGATCGGATCTCGAACTTCCCGCACCAGTTGTCCGGCGGCATGCGCCAGCGGGCGGTCATCGCGACCGCCCTGGCACTGCGACCGTCGCTGCTCATCATGGACGAGCCCACGACCGCGCTCGACGTCGTCGTGCAGCGCGACATCATGGAACGCATCGTGGAGCTCCAGGCGGAGCTCGGGTTCTCGGTGCTCTTCATCACGCACGACATCGCGCTCATGGTCGAGCTCGCGCACCGCATGGCCGTCATGCGGCACGGGCGCATCGTGGAGCAGGGCGCGGCGCGACGACTCTACGAGCAGCCCGAGCACGCGTACACGCTCGAGCTCATCGAGGCGTTCCCGCCGATCTCGAGCGGGCGGGCGTCGGTGCTGGCCCGGCCGGCCGATGACGCGGGCATCGTGGGCGCTGCCCAGGCGACCACGAACGACGTCGTGCTCGCGGTTCGCGGGCTCACGAAGGAGTTCCACCAGGGCGGGGCCTTCCGCCGCACGACGGTGCGAGCCGTCGACGAGGTGACGTTCGACATCCACCGTGGTGAGATCGCGGCGCTCGTCGGCGAGTCGGGCAGCGGCAAGTCGACGATCGCGCGCGTGATCGCGCGCCTCGAGTCGGCCGATGCCGGCTCCGTCGAGCTGAACGGCATCGATGTGCTGCGCACCGAGAAGCGCCGCGCCTCAGCCGCGTATCGCAGCGACGTCCAGATGGTGTTCCAGGATCCGTTCGGGTCGCTGAACCCGGTGCATCCGGTCGCGCACTTCCTCGCCAGGCCGCTGTCGATCCACGGCAAGGCGACCGGCAAGCGAGCGCGGCTCGACGCGATGCGCGAACTCATGCACTCCGTCGGCCTCAGTGAGCAGCTGCTCTGGAGCTATCCGCATCAGCTCTCGGGCGGCCAGCGCCAGCGCATCGCGATCGCCCGCGCGCTCGCGGTCGAGCCGCAGGTCATCCTCGCTGACGAACCGACATCGATGCTCGACGTCTCGGTACGCCTCGGGGTGCTGAAGCTCCTCGACGGGCTCCGCCGCGACCGCGGGATCTCCATCCTGTACATCACGCACGACCTCACGTCCGCGCGCGTGATCGCCGACACGACGATGGTCATGTACCGGGGACGCATCGTCGAGCGCGGGCCGAGCGTCGAGCTCATGGCGGCGCCGGAGCATCCGTACACCCGGCTGCTCATCTCGGCGGTGCCCGATCCGCTTCGCGTGGAGCGGCCGAATCGCGCGGCGCGCGCCGAATTGCGCGCCCAGATCGACCAGTCGCGGCTCGAGGGTGACCTCGCAGCCGCAGCCATCACGACGGGGGCCCGATGACGACCGACCGCGAGACCGGTCTCGCCGCCGATTCCATGCCGGTGGCGGCATGGAACGACCCGCAGCGCAGCCGCTTCCACTTCGTCTCACCCGGCGGCTGGCTGAACGACCCCAACGGGGTCGGCCAGTGGGACGGCATCTACCACCTCTTCTACCAGTACAACCCCGATGCCCCGCGGCATGGGCAGATCCACTGGGGACACGCGACCAGCGCCGACCTCGTGCACTGGGTCGACGAGCCGATCGCGCTCGAGCCGACGCCCGGGCCCGATGAGGACGGCTGCTGGTCGGGTGTGCTCGTGAACGACGACGGCGTGCCGACGCTCGTGTACTCGGGGAATCACTCCGGACCTCACGGCATGCTGCAGTTGCCGTGCGTCGCAACCGGTGATCCCACGCTCACGACGTGGACGAAGGACCCGGGCAACCCGGTGATCGCGACGCGACCCCCGGCCCTCGACATCACCGAGTTCCGCGACCACAGCGTCTGGCGCGAGGGCGGGGAGTGGCAGCAGCTCATCGGCGCGGGCATCGTCGGGCAAGGCGGCACGGCGGTGCGATACACGTCGCGAGACCTGCGCAACTGGGAGTACCAGGGCCCGATCGTCATCGGCGATGCATCCGATCGCGAGCCGATCTGGACCGGCACGACGTGGGAGTGCGTCGAACTGTTCGAGCTCGACGGCGTGTGGATCCTCGTCTTCTCGGCTTGGCACGCGGGCGACACGCTCCACCCGCTCTACTACGTCGGCGACTACCGCGACGGCATCTTCACCCCGCGCTCACTGCACCATCTCGACTACGGGCTCCGCCATTTCTATGCGCCGCAGTCGTTCCGCGACGAGTCGGGTCGCCGGGTGATGTTCGGATGGCTGCAGGAGGCACGGCCCGCTGAGCAGAGCGATGCCGCGGGCTGGTCGGGGGTCATGTCGTTGCCACGAGAGCTCCGGCTCGGTGCCGAAGGGCAGCTCGTGCAGGCGCCGGTCGACGAGGTCGCGTCACTGCGCGGCGAGCGGCGCGCACTCGAACCGGCCTCGCTGCAACCGGGCCAGCTGGTTCCATTGCCGACGGATGCCTCGGGCGGCTCCTTCGCGGGCGACCAGCTCGATCTCGAGGCGAGCCTCATCCTCGGAGCCGACGCGGTCGTCGAGCTCACCGTGCGGGCGACCGCCGACCGTGTGGAGCGCACGGTCGTGCGCATCGACGCCGCAACCGGCCGCCTCGAACTCGACCGGTCGTCATCGAGCGTCGCGGAAGGACTCGACACCGTGCCGCTCGGTGGCCCGGTGCCGATCGGCGACGACGGACGTGTCGAGCTCAGGGTGGTGCTCGATCGGTCGGCGATCGAGGTGTTCGCCAACGGCCGGTCGCTCACGGCGCGGATCTACCCGACTCGGGCCGATGCGACCGGGCTGTCGTTCTCGTCATTGGCCGGTGCGGTGCGACTCGAGCGGTTCGAGGTGTGGGCGATGGCCTCCGTCTGGCACGGCCCGAGGCCGCTGCGCCCGTGAGCGGCGTCGCATCCTCCGTGCGCTCAGGCCTTGTCGCGGAATCCGTCGCCTCGTAACGTCGCTCACAACGCGACCGGGGGGATGGCATGGGAATCGAGCTCGACCAAGACGGCGAGCAGCCGCTGCGGGTCGGAATTCCCGCGGGGGAGATCGCCGGGTTCCGGCGCGCCGGGCCGACCGCCGGGCCGACCGCGGTGTTCCTCCACGGTGCCGGACTCAACGCCCACACGTGGGATCCGCTCCTCGAGCACTTCGCCGGCGCGGCGATCGCCCTCGACCTTCCGGGCCACGGGGACTCGTCGTGGCGCGACGACGTCGACTACTCGCCTGCGACGAACGCGATCGCGATCGCTGCTGCGCTCGACACACTGCTCAGCGCCCCAGCGGTACTCGTCGGCCACTCACTGGGCGGGCTGACCGCCATCGTACTGCAGCGGCTCCGACCCGACCTCGTGAACGCCCTCGTGCTCGTCGAGGCGCTCCCCTTCGGACCAGACGACTTCGCCGGGATCCCGGTACAGGCCCGGGACTTCATGGACGGCCCCGCCGACTACCCGTCGCTCGAGGCGATTGTGGATCGCGCGATCGCGTTCGGGTTCGGGCCGTCGCGGGAGGCCATCAGGCGGTCGGTCGAATCGAACATCCGCGTCCGCGACGACGGCCGCGTGGAGTGGAAGTACCACTGGGCGAAGGTGGATCCCACTGCGGTGTTCCGCGGCGACTACCGCGACCTCTGGGGTGCGCTCGAGCAGGTGACGGTGCCGGTCACGCTAGTGGCAGGGGAGCATGGGCTCATCACGCCCGCCCTCCTCCGCGAGCTTGCGCACCGGGCACCGACCGTCGTTGTGCGCAGGCTGCCAACGGGCCACAACGTGCAGGAGGATGCTGCTGACGCCCTCGCCGCGATCGTCACCGAGGTCACGGACGCCGCGCAGCGAATCGGGTCGGGAGGGATCTGAGGATGCGCGGCGATTGCCGTGTCACAGTGTGTTGCGATCGCGTCACCGGATGAGGTATCGTCGATCCCGCACGATGTTATACGTATAACTTCCGATCACCTCGATGGAGAGCCATGGTCCAGCGTCGCCCCCCCACCGTCACGATGCATCAGGTCGCGGCCGCTGCCGGTGTCTCGCAGGCGACCGTGTCGCTCGTGCTGAACCGGTCAGGCGGCTCGCGAGTCGCGGAGTCGACGCGCCGCCGGGTGCTCGACGCCGTCGATGAGCTCGGCTACCGGCCCAATGCTGCAGCCAAGACGCTCCGCGACGGAACCGCCGGCCTCATCGGCTTCGTCGGCGACGTCGTGGCGAGCTCGCCGTTCGCCGGCCGCATCGTCGAGGGTGCGCAAGCTCGCGCCTGGGACGACGGCATGCTGCTGCTCACGGTGAACACCGGCGGAGACCCGCGCATCGAGGCGGCAGCGATCGACTCGCTCCTCTCGCATCGCGTCGCGGGCATCGTCTACGCGTCGATGTACCACCGCAAGCTGCACGTCCCCGAGTCGCTCGCAGATGTGCCCACGGTCGTGCTGAACTCCGAGGATGCGAGCGGACGGGCTCGAGCGGTCGTGCCCGACGAACGCGGCGGTGGTCGCCAGGCGGCCGAGGCGCTCCTCGACGCCGGGCACCGACGCATCGCCATGATCAACATCGAGACGCTGGCCTCCGGGCTTCCCGCCGCGGTCGAGCGATACGAGGGGTATCGGCGCGCACTCGAGGATGCCGGAGCCGCCGTCGAGCCCGAGCTGGTGCGCGAGAGCGACGGCAACCCGCAGGCCGGCTACGACCACACGCTTGCACTGATGTCGCTCGCCGCTCCGCCGACCGCGATCTTCTGCGCCAACGACCGAACCGCCTGGGGCGCTTATCAGGCGCTCGAATCCCTCGGGCTGCGGGTGCCCGACGATGTCTCGATCGTGGGCTTCGACAACCAGGAGACGCTCGCACCGTTCCTTCGTCCCGCACTCACCACCCTCGAGCTGCCGTTCGTCGCGATGGGTCGCCGCGCCGTCGACATCCTGCTCGACGACGTCGTGCAGGCCGACGGCCCCGAGCGCATCGGGTGCCCGATCATCACGCGCGACTCAGTCGCCGCACCGAGAGGAGCGCACCGTGGCTGACACCGTCGTTCAGGCGCAGCCGGTGACGGCCGCGGACTCGCCGCATCAGGGGTCGTCATCCGACCCGCAGCAGCGTCGATCCGCGCCGGCTCGGCGGAAATCGCGCACGATCCGTGTGCTCCGCGCGTGGCAGTTATACGTACTACTAGCTCCGACACTGGTCTACTTCCTGGTCTTCAAGTACTGGCCGATGTACGGCGTCCAGATCGCCTTCCGCGACTACACGCCGGCGGGCGGCTTCACCGAGAGCCCATGGGCCGGCGTCGACCACTTCGTGCGGTTCTTCTCGTCGTACCAGTTCGGCACGGTCGTCTCGAACACGTTGTTGCTCGCGATCATGAACCTCGCGTTCGTGTTCCCGATCCCGATCCTCCTCGCGCTGCTCGTGAATCAACTCGCACAGGGCAGGTTCCGCCGCTTCGTGCAGAACGTGCTCTACGCGCCGACGTTCATCTCGACGGTCGTCGTCGTCGGCATCCTCTTCATCCTGCTGTCGCCGAGAGCCGGTCTGATCAACAACGCAATCGGGCTGTTCGGCGGCGAACCGATTTTCTTCATGGGCTCGGCCGAGTGGTTCCGGCCCGTCTACGTCGCGAGCTCGGTGTGGCAGGAGGCGGGCTTCAACATGGTCGTCTACCTCGCCGCCCTTGCGGGCATCGATCCCGCGCTGCACGATGCGGCGAAGGTCGACGGCGCGAGCAAGCTGCGCAGGGTCTGGCACATCGACCTGCCGGGTATCGCACCGGTCATCTCGGTGCTCTTCATCCTCGCCGTCGGCAACCTGCTGAACCTCGGCTTCGAGAAGGCGCTGCTCATGCAGACCGATCTCAATGTCGCCGCGTCGCAGGTCATCCAGACCTACACCTACGAGGTCGGCCTTCAGCAGGCGCAGTTCAGTTACGCCTCCGCCATCGGCCTGTTCAACTCCGTTCTCAATCTCGCCCTCCTGCTGACCTTCAACCAGGTCGCACGTCGGGCCCGTCAATCCAGCCTCTGGTAGGAGTTCCGATGACGACCCAGCTCATGCGTCCGCCCGTCACCCCGCGCGGCACGGCATTCCGGCGGCGCCTCGCCGATCCGCTCTTCAACGCGTTCGCGATGACGATCCTCGGCTTCGCCCTCATCGCCGTGATCTACCCGATCTACTTCATCGTGATCGCGTCGGTGAGCGAGCCCGCCCGGGTCTACGAGGGGCAGGTGTGGTTCTGGCCGGTGGGCTTCACGCTCGACGGCTATGCCCGCCTGCTGACGGATGCCACGGTGTGGCGCGGACTCGGCAACTCGCTGCTCTACACGGGGCTGGCGACGGCACTGAGCGTCGCGCTCGTGGTCTCGGCCGGCTACGTGCTCTCGCGTCGGGACCTGCCGGGGCGGAAGACGATCACCTTCCTCCTCGTCGTCACGCTCTTCTTCGACGGCGGCATCATCCCGAGATACCTCGTCGTGGGTGACCTCGGCCTCCTCGACACCGTCGGCGCCATGATCCTCCCGGGTGCCGTCGCCGTCTGGAACGTCGTCATCGCGCGGGCGTTCTTCGAATCGAGCCTGCCCGACGAGATCCGGGAGGCAGCACAGATGGACGGGGCGAGCGACTTCCGGTTCTTCTTCCGCATCGCGGTGCCGCTCTCCAAGCCGCTCATCGCGCTCATGATCGTCATCCACCTGATCTGGAACTGGAACGGCTTCTTCGACGCCCTGATCTACCTCAACAACCCCGACCTGTACCCGCTCCAGCTCGTGCTCCGCAACATCCTCGTGCAGTCCGACCTCTCGGGCAGTTCGAACCTGAGCGGCGACCTCGCCAGCTACGAGGCGGCGCAACGCCTCGCCGAGCTCCTCAAGTACTCGGCCATCGTGTTCGCCAGCGTCCCGCTGCTGCTCATGGTCCCGTTCCTGCAGCGCTTCTTCACACAGGGAGCGCTGCTCGGCGCCGTCAAGAACTGACGGCATCTCCCACCAAACCGCTGAACCCCCGACCCGGGCCGCAATGCAGCGACCCGGAGCAGAAAGGAACTCCCGTGAGACCACGCAACACCCGCGGCGGCAACGCCCGCCTCGGAGCCGCCGTCGCGGCATCCGCGATCCTGTCTCTGGTACTGAGCGGCTGCGGCAGCACTCCGGATGCCGCACTCGACGACGAGTCGAGCGCGTTCGGCTTCAATGAGACCGGCCTTCCCATCGTGGACAAGCCGCTCACCCTGTCGATCGCAGGGGAGAAGGCCTCCCTCACGCCCGACTACAACGAGTTGGCGCTCGTGCAGCAGTGGCAGGAGGACACCAACATCGAGGTCGAGTGGAACCTGCTCGCTCCCGAGGTCTACTCCCAGAAGCGCAACCTCCTGCTCGCCTCGAACGACCTGCCCGACGCGTTCATCAACTCCAGGTTCACCGATGAGGAGCTCGTGCGCTACGGCACGAACGGCACCCTCATCCCGCTCGAGGGACTCATCGAGAAGTACGCGCCCAACCTGCAGGCCGTGTTCGAGGAGCGGCCCGAGCTGGAGGCGGCGGTGACCGCCTCTGACGGTCACATCTACGCGCTCCCGAACGCCGAGGAGCTCGGACTGGCCGCCGTGCCCTTCTTCTGGTCGATCAACACATCGTGGCTCGACGCGCTCGGCCTGCCGATGCCCACGACCGTCGACGAGTACCACGACGCCCTCGTGGCCTTCAAGACACAGGACCCGAACGGGAACGGCAAGGCCGACGAGATCCCGCTGAGCTTCATCAACGACTGGTGGTGCGCCGACATCGCGGACCTCTTCGCCGCGCTCGGCGGCATCGCCGACAACGCCGACCACCGCATCGTCCGCGACGGCGAAGTGATCTACACGGGTGCGGATGAGCGCTACCGCGACGCGATCGCGACGCTGCACGAGTGGTACGAGGAGGGGCTCATCGATCCTGAGTCCTTCACGCAAGACGACAAGACGTATCTCGCGAAGGGCAAGACCGAGACGCCCGTGCTCGGCTCGTATGTCTGGTGGGAGACCGAGGAGGTCGTCGGCACCGACCGTGCCGACGACTACGCCCTGCTGCCCGTGCTCGAGGGCGTCGAGGGCAAGCTCGTCGGTCGATCCAACCTCGCCGATTTCGGCCGGAACGCGTTCGCCATCACGAGCGCCAACAAGTATCCGTCGGCCACGATGCGTTACATCGATCGGCTCTACGAGCCGACCCTGGCGGCGCAGGTCTCCTATGGGCCGATCGGCGAGACCCTCGTGGAGAACGCCGATGAGGTACTCGAGCAGGCGCCGCTTCCCGCGGGTGTCAACGCCGGCGAGCTGCGCCAGCAGGTCGCACTCGGCTCAGGAGCTCCGCACGTGCTCACTCGCGAGGACTTCGAGAACGTCGTCCTTCCTGAACCGCGAGCCCTGAAGCGCCTGCAGGATCTCGAGGAGCACTACCTCCCCTACGCGGAACCCGAGAACTATCCCTCGGTGTTCTTCTCCGTGGAGGAACTCGAGGAGATCGGTTCGATCGAGCCTGACATCACGGCGCTCGTCGAACAGAAGCGAGCGGAGTGGATCAGCTCGGGCGGGGTCGAGGAAGCCTGGGACG
Source organism: Agromyces albus (assembly GCF_030815405.1). Lineage (NCBI taxonomy): Bacteria > Bacillati > Actinomycetota > Actinomycetes > Micrococcales > Microbacteriaceae > Agromyces > Agromyces albus. The sequence goes on along the minus strand of NZ_JAUSWX010000001.1, from coordinate 3,036,168 downwards.
GCTATGTCTCACAGCTCGAGTCCATGGGCCTCGATCGTCTCGTCGAGATCTACCAGGCCGGGTACGACCGGTTCGTCGACGCGACATGAGCGGAGCACCGGGTGCGGTCGACCAGGCCGCACCCGGCCTCTCCGGAGGCCGGGTCATGACACCCCTCATCGACGTCGTGTTCGAGGGGAACCCCGTGCGCGCCGTCGATCGCGCCGGCTCCGATGCCGTCATGCTCTGCTCGGCGTCGGCGGCGCAGCGCGCAACGCTGCTCGATCCCCGGAGCGGGCCCGTCGCCGACAGCTGGGCGATGTTCCTCGACGGCTGGTCGAGTGCGGTGGAGCTTCACCGCGCGCCCTCCACCGAAGCTGTCGTAACGGTCGAGGCGTGGTTCGCGCCCCGCGCCTTCGCGCCGGGCGGTGCTCGGGGTTTCACCGCGATCGTCGATGCCTCGGAGCCGGAGTCGGAGTCGGTGCCGCAGCGGCACGCCGGCTTCGCGCTCGGCCACGATCGAGCAGGTCGCATCGCGGCCCTGGTCGATGGGCGCGTGCTCGCCGGTTCCCGACGGCTCGCGCTCGACGCGTGGAACTATCTCGCGTTGTCCATCAGCAATGGTCGCGCTGAGCTCCGCCTCGGCGGCGAACCTGTCGGTGCCTTCGAGGTGCCGGCGGGCGACATCCGTCTTCCCGCCCGGATCCTCCTTGGCCGCTTGCGTGACGGTGAGCTGCTCGAAGGCCTGTTCCCGCTCGCTGCGGCGATCGGCCTGCTCGGGCCGATGCGGATCCGGCCGGCCGCGGCATCCGCGGCATCCGTGACCAATGCTGCAGGCGCCATCGCGGATGCCGCGGCCGACACCGCACCCGATCGCGCCCGTTATGCGAGCGACCCGCACCGCCCGATCGCCCACGTCTCGGCGCCGCAGGGCTGGATGAACGAACCGCACGCCGCGCTGCACGCGGACGGCGTGCACCACCTCTTCTCCCAGCACAACCCCGGCGGGCCGTACTGGGGGCACATCGCCTGGGGCCACGCGGTGAGCCGCGATCTCGTGCACTGGGAGGATTCGGCCATCGCGATCGCACCGGCGGCCGAGACCGTCGCGCCCGACGGCATCTGGAGCGGCAGCTCGGTCGTCGCGCCCGGGGGCGAGCATCTGCTGTACTTCACGGCGGGTGACTTCGGGCGGCGTCCCGACCAGTCGGTCGTGGTCGCGCGCCCCGATGGCGTCGGCTGGGTCGTCGACGAGAACCCAGTGCTCGAGATGCCCGCGTCGGTGCCGGGCCACGACGAGGCGCTCGTCACCGGCCAGTTCCGCGATCCGTTCGTGTGGCGCGAGGGCGACGACTGGTTCCTCCTCGTCGGCGCGGGCCTTGAGGGCCGCGGCGGGGCGGCCTTGCTCTTCCACTCGCGTGACGGCGACCACTGGGAGCAGCAGGAACCGCTGCTCGTCGGCGATGTCGACGGGTTCCCGGCGACGGGCGTGATGTGGGAGCTTCCCGTGCTGCTGCCCGTGGGGAACGGCGCCGACGGCACGCTTCGGCACGCCCTCTTCGTGGCGCCGTGGTGGGCGGGCGACAGCGAGCACCACCTCCAGCACGTCTGGCACTGGATCGGGGTCTGGGATGCCGCCGCCAGGCGCTTCACGCCCGACGACCCCGACCCGCGGGAGTTCGACGGCGGCGGCCATCTCACGGGCCCGAGCGGCACGGTACTCGACGACGGGCGTTCGATCCTCTGGACCATCGCGCAGGACACACGTAGCCTCGCCGAGTTCGCCGCGACCGGCTGGGCGCACAACGCGGGCTTCCCGCTCGAACTCGGCCTGCACGACGACGGCACGCTCGCCGTGCGACCCGTCGCCGAGCTCCGCCTGCTGCGCGAGCGCCCGATCGCCCTCGATCGATCGATCATCGATGCCCGGAAGCGAGCGGATGACGCATCCGCTCTCCTTCACGGCCGGCACTTCGAGCTCGAACTCGAGGTCGACGGCGCGGGCTTCGAGATCGAGGTGCTGCGCAGCGCCGATGGATCCGAGACGACGCTGCTCGGGGTCTCGGGCACCGAGGTCTGGATCGACCGGTCGCGGAGCAGCCTTCGACCGGAACACACCGAAGGGCGGCGCAGCATCCGTCACCCTGCATCGCCGACGGTGCACGCCCGCCTGCTCGTCGACGGCTCGATGGTCGAGCTGTACGTCGACGACCGGGTGTCACTGACCTCGCGCGCCTACCCGGTGAGCGCCGACGCTCGCGACCTGCGACTGCGACTTGCCCGCGGCGCCCGGCTCATCTCCTGCTCCGCCTACGAACTCCACCCCGCATACCGACCACGAAAGGCCGACTGACATGCTCATCCTCCCCGACCACTGGACCTGGGACTTCTGGCTCATGGAGGCCGGCGAGCGCTACCACCTCTACTTCCTCATGGCGCCGATCTCGCTCGGCGACCCAGAGCTCCGACACCAGAACGCACGGATCGGCCACGCGGTCTCAACCGACCTGCGCGACTGGGAGTTCATCGGCGAGGCGCTCGGTCCCGGTGCGCCGGGGGAATGGGACGACCTCGCGACCTGGACCGGCAGCGTCATCCGCGTCGCCGGTGGTTGGCAGATGTACTACACCGGCGTGAATCGCGCCGAGGACGGACTCGTGCAGCGAATCGGACGCGCGACGAGCACCGACTTGCACCACTGGACCAAGGACGCCTTCGTGCTCGAAGTGGATCCGCGCTGGTACGAGGAACTCGATCTCGACGTGTGGTTCGACCTCACCTGGCGCGACCCGTGGGTGTACTTCGACGAGGCGACGGGCGAGTACCGCATGCTCATCACCGCGAGAGTGCGCGACGGCGCGGTGGACTCGCGTGGTGCGATCGGCCTCGCCCGCTCGCGCACCCTCGACGACTGGGAGGTGTTGCCGCCCGTCGCAACGCCGGGGGAGTTCGGTCACATGGAGGTGCCGCAGCTCGAACGCATCGGCGACCGGTGGTACCTGTTCTTCTCGGCCTACGAATGGGCGCACAGCGCAGCACGCATCTCCGACGGCGTCGCGCTGTGCGGCACCCATTACCTCGTGGGCGACACGGCGTCCGGGCCGTTCACGCTCGAGTCACGCGACTTCTTCAGCGGTGACCCGCGCGGGGAGCTCTACGCGGGACGAGTGGTGCGCACGTTCGAGGGCGAGCACGTCTTCCTCGCGTTCCTCCAGTTCGTCGACGACGGGCCATTCATCGGCGGTCTCAGCGACCCGTTCCCGATCGCCGTCGACCCCGCAGGCCGGCTCTCGATCGAACGCGGGGGCGGTTGGAGCCGACTCGTCGAGCCCGCACTGAGCGCTGCGCGCTCGGCGTAGGCCATCACCCCTTCACTGCACCGACCGTCATGCCGGCGATCACGTGGCGCTGGAAGATCGCGTAGATGACGAGCTGCGGCAGGAGCACGAGCGTCGCCGACGCCATCATCCCGCCGTAGTCGACGGTGTACTGGCCCTGGAATCGCGACACCGCGAGGGAGACGGTGACCATGCTGGGGTCGTTGATGAGGATCGACGCGAACGGGAACTCGTTGAAGACGTAGACGACGTTGAAGATGAGGATCGTCGCGATCACGGGTCGCATGAGCGGCAGCACGACCGACGTGCACAACCGCCAGAGCCCGGCGCCGTCGATGATCGCCGCCTCCTCGATCTCGCCGGGGAACTCGCGGAGGAAGCCGGTGAGCAGGAGCGTGTTGAACGGGATCGAGACCGCGACGTAGGGCAGGATCAGCGCCGCGTAGGTGCCGAAGATGCCGAGCGCGAGGTCGAGGCGATACACGGGGAAGAGCAGGATGTACACGGGCACGGCGAGGCCTGCGAGCAGGTAGAACCGGAGCGCCGACTGCGTACGACGGCGCCGGAAGATCATCCGCGTCAGGGCGAAGGCGGCCATGAACGAGATCGCCGTGCCGACCGTGACCGAGACGACCGCGATCAGGATCGTGTTGCCGTACATCTGGAGGAGCGGAAGCGACGTGATCGCCCGCACGTAGTTGTCGAACGTCAGGTGGTCGAACGAGAACGGGTTGGAGAGGATGTTGCCGCTGGGCTGGAACGACAGCAGCACGATCCAGAGGATCGGCAGCACGATGAGGAACGTCACGAGGTAGGCGGCCACGCCCACGACGATCGCGGCCGTGCGCCCGCGACGACGCCGAGGCAGCTGCGCGGGCGCCCCGGCGAGGGCGATCTCCGAGATCGGCTCGAGCCCCGTGTCCATCAGTTGTGCGCTCATGCCGGCTGCTTCCTTCCACGGGAGACGACGAGGTAGCCGGCCGAGACGACCGCGCCGAGAACGGTGATGATGACGGCGAGGGCCATGCCGTAGCCGTATTGCTGGTTGGTGAAGGTGACGAAGTACATGTAGCTCACGAGCGTCTCGGAGCGGTGCACCGGCCCACCGCCGGTGAGCATGAAGACGAGCTCGAAGATCTTGAACACGTTGGTGATCATGAGGATGGTGACGATGGCGAAGGTCTCGCGCATCATGGGCACCGTGATGTGACGGAGCTGCTGCCATCCGGTCGCCCCGTCGATGGCGCTGGCCTCCATGACATCCGACGGCAGGAGCTGCAGCCCCGCGTAGAAGATCGTCATCGCGAAGCCGATGCTGCTCCAGATGAAGACGAGCGACACCGCGTAGGGCGTCAGCGTATCGCCGCCGATCCATTGCACCGGCGCAGCGCCGAAGAAGCCGAGCACTCGATTCAGCAGGCCGATCTTCGGGTCGAGGATGAAGACCCAGATGAGGCCGACGAGGATCGGCGCGATGATCGCCGGCCCGAACACGAGCGCCCGAAGCGTGCCGCCGCCGGCGATGCGGCGCCGCAGCAGCAGCGCGAGCCCGAACGACGCGGGGATGAGGATCGCGAGGCTCACGACCAGGATCACGATCGTGTTCTGCAGCGCCTGCCAGAAGAACGGGTCGACCGCGAGCGCGGCGTAGTTGTCGAAGCCGATCCACTCGGGCGCCCCGAAGCCCTGGAACTTCGTGAAGCTGAAGCCCAGCGAGTACACCACCGGGTAGATGACGAAGCCTGTGAAGACGATCAACGCCGGCGCCACCATGAGGAGGATCTTCCAGCGGGAACTCACCCAGATCATGGATGCAACTCTCCTGTTCATCGAGAACCACCGTGGTTCCCTGGTTGGAACGGAACGGGGCCGACCGCAGGGCGGCCGGCCGGCCCCGTTCGTCCACTACTCGGCGTCGAGCGCCTTCTGCACCAGTTCGAGGGCCTGCTTGGGCGTGAGCTGGTTCTGGATCACGCCGTAGATGCTGTCGTACATCGCATTCGCGACCGGAGTCGACACGAGCAGGTCGGGCTGCGACTGCGGGCTGGTCACCCCGTCGGCGGTGGATGCGTCGAGCGCCGCCTTGAGGGCGCTCTGCGCCTGAGCGTCGACGACGGGCTCATACGTCGTCACCGGCGGCTGTCCGTTGTCGACGAGGATCTGCTGGGCTTCGTCGCCGTAGTAGAAGTCGAGGAACTTCTTCACGGCCTCGAGCTTCTGTTCGTCTCCGGCCACCTTCGCACTCACCGCGAACGGGGCGGATGCCACGTTCATGACGATGTTCTGCTCGCCGACCCCGTCATCGAACTGCGGGCCGGTCCAGAATCCGGCGTCGGGCGCGATCGCCGAGTCCTGGATGGCGCTGGATGCCCAGACGCCGGCGTCGAGCATCGCGGCGTTGCCGCTCGTGAACTGGTCGACCGCCTGCTGATAGGTCTGGGTGGAGACGTTCGAGGCGAAGGCGCCCGCGTCGCGGAGTTCGGCGATGTGCTCGTAGAGGCGGAGGAAGTCGGGGTTGTCGTACTTCACCGAGCCGTCGAGGATCCCATCGATCTTCTCCTCGTAGCCGAAGCGATCGAGGTCGACAAGGAAGCTCCACACGCTGAACGACGACTGGTTCGCCCCGTTCGAGATCGTCGTGATGCCCTTGACGCTGAGCGTCTCGGCGACGTGGAGCAGGTCGTCGAAGGTGACCGGCACCTCGAGCCCGTTGTCGCTCAGGATCTTCGAGTTGTACCAGAGGCCGGTCAGGAGTCCCTGATACGGGACGCCGTAGATGACGTCGCCGTTGGAGAAGTTCGCGACCGTGCTCTCGGGGAACGCATCGGTGAGTCCGAGCTCGTCGAGCACCGGGGCGAGGTCGAGGAGCTTGCCGGCCTCCTGCATGTCTTCGGCCGTCGACTTGTACACCCAGAAGATGTCGGGCAGCGTGTCGCTCTGCGCAGCGATCGAGAGCTTCTGCAGGTGCTCCGACACCGCCTCGCCACTCACCGTGACGGTGATGTCGGGGTTGGCCTCTTCGAACGCCTCGACGATCGCCCAGGTGGCGGGATCGGCGGACTCCACATCCGGGTTCTGCATCGAGAGGGTGATCTCGGTCTTGCCGTCGCCGGATGCACCGGCAGCGCTGCATCCGGCGAGCGCCAGGATGGCGGCGGCGGTCGCGATGGTGCCGACCGCGATCCGGCGAAGCGGATGACGATGGGGTGACAGGGGCACGTTCATCTCCTTTGATGGTGGCGGCCGGCGTGCTGCGTCGGCCGATACGTCGTGGCCACCGGGGCTTTCGAGTTCGGCCTTCGGCGGCAGATTCGGATACTACATCGAAACGTTTGCGAGAAACGTTTGTCTGAACTTAGATCGGGTGGCCACGACTGTCAAGCCCGGATTCAGGAGCGCTCGGGCTGCGATGAGCCGGACCGGTATCCCTCGGTCGAGTCACGCAACTCGAGGCGCTGGTGCAGGCGCACGCTGCGCGGGCTCGATTCGGGCGACTCGAGGCGTTCGACGAGCAGCCGCACCGCCGCCGCTCCCATGTCGAAGGCGGGCTGGCGCACCGTCGTGATGCGCGGGCGGAACAGGTCGGGGTGATTGAACCCGTCGAAGGTCGCGAATGCCGTGTCGTCGGGCGTCGATCGCCCTGCGCGCTCGATGGCACGAAGGGCGGCCGTGGCGAGCGGCGTGCTGCAGGCGATCACGGCGGTGATCGCGGTGTCCTCGAGCCCGCCTGCGAGTGCCGACTCGAGCGCAGGCGTGTCGACACCCTCGTGGATGAGCTGGTCGTCGAGGTGCAGCTCGCCGCTGCGGAGGCCGTCGTGGAATCCGTCGAGACGCTCCATGAGGGCCGGCACGCGGGTGTCACCGGCGATCACGGCGAAGCGCCGATGACCGGCCGCAACCAGATGGCCGACGAGTCGGCGCATGGAATCGCGGTTGTCGGCGCCGACCTGGTCGAAGGGGAGCTCGCCGAAGAGGCGGTCGAGCAGGATGATCGGGTGCTTCTCGCTCTGGAGGGCCTCCATGAGGCCGGCGCTCGAGTTCGCGGCACGGGCCAGGATGAGCCCGTCGACGCGGCGATCGAGGAGCGTCCGCACGGCGCGATTCTCCCGCTCGGCGTCTTCTGAGGAGTTCGCGAGGAGCAGGGTGAGCCCCCGCTCGGCAGCGGCATCCTCGACACCGTGCACCATCTCGGCGAACGCGGGCTCCCCGGCATCCGAGACGACGAGCCCGATGCTGTCGGTGCGTGAGCGGCGCATCGCCCGGGCCAGGGTGTCCTGTCGATATCCCGTCGCCTCGATCGCCGCCACGACGCGATCGCGTGTCGCCGGCTCGACGTTCCGCGTGCCGTTCAGCACGTGCGACACCGTCGAGATCGACACTCGGGCGATCCGCGCCACATCCACCATCGTCGCCATCGACAACTCCCGACTCCTGAGCTGTGTTGTCACAGCCGTTGCGCAAATCTACACCACGCGGCTGTTCGCGTGGAAATACACCGAAAACCGGTGCAAACGCGACGCGTTTGCGCTGGCAGCGCTGGACCGATAGCGTGATCGGACACGCAAACGTTTCGATGGCATTTTCGCCATCCCGTCGCATCGCAGCGGCGGAGAAGGAAAGGACGACGGTGACCGATTCCACGCGTCCGGGCGGAATGCTCGGCGATCTCACCCGGGCGCGCAGCGCTCGCACAGCCCGCGCATCGAGCTTCGATCAGACGGGCCGCAATCGCGACAACTGGATCATCATGCCCGGTGAGGAGCGCACGCTCGCCGACATCGAAGGGCCGGGATTCATCACGCACATCTGGATGACCCAGTCGTGCCGCATCCAGCCGGGCCCGGGTCAGATCGATCCGAGCGTCGTGGGCGTGCCGATGCTCGAGATCCACAATGCCCTCGGGGTGAGCTGGGAGGTCGTCGACCCCGACTACTACCGCAAGGTGGTGCTCAAGATGTACTGGGACGACCAGGAGACGCCGAGCGTGGTCGCTCCCCTGGGTGACTTCTTCGGGCTCATGAACTCCCTGTCGGGTTCCTTCGACTCACTGCCGCTGTCGGTCTCGGCCAAGGAGGCGGAGCTGCACTCCTTCGGCGGCAGCGCCGCCTTCAACAGCTACTTCCGGATGCCGTTCGGCACGCGTGCCCGCATCGTGGTGGAGAACCAGAACGACATCCCGTACCTGCAGTACTTCTACATCGACTACGAGCTCGTCAAGGAGCCGTTGCCCGAAGAGACCGTGTACTTCCATGCGCACTGGCGGCGCGCACTGCCGAACGCCGGATGGGGCCCCGATCTCCAGTCGAACAGCATCGAGACGACGGTCGCGAACCTCGACGGCGCCGACAACTACGTGGCCCTCGAGACAGAGGGGCGCGGGCACTACGTCGGGTGCACGCTGGCTGTTCGCCACTTCCAGGGTTCCTGGTGGGGCGAGGGCGACGACATGATCTTCATCGACGACGACACCTGGCCGCCGAGCCTCCACGGCACCGGCATGGAGGACTACTTCGGGCACGCATGGGGCATGCAGCACAACGCCTACCTCTTCAACGGCACGATCGTGCACGAGGAGAACGTTCCCGGATTCCACCACAGCTACCGGTTCCACATGGCCGACCCGATCCGCTTCGAGAAGCGGATCAAGGTCACCTTCGAGCACGGCCACGGCAACCATCTCAGCGACGAATGGTCGTCGACGGCGTACTGGTACCAGACGTTGCCCTCGCCGGTGCTCGAGATCCCTCCGGTCGATCAGCGGCTGCCCCTGCGCCCCGTCGACCGGGTGATCGAGGTCGCGCTGCCCGAGCTCACTGACGAGCAGCGCGCCGCCCGGGATGCCGCGGACGAGCGCATGCGCACGTTCACCGAGCGCCGCGACCGGATGCGCGCAGAGCGTCGGTCCCAGATCGACGAGTGGGAGCAGGGCAACGCCGACATCGCGCGCGACGTGCGCGCCCGCTTCGATGCGACGGGAGAGTGACCATGCGACCCTCATTCCACTTCACGGCCGAGCGCGGATGGATCAACGACCCGCACGGCATCACCGCGCGTGACGGGGAGTACCACGCGTTCTTCCAGTACGTGCCGGAGAGCACCGTCTGGGCGCCGAACTGCCACTGGGGTCACGCGAAGGGCGCCGACCTCTTCTCGCTCTCGGAACTGCCGATCGCGATCGCGCCGGGCGAGGGTGACGACGGCATCTGGACCGGATCGCTCGTGACCGACGATGCCGACCGAACCCGCATCTTCTACACCGCGACCACGCAGCCCGATATCGGCATCGGTCGGATTCGCGTCGCGACCCCGGACGGCGACGACTGGATCGCCTGGTCGAAAGGCGCAGTCGTCGCCGAAGCGCCCGCCGAGCTCGACATCATCGCCTATCGAGACCCGTTCGTCGTCAAGGAGTCCGACGGCTGGCGGATGTTCCTCGGCGCCGGACTCAGGGACGGCACGGCCACCGCATTGTCCTACCGGTCGGCGGACCTCGACGAGTGGGAGTACGAGGGCATCGCGCTGCAGCGATCGACGCACGAGGTCGACCCGGTGTGGATGGGCGCGCTGTGGGAGTGCCCGCAGATCATCGAGGTCGACGGCCGTCATGTGATGGTGTCATCCGTCTGGGACGACGACGTACTGCATTACGCGGGGTACGCGGTCGGCCGGTATGCCGACGGCGTCTTCACCGCCGAGTCATGGGGGCGGCTCACCTACGGACCGAGCTACTACGCCCCGTCGTTCTTCCGCGATGCCGAGGGCCGGCCGTGCCTCACCTTCTGGATGCGGGGAATCGCCGACCTGGAGGCCGGGTGGGCGAGTGCGCATAGCATCCCGCACGTACTCACGCTCGACGGCGACACCCTGGTCGCCACGCCGCATCCCGACCTCGATTCGTATCGCGCGGGCGTCAGCGACGGCGGCAGATTGCCGGGCCTCGCCGGCGACCTGAATTGGTCGCCCGCCGACTCTGACGAGCTGCGTATCTCAGCGGGGGGCGACGCGGTCGCATCGCTCCGGGTGTCCGGCGGCGAACTCGCGGTTCACGTGGGCGGTCAGGAGTGGTCGATGCCCGCCGGCGGCGACATCCGGGTCGTGCTCGATGGGCCCGTGCTGGCGGTGTGCTCGCCGACCGGCGTGCTCGGAGCGGCGATCGCACCGGCAGGCGATCACTTCGTCGTCGAGAGCGATCGAGGACGCCTCGCGAGCCATGAGCTCACACGTCGATGACGTTCGCGAAGGCCTTCTCGAACTTCTTCGCCAGTTGCTCGTACCCGAGGCGCTCATAGAAGGCGTGTGCGTCGACCCGCCGGAACGATGACGCGACGCTCGCCCGCACGCATCCTGCGGCCGCGCACCATGCCTCGAACGCGTCCACGAGGGCTCGGCCCGCGCCGGTGCCACGACTCGCCTCCGTCACGACGAGGGAGGTGAGTTCGGCGACCGGGGCGTCGAGTACGTAGACCCACGTGTGGTGGCCGGCCGCGAACCCGATCGGCTCGCCGTCGTCGTCGAGTGCGAGCCACGCGGCATCCTGTGCGCTGCTCGCAACGCGCACGAAGCGAGCCGCGACGGCAGACGGAGTGGTCGGATAGCCGAGCTCCCCGAGAAGCGAGGCGATCGCGGCGGAGTCGGTGGCGTCGGCGAGGCGGATCAGCACGGCTCCATCGTAGGGAGCGCCGTCGTCCCGCGGAAACGCCGCCGAGATGACGCGAATCGACCTCCCGCCGCGGGCGAAGGTCGATTTGCGTCACTTCGCGATGAGCATCGGCGCACTGGTCGGTCAGGAGTCGGAGCCCGGCCCTGGCTCGGTTGCCTCGTCGTCGCGGTTGGCGGCCGCCTCGGGGTCTTCCTCTGGCTCGAACGTGGTCGGCTCGCCGGCGCCTACGCCGACGCCGCCCGGCTCGTTGGGAATCGTGCCCTCGCTGCCGAGCCCGCCCGGCTTCTGGCGCGGTTCGTCCGTGGTGCCCTCGGTGCCCTCGGTGTCGCTCATGATGCTCCTTCCGTCCCTGCCACGATTGCATGAGACTCCGCGGCGAGGCGCGGGCTTGACAGGAGAGCGGATGCCGCCCGCCGGCCTGCCCTCACCTGGGTGACGATCACGGTCCCCAGTGCGGCGAGGAAGACGATCTGGATGAGCGTTCGCGGCAGCAGGTAGTCGGCGGTCGTCGAGGCGATGCCCTCGAGAGCGGCGTAGACGTTCGCGGGGAACATCGCGATGAGCAGGAGCGCCAGTGCGCCGGCGGCGAGGGGCGCGGTTGGCCGCAGGAGCAGGCCAGCAGCGCCGAGGAGCTCGAGAACACCCGTGACGGTGACGACGAGCTCGGGTGCCGGCACCCACGGGGGAACCATCTCGATCAGCTCGCCACGCATCCCGACGAAGTGCGAGACCCCGGTCAGCACGAACATCGCGGCGAGTCCTCCGCGCAAGGGGGCGGTCCACGGGCGGAGTCGACGCACGCCGGCGGCGCCGATGAGGAGGAGGGCGCCCGTGACGACCGCCAGGGTGATGAGAGGTTCCACTGGCTCTGCTCCGTCCAGGTGCGGCCGTAGGCCGCGTCATTGGATAGTGACTCTATCCATTAATGGAGAGTAGCACTATCTAATTGGCACCGCACATGGGAGACGACATGGCCTGCTGCACCGTCCCGCACTTCGTGCCTTCACGGGCGGTCACTCAGGAATCGGGAGCCGGTGGATCGGGTGTCTCCGGGTCGGGCGCCGAAGAGCGCATGCGCCGATCGCGACGACGCGAGCGCGGCTCGTCGAGCCCGATGTGCACGCGGGTTCGCCGGCGCTCGACGACGATGAACGCGGCGCCGAGCGCCCAGAGCGGCACTTGGGTGAGGAACGCGATGCGGAACGCCTCGAGGCTGTAGGTGTCGGGCGTGCCTGCGCCCTGCAGGTTCATCGCGATGCCGATGAAGAGGATTGCGAGGAGCGCCGCGAGGAAGCCGCCGACGTTCACGATGCCGGTCGCCGTGCTGAGCCGGTGGCGCGGGTTGAAGGTGCGCGCGTGGTCGAAGCCGATCATCGACGCGGGGCCGCCCGTGCTGAGGGCGAACGCAAGTACGAACAGGAGCCAGAGCGGTGACGGACCGGGCCACAGGATCACCGCGAGCCACGCGATCGCCTGGATGCCGATGATCGGCAATACGAGCAGGCGGGATCGCCGCATCGGGTGCCGGCTCGAGAGCGCGCCGATCACGGGCCCTGCGACCATCGCGAACACGACGTAGACGCTGAAGAGGAGCGACGCCATCGCAGGCGAGAGTCCTTCGCCGATCGTGAGGAACGGGAATCCCCAGAGCAGGATGAATGCGGTTCCCGAGAACGGCGTGGTGAAGTGCGACCAGAACGCGAGGCGGGTCGCCGGGTGCGCCCACGACTCGCGGAACCCCACGCGCAGGTCGGCCGCCGACGTCACGACGTGGATCGCTCCGGTGGCGGTGTCGACCGAGACATCCGCATTCCGATCGGGTGGACGGTTGCGGATGACCGCGAACGTGAGCACCGTGAACAGCACGCCGAGGCCCGCGAGGCTGCCGAACGCGACGCTCCAGCTCGTGGCGTGGAGGAGCGCGGCCATCGGCAGGATCGCGAGCAACTGGCCGGCCTGGCCGACGATGCCCGTGAGCTGCACGAGGAAGGGCGCCTGCCGTTCGGGGAACCACACGGCGACGACGCGCAGCACGCTCGGGAAGACGGCCGCGTCGCCCGCGCCGACGAGCATCCTCGCGAGGATCGCGGTGCCCACGTCGGGCGCGAACGCCATGACGAGCTGGCCGACGGCCATCAGGACCATGCCGATGGTGATCATCGGCCGCGCGCCGAACCGGTCGAGCAGGAGCCCCACCGGAATCTGCATCGCGCCGTAGACGAACAGCTGAATGACGGCGAAGAGCGAGAGCGTCGCGGCATCCGCGTCGAACCGGATCGCGGCGTCGACGCCGACAGCCGACAGCGACGTGCGGTTGGTGACCGAGAGCACGTAGGCGGCGACGCCGACGCTCCACACCAGCCACAGGCGCCAGGGGCGCGCGGGCGGTGGAAGTTTCGTCACGGGACCTTCGGGGGAACGGTTGCCGGCGGCACCTGGCGACCGCCTCTGGTTTCCAGCGTACCGAGAGCGCGGGCCGGGGCCGTCAATCCTGCATATCCTCGGGAGTGGAGGCTCCTGATGCGAATCCTGACGAAGATCCGAGTGTGGCTGTGGGTGTTGATCGCCGGGCTGCTCGTGAGCGGCATCACCGCGTTCCCCCTCGAGACTGAGCTGCGCCTCGCTTCAGCGTTGCTGCACGCCGATTGGTCGCCCGCGCCGGCGATCGCCCCCGACTTCGTCGGCTGGGTCGATCGAGTGAGCGTGGCGCTGACACGAGTGGGCACCGAGTACCCGTTCATCGCGTACGGGACCGATTGGCTCGCCTTTGCGCACCTCGTCATCGCGATCGTGTTCATCGGCCCGCTGATCGACCCGGTGCGGAACATCTGGGTGATCCAGTTCGGGTTCATCGCCTGCCTCGGAATCATCCCGCTCGCACTCATCGCCGGCAGCATCCGTGGCATCCCGTTCGGATGGCAGCTCATCGACATCTCGTTCGGCGTGCTCGGTGCCGTTCCGCTCTACTTCGCCTGGCGGCTCACCCGCAAGCTCGAGAGCGAAGCCCGAGCGGACCCCGCGCCGAAACCAGAACGAGCGGATGTCCCGGAAGGGACATCCGCTCGCTCGATGGTTGCGTAGGGCGGGCCGCGAACGATCCGCCCGGTCGCCCTACAGTTCGGCGCTCTCGGCCGCGGCCTCGGCGACGGCCTCGAGCGGAATCGGGCCGTCGGAGGTCACCACCTCGCCCTGCTCGGCCGCGAGCTCGGCGTCGAGGTCGGTCGCCGCCTGCTCGAACTGCGAGTTGTAGAGGCGGTAGTACGCGCCCTTCGCGGCGATGAGCTCCTCGTGCGTGCCCTTCTCGACGATGTCGCCGTGCTCCATCACGAGGATGAGGTCGGCGTCGCGAATCGTCGAGAGCCGGTGCGCGATCACGAACGACGTGCGGCCCTCGCGGAGCGCAGCCATCGCGTGCTGCAGCAGCAGCTCAGTACGGGTGTCGACTGAGGAGGTCGCCTCGTCGAGGATCAGCACCGACGGCTGCGCCACGAACGCACGGGCGATCGTGATGAGCTGCTTCTCACCCGCCGAGACGTTCGACGCCTCTTCGTCGAGCACGGTGTCGTAGCCGTCGGGCAGCGAGTGCACGAAGCGGTCGACGTACGTGGCCCGAGCGGCATCGAGGATCTCCTCATCGGTCGCCGACTGGCGCCCGTAGCGGATGTTCTCGCGGATGGTGCCCGCGAACAGCCACGGATCCTGCAGCACCATACCCGTGCGGTAGCGCACGTCGTGCCGCGTGAGCGACGCGATGTCCTGCCCGTCGAGCAGGATGCGACCACCGTCGAGCTCGTAGAACCGCATGATGAGGTTGACGAGCGTCGTCTTGCCGGCACCCGTCGGGCCCACGATCGCGACCGTCTGGCCCGGCTCCACCCGGAACGACAGGTCGCGGATCAGCGGGCGCTCCGGCGTGTACGAGAACGACACGTTCTCGAACTCGATCGTGCCGTCGCCATCGACCGGTGCCGGGGCATCCGCTGCCTCGGGCTCCTGCTCTTCGGCGTCGAGCAGCTCGAACACCCGCTCGGCCGACGCCGTGCCTGACTGCACCACGGCGGCCATGCCACCGAGCTGCGAGAGCGGCTGCGTGAACTGCTGCGAGTACTGGATGAACGCCTGCACGTCGCCGAGGCGCAACTGGCCGCTCGCGACCATGAGACCGCCGAGCACGGCGATGCCCACGTAGGTGAGGTTTCCGATGAACATCATGCCCGGCATGATGATGCCCGACAGGAACTGCGCCTTGAACGCCGACTCGTACAGTTCCTCGTTCTCTGCGCGGAACTTCTCGCTCGCGTCGCGCTCGCGGCCGAAGACCTTCACGAGCGCGTGGCCCGAGAACGACTCCTCGACGCGGGCGTTCAGTCGGCCGACCTTCTTCCACTGCACGCCGAACGCGGCTTGCGACTTCGGACCGATGATGCCGAAGATCACGCCCATGAGCGGGAGCGAGATGAGGGTGACGAGCGTGAGCTGCCACGAGATCGAGAACATCATGACCATCACGCCGACGACGGTGAGCACGCTCGTGAGCGCGCCCGAGAGCGACTGCTGCAGCGTCTGCGTGATGTTGTCGATGTCGTTCGTGACGCGCGAGATGAGCTCGCCGCGCTGCACGCGGTCGAAGTAGCTGAGCGGCAGCCGGTGCACCTTCGCTTCGACGTCTTCGCGCAGGCGCCACACTGCCCGCACCATGATGACGTTGATCACGTAGCCCTGAACCCACGACAGGAGGGAGGCGACGATGTAGAGCATCAGCACCGCGATCACGATCTGGCTCAGCGCGACGAAGTCGATGCCCTCGCCCGGCGTGAGGTTCGCGGCTGCGACGATGTTCGCGAAGTCCTCCTGACCCGACGCCCGCAGCTGCTCGACGATCTGCTCCTGCGTGACCCCCGCCGGCAGCTGGAGCGAGATCCAGCCCTCGAAGATGAGGTTCGTCGCCTCGGCGAGCACCTTCGGCGCGATGACGGTGAGCACGACGCCGATGGCGCCGAGGAGCGAGACGAACGCGAACGACCACTTCCACGGGGCGAGCAGTCGCAGCATGCGGCGGAAACTCGCGCCGAAGTCCTGCGCCTTCCCGGGTGCGACGCTGTCCCATGAGCCCGAGTTGATGCGCGCCTCTTCGGCGAGCTCGTGCTCGATGCGCTCCTCTTCGGTCATCGGCTTGGGTTCTGCCTGGCGGCCACGGCCGCGGCCGCGGCCATTCCTCTTGGTGTCGGTGCTCATGCCGTGGCCTCCACTCCGAGCTGCGATTCGACGATCTGGCGGTAGGTCTCGCTGGTTGCGAGGAGCTCGTCGTGCGTGCCGATGCCGACCATGCCGCCGTCGTCGAGCACGACGATGCGGTCGGCGTCGGTGATGGTCGAGACGCGCTGTGCGACGACGATCTTCGTCACGTGTGGCAACTGCCGCCACAACGCCTGTCTCAGCCGAGCATCGGTGGTGAGGTCGAGCGCCGAGAACGAGTCGTCGAACACGAGGAGGTCGGGGTTGTGCACGATCGCGCGGGCGATCGCGAGGCGCTGGCGCTGCCCGCCCGAGACGTTCGTGCCGCCCTGGGCGATGCGGGCGTTGAGCCCGCCCTCCATGTCGGCGACGAAGTCGCGGCCCTGCGCGATCTCGAGCGCGTGCCAGAGCTCGGCGTCGGTGGCCTCCTCGCGTCCGAATCGCAGATTGGATGCCACGGTGCCGGCGAAGAGGAACGGACGCTGCGGCACGAGACCGATGGTCTGCCACAAGCGATCGAGTTCGGCCTCGCGCACGTCGACGCCATTGACCCGAACCGAGCCCCCGGTCGCATCGAACAGACGTGGGATGAGCGAGACGAGCGTGGTCTTGCCCGCGCCGGTCGAGCCGACGATCGCGACCGTCTCGCCCGGGTCGGCGCGGAACGAGATGCCCTCGAGCACCGAGTGCTCGGCGCCGGGGTAGGCGAACGCGACGTCGCGGAACTCGACGGACCCCACCTCGGGGAACGTCGTCACGGGGTTCGCCGGCCGCGTGAGCGTCGACTCGCTCGCGAGCACCTCGCTGATGCGCTCGGCCGACACGGCCGCGCGCGGGATCATCATCGTCATGAACGCGGCCATGAGCACGCCACCGAGAATGAGCCCGACATACTGCATGAAGGCGAACAGGGTGCCGATCTGCACGCCACCGGCGTCGACCTCGATCGCGCCGAACCAGATCACGCCGATGATCGTCACGTTGATCACGAGCATGAACAACGGGAACAACGTGACGAACAGGGTGCCCACGCGGCGCCCGACGTCCATGATGTCGGTGTTCGCGCCGCGGAAGCGCTCCTCCTCGATCGGCTCGCGCACGAACGCGCGCACGACGCGGATGCCCGTGAGCTGCTCGCGCATGATCCGGTTCACCGCGTCGAGCTTCACCTGCAGGCTGCGGAACAGCGGCACCATCCGGCCGAGCACGATGATCGCGACGAGGAGGATCGTGAGCACCGACGCGCCGATGAGCCAGCTGAGGCCGACGTCTTGCGACAGTGCCAGCACGATGCCGCCGATGGCGAGCAGCGGTGCGCTGACGAGCATCGTCGCGCCCATCATCGCGAGCATCTGCACCTGCTGCACGTCATTGGTGTTGCGGGTGATGAGCGATCCGGGCCCGAACTGCGAGACCTCCCGCTCGGAGAACGCGCTGACCTTGTCGAAGACGTCGTTGCGGATGTCGCGGCCGGCGCGCATCGCGGCCTTCGCGGCGAAGTAGGTCGCGACGATCGCTGCGACGATCTGGCCGAGCGAGATCGCGAGCATGAACAGGCCCGTCGACCAGATGTACTCGGTGTCGCCTTTCGAGACGCCGTCGTCGATGATGTCGGCGTTGAGGCTGGGCAGGTAGAGGCTTGCGAGAGCCGAGATGAACTGGAAGACCAGCACGCCGAGCAATAGCCAGCGTGACGGCTTCAAGTAGCGGACGAGGAGTTTTCCGAGCATCAGTTCTCCGGAACTGGGGGTGGTGCGAGGTCCACGGATGGCGTGGCCGACACTCGAATGCGTGCGGCGTCCACGCCGGTGAGCGGCGACGCACCCCCATGCGTCGCAGCCGATTGAGCCTCCCACGAGCACCAGGGGTCGTCAAGTTGATCCGACCGTCCGATCGCCTGATCGGGCGCGATTTCGCTCAGAGCGTGAAACGTTCGATTCTTCCGGCGGATGCCCCGTGAAGCAGCGTCGGTGGCGCGTGCGAGCATGGGGAGGTGACCGCCGACCGACAGCTCCCAGCGGCAGCCGAGGTCGACCGGTCGAGCGGCGGATGGCGCGACGCCGTGGCGGCGTTGTCGCCGCGTGAGGCGGCGGATTCCGCCGAGGGCAGGCACGACGATTCCGCGGCATCTGCTGCTCCGCGTCGCCCGCTCGCACTGCAGTTCGAGTTGCGTCACCGCATCGTGCGCCGGCCCGGCAGCTGGCAGGGCCCGCGCGACGAACCCGCTCGCGATGTGGCATCCGTCGACCGGTTGGCGGTGCGTCCGGTCACGTCGGGCACTCGCGGCTGGATCAAGTCGGGCATCACGTGGCAGAACGTCGGCTACCAGGCGAGCGCGGGCGGGTTCGACCCGGCCCAATCGCGCTGGTTCGGCCAGTTCGCGTTGCTCAAGGGCGGCACGCCGGGCGTGTACAACATGTACGGCTCAGAGTGGATCACGCTCGACGAGTTCGAGAGTCCCCTGCTCTGGGCCCTGCTCGCCGAGGCCGGCCGGCTCGGCATCGCGCTCGTCGGCTCCGAGGCGACTCCCGTCGTCGTCGTGGGCGAGCTCGCGTCGATCGCGCTCGACGCAAGGGTGGAGCGAGCGGATGCCGCGATCGGCGACCTCACGCTCACGCCCACCGTCACCGTCGACGGTGCGCCCACCCACGCGACCAACGCCCGACTCGTCGCGGGCCACGGCCTCTACCGCTTCGACTTCGCGAGCGGCACGATCGAGCTCGCCCCCATCGCCGCGGCACGCGGCCGTCAGCTCAGCCCGCTCGGCGCAGCGCAGCGCACCGCGGTCGAGCACGCGCGCACCGTGCGCGTGCCGGCCGCCGAGCTCCCCGAGTTCCTGCGCGCCCACTACCCGACGCTCGCCCGGGCGCTGCCCGTCACGAGCCGCGACGGCAGCTTCCACCCGCCGGAGCCGCCCCCGGCGACTCTCGTGCTCACGGCAGGCTTCGAGCCGGGCGACGTGCTCAGGCTCGATTGGCACTGGGAGCACGGTGACGGACGGCAGAGCGCGCTCGCGGCATCCGACGACGACTTCATCGACCCCATGGCCGACCGCGCCGTCGCCGACGAGGTCGCCGAACTGCTCGGCGAGCCCGCGGCGCCCGTGGTGCTGCGGGGCATCGACGCGGCCGAGTTCACGGCCGAGGTGCTGCCGCTGCTCGAGGGCGTCGATCGCGTGCGCGTCGACGTCTTGGGCGAGCGACCCGACTATCGCGAGGCGACCGCGTCGCCGAAGCTCACCGTGACCACGGTCGAGTCGCTGCGCACCGACTGGTTCGACCTCGGCGTGATCGTCACGGTCGACGGCAGGAAGGTGCCGTTCGGTCCGCTGTTCAAGGCGCTCTCGAAGGGCGCGAAGAAGCTGCTGCTCGTCGACCGCACCTACCTCTCACTCAACCAGCCGGTGTTCGAGCCGCTGCGCGAGCTCATCGAAGAAGCCGGCACGCTCGCCGAGTGGGAGGCGGGCCTGCAGATCGACCGCAGCCGGGCGAGCCTCTGGTCGGAGTTCGAGGACCTCGCCGACGTGAGCGAGCCCGCGCTCGCCTGGCGTGAGACCGTCGCCGGGCTGAACGGCGGCACCGTCGAGCAACTGCCGCCGCCCGCCGGGCTCGCGCTGCCGTTGCGGCCGTACCAGCTCGATGGGTTCCGCTGGCTCGCGTTCCTCTACCGGCACCGGCTCGGCGGCATCCTCGCCGACGACATGGGACTCGGCAAGACCGCCCAGACGCTCGCGCTCATCGCGCACGCCGTCGAGGAGGCGAGCGCAGCGGATGCCGCGCGCCGCCCGTTCCTCGTCGTCGCCCCCACCTCCGTCGCCTCGAACTGGGCGAGCGAGGCCGCACGCTTCACCCCGGGCCTCCGCGTCGCGACCGTCACCACCACCGAGGCGAAGGGCACGACGAGCATCGCGGATGCCGCCGCAAACGCCGACCTCGTCGTCACCACCTACGCCGTCCTGCGCCTCGAGGCCGCCGCGTTCGCCGCCCTCGAGTGGGGCGCGCTCGTGCTCGACGAAGCCCAGTTCGTGAAGAATCCGGCGACGAAGGTGCACGAGGCGGCCCTCGGCATCCGTGCGCCGTTCCGTCTCGCGGTCACCGGCACGCCGATGGAGAACAACCTCGGCGAGCTGTGGGCGCTGTTCAACATCGTCGCGCCGGGCCTATTCCCGTCGGGGCGGGCGTTCACCGAGCGCTACCGCCGGCCCATCGAGCAGGACCGCAACGCCGATCGGCTCGCGACGCTGCGCCGACGCATCCGACCCCTCATGCTGCGCCGCACGAAAGAGCTCGTCGCCCCCGAGCTGCCGCCGAAGCAGGAGCAGGTGCTGCACGTCGAGCTCGGCGCCCGGCACCGCCGCCTCTACGACACCTTCCTGCAGCGCGAACGGCGCAAGCTCTTCGGTCTCATCGACGACCTCGACCGCAATCGGTTCATCGTGTTCCGCTCGCTCACGCTCTTGCGCATGCTGAGCCTCGACGCGTCGCTCATCGACCCCGAACGCTACGCGAGCATGCCGTCCGCCAAACTCGACGCGCTCTTCGAACAGCTCGACGACGTGCTCGCCGAGGGGCATCGCGCGCTCGTGTTCAGCCAGTTCACGTCATTCCTCGGCCGCGCAGCCGCCCGCCTCGACGCGGCCGGCGTCAGCTACGCCTACCTCGACGGTTCGACCACGAAGCGCGACGAGGTCATCGAGCGGTTCCGCAGCGGCGAGGCATCCGTCTTCCTCATCAGCCTGAAGGCCGGCGGGTTCGGACTGAACCTCACCGAGGCCGACTACGTCTTTCTGCTCGACCCGTGGTGGAACCCCGCGAGCGAGGCGCAGGCCGTTGACCGCGCGCATCGCATCGGGCAGGCGAAGACCGTGATGGTCTACCGCATCGTCGCCGCCGACACGATCGAGGAGAAGGTCATGGAGCTGAAGGCGCGCAAGGGCGAGCTCGTCGCGTCGATCGTCGACGACGACGCGCTCTTCAGTGAGGCGCTCACGGCCGACGACGTCCGCGGGCTGCTCGGGCCGTGAGGCGGCGCGCTCAGCCGAGTGCGGTGAGCGCCTCGACGATCGGCTCGTCGCCGCTCACGAGCTCGAACTGCACGCGCACCGCGAGGCCGTTCTCGAGCACCGCGGCGATCACGGCCGCGACATCCGCTCGGGGGATCCGTCCGCGCCCGACGGGCGTGCCGACGCGCACGAGCCCGGTCGGCGGGTCGTTCGTGAGGGAGCCGGGGCGCACGATCGTCCAGTCGAGGTCGCGGTCACCGTTGCGCACCGCGGCATCCGCTTGGCTCTTGGCCTTCAGGTAGATCTGGAAGATGTCGTCGGATGCCGCGTCGAAGCGGTCGACGTTGATCGCCGACACGATGACGAGTCGGCGCACGCCGGCAGCGTCGGCGGCGTCGGCGAGCAGGATCGCGGCATCGCGGTCGACGGTGAACTTGCGCTCGGCCGAGCTGCCGGGGCCGGCGCCCGCGGCGAACACGGCCGCGTCGGCGCCCGCGAGCACCTCGGCGAGCTCGCGGACCGAGGTGTGCTCGAGGTCGAGCACCACGGCGGTCGCGCCGGCCGCCTCGACGTCGGCGCGGTGATCGGGATCGCGGATGATCGCCAATGGTTCATGCCCGCCGTCGGCGAGCAGGCGCTCGAGGATGAGCGCGATCTTCCCGTGGCCCCCAGCTATGACGACTCGCATCGCCACAGTCAACGCTGCGGCGGCCGATGCCGCAAGCGACGGAGTCATCTCATCGTGTCGGCGGATGACTCGAACGACGAGAATGGCCCCGGAGGTCGATGATGATCAACACGCACGAGGTCGAGAACCAGGTGCCGCCGCGCGAGGACGTCGACGAATTCACGTCGAACGCGCCGCTCGTCGAGGCGGTCGAACGATGGGGGAGGCCCGCGGCCGCCGCTGCCCTTCGTGAGACCGGGCAGCTCGTCGGCACCGCCGCCTTCCAGCACGACGCCGAGCGGGCGAACACGCACCCGCCGATCCTGCACACGCACGACCGATGGGGGCGCCGCGTCGACGAGGTCGAGTACGACGACGCGTACCACCGCATCCTCGACGCGGCCGTGGGCGCGGGCGCGCACACGTCGGCGTGGGCCGATCCCGGTGCGGGCGCGAACGTCGATCGCGCCGCGACGTTCTACCTCTTCGCGCAACTGGAGCCCGGGCACGCGTGCCCCGTTTCGATGACCCACGCGGCGGTGCCGACGCTCGCGCTCGCGGCATCCGGCCTTCGGGATGAATGGATGCCGCGGCTGCTGAGTCGGGAGTATGAAGCGGGGCTGGGTGGGGGTGGTGCGAAGGCGTCGGCGCTCGTCGGCATGGCGATGACCGAGAAGCAGGGCGGCTCCGACGTGCGCGCGAACACCACGCGAGCCGAGCCGACCGGCGCCGACGACGGGTGGGGCCGCGAGTTCGCCCTCACGGGGCACAAGTGGTTCTGCAGCGCGCCGATGAGCGACGCGTTCCTCGTGCTCGCGCAAGCGCCGGGCGGGCTCAGCTGCTTATTCGTGCCCCGTTTGCTGCCCGACGGGACGCGGAACGTGTTCCGCATCGAGCGCCTCAAGGACAAGCTCGGCAACCGGTCGAACGCCTCGAGCGAGATCGAACTCGCCGGAACCAGCGCTTGGCTCGTCGGCGAGGAGGGCCGCGGCGTCGCCACGATCGTGCAGATGGTGACGCGCACGCGCCTCGATTGTGTCATCGGCACGGCGGCCGGCATGCGGCAGTCGGTCGCCGAGGCCGCGTGGCATGTGCGGCATCGCAACGCGTTCGGATCGCTCCTCGTCGACCAGCCCGCGATGGCGGCCGTCGTGGCCGAGCTCGCACTCGAATCCGAGGCGGCGACGCTCACGTCGATGCGCCTCGCCCGCGCGTACGACGACGATGCGGATGCCGCCGAGCAGGCCTTCCGGCGCCTCGCGACCGCCGTGTCGAAGTACTGGGTCTGCAAACGGGGGCCGGGCCACGCCTACGAGGCGCTCGAGTGCCTCGGCGGCAACGGCTACACCGAGGCGTTCCCGCTCGCGCGGCGCTATCGCGAGCAACCCCTGCTCGCGATCTGGGAGGGATCGGGCAACGTCATCGCCCTCGACGTGCTGCGGGTGCTCGCCCGCGAGCCCGAGGCGTTCGAGGCCTTCTTCGACGAGGTCGGGGCCGCCGCGGGGGAGCATGCCGGCTTCGACCTCGAGCTCGCCGAGGCGCAGTCCGTGGTTCGGGAGATCTCGGCGGATGTCGCGGGCTCGGCGGCCCGGGCGAGGGAGCTCACCGAGCGGCTCGCCCTGGTACTGCAGGGAGCATTGCTGCTCCAGCACGCTCCGAGCGAAGTGGCGGACGCCTTCGTGCGCACACGCCTCGAGGGCGCCGGCGGCATGCTCTACGGCGCGCTCCCTCCTGGCGTCGACACGGCGGCGCTGCTCGCGCGGGCGTAGCGAACCGCGGGCACGATGGGTGTGAAGCGCGCCGTTCGAGCTCCTATTCGCTGCGTCATCTGGCTGGGAAGGCTGAGTGGCGCCCCCTGTACGCGATGCCGAGGAGCAGGATTGCGAGCCCGCTCATGACCATCGGGAGCATCAGGCCGTCGAAATTGTCGACGAGGGCAGCGCCGAGCACGCCGGCCGCGAAGATCGCGAGGTTGAACGAGACCGGCAGGAAGGCGTTCGCGACGTCAGCGTTCTCGCCGCTCAAGTCGCTCATCGCGGCCTGCATCTGAGCGGGTGCGCCCCCGAAGGTGATGCCCCACAGGGTGATCGCCACGAGCACGGCGACGATCGACTGATGACCGAGGAACAGGACCACTCCCGCGGCGGCGAAGAGGGCGATGCTCGTGAAGAGGAGAAGTCGTCGATGGCGGTCGATGATCGCACCGGTGACCGCGATGCCGATCACTGACGCCATCCCGAACACGACGAGCGCGAGTTCGACGGTGGGCCCTGCGCTGGCAGTTCGAAGGTAGGGAGCGATGTAGATGTAGGTGGTGCTGTGGGCGAGCATCCAGACGAAGACCACGGCGAGGATGGCGGCGATGCCGGGGATGCCGAAGACCCGACGGAGCGGGAGGCGGGACGTTGCGGCCTGACCGGATGCCCCGGGGATGAACGCGACGGCCAGCGCGATGAGGATGAGCGTGAGGATCGAGAGTCCTCCGAACGACCATCGCCAGTCGAGGTTGGTTCCGACCCAGGATCCGATCGGCGTTCCGAGGGCGATGCCGATCGGGGCTCCCGCGGAGACGATTGCGAGCGCGCGGCCGCGGTGTCCTGGCGCGGTGATGCGAAGCGCGTACCCGGCGAGCATTCCCCAGAGCATCCCGGAGAACGCGCCGGCGACGAATCGCGCCGCGAGGGAGAGCGCGACATCGGTGGCGAGCGCCGTGACGGTGTTCACGACGAGGAACCCGGCGATGCCGATCAGGAGCAGGCGCTTTCGACGCATGCCACGGGTGAGGGTGATGGCCGGGATCGTCGCCACGACTGTCCCGAGGGCATACGCGCTGACGAACTGTCCTACGGTTCCTTCGGACGTGTCCATGCTCGCCGCCATCTGGGGCAGCAGCCCAGCAGGCATGGTCTCGGTGGAGATGAGGACGAACCCGAGAAGGGCCATCACCGACAGGGCCGCCCAGGGCAGGCGTTCGGCTCGGACGGGTGTGGCCGTCTGATCGGGCGCGATTGTCACGTTCACTTCGTTCCATTCCTTGGCGGGCGATACGTCATACGGAACCCCCCTCGTTCGTTCGCTGCCGGAAGCGCTACCCCGCCCCGCACGTTCAGCCTGCAAGGTTCAGGGTGGCGGTGAAGTCGGAGTTGAGGCCGCGGATCCGAGTGAGGTCGTCAAGCGTGCCGATCCTGACGATGCCGTTGAAATAGCCCACAGGTTCGTAGTAAAGGACGAGGGCTTGCCTCGGGGCGTAGTACCCGATGGTGAGCGGGTCAGCATCGTCTCCGGCGGGCACCCCGTCGAGCGAGAGCGGTGTGGGGAGGTCTGCGATCTTTTCCTGGCCGCCGTAGTCCGTGAATGAGAGCGTGAGGGGAAGCTGATCGATCAGTGACCGTGAGGCTGCGTTGTCTGCCAGATTCCCGGTGAGCACTGTTCGGTCGATGGTGATCGTAATGGTGGTGCCGTCTGTTGGAGGCTGCTGAGTCATGTTTTCGCTGGCTCCTGGGATGGTCGAGGTTGGGGAGGGGGTTGAGGTCGGGGTCGAGGGAGACGTCGGGGATGTACTGGGCGTCGCTGAACGCGTTGGGTTGTCGATGGGTGCAGTGCATCCGGTGAGGGCAAGGAGGACCGCCAGCGATCCTGCGATGAGGAGCTTTCGTCGCATCGTTGTTTCCTTCTCTTGGACTGGGGTGCTTGAGCCTGCGAAGGGTCGCACCGGCCGCCGAGGGGGTGCGGCGCCCGGTGCGACCCGGAGCGTCACGGCCGAAGCAGTGCCTTGATGGCGCGTCGTTCGTCCATGGCCTTGTAGCCCTCTGCGGCTTGATCGAGCGGGAGTTCGAGGTCGAAGACCTTGCCGGGTTCGATCTTCCGGTTGATGATCAGATCGATGAGCTCCGGCAGGTACTGCCGGACGGGGGCGGGTCCGCCATGCAGGTTCACGTGTGAGAAGAAGAGCTCCTCGCCGGGCAGCTCGACGCCGTGAGCGACGCCGACGTAGCCGACGTGCCCGCCAGGCCGGGCGGACCGGATCGCCTGCATCATCGACTCCTGAGTGCCGACGGCCTCGATGACCGAGTGCGCACCGAGACCGTTGGTGAGCTCCTTGATCTTCGCGACGCCTTCGTCTCCGCGCTCGGTGACGATGTCGGTCGCGCCGAACTCCCACGCCAGCTTCTGACGGGGCTCGTGACGGCTCATCGTGATGATCCGCTCGGCGCCGAGCTGCTTGGCGGCGAGGACGCCAAGAAGACCCACGGCACCGTCGCCAACCACCGCGACGATCTTGCCCGGCCCCCGCTTGCGCCGCCACGGCTCCGAACCAGCCGGTGCCGAGCACATCCGAAGCGGCGAGCAGGCTCGGAACCAGGTCGGGATCGGGCAGTTCCGAGGTGGCGACGAGGGTTCCATCGGCCAGCGGGACCCGCATCAGCTCGGCTTGGGCGCCTTGGACCCCCTCGCGGTGCACGCACGAGGTCTGGTAGCCGGATCGGCAGATCTCGCAGGTGTTGTCCGAGGCGAAGAATGATCCGACGACGAACTGACCGGGCGTGATCGTCGTCACCTCGCTGCCGACCTCCTCGACGATGCCGGCGTACTCGTGCCCGATCGGGGTTGGTCCGTTGGTCGCATCGATGCCGCGGTAGGGCCAGAGGTCCGACCCGCACACGCACGCAGCGGACAGCCGGATGATGGCGTCGGTCGGGGCCAGGATGCTCGGGGCCTCGCGATCTTCGACACGGATGTCGCCGGGACCGTGAAGTACTACACCACGCATGATTCTTCTCCTTGGCTGTCGTTCGCGTCAGTCTCAAGAGAACGGCATCCCAGACTGTCGAGGGAGGCCCTGCTGTGAGGCGTACTCGCAGGGCATCCCTCCCGGAGCGGCACGGGCGTACTGTCATTGCATGGACAATCGCAATGAGGTCCGCGAATTCCTCGTCTCGCGGCGGGCCAAGGTGACCCCGGAAGACGTCGGCCTGCCAGCCGGCGGCAACCGCCGCGTCCCGGGCCTGCGCCGCACCGAGGTCGCAACACTCGCCGGCGTCAGCATCGAGTACTACTCGCGTCTGGAACGCGGCAGCATCGCCGGTGCGTCGCCGAGTGTGCTGGATGGAATCGCTCGCGCACTCCGGCTGGATGACGCAGAGCGAACCCACCTGTTCGATCTCGCCCGGGCAGCCGACGGCACCGCGGCGATCACACGACCGCGCCGCAGAACCGGGAAATCCTGGACCGTCCGACCCAGCCTGCAATGGGCGCTGGACGCCGTCGTCGCCGGGCCCGCCTTCGTGCGCAACGGCCGGATGGACCTCCTCGCGATGAACGCCCTCGGCCGGGCGTTCTACTCCGAGGCGTTCATCGACCCCCAACGTCCCGTGAATCTCGCACGCTTCGCCTTCCTCGACGACCGTGCACGGCAGTTCTACCGGAATTGGGAGTCCATCGCCGACATCAACGTGGCGATCCTCCGCACCGAGGCCGGCCGCGACCCGCACGACAAGGAACTTCATGACCTGGTCGGTGAGCTCTCCACGCTCAGCGAGGAGTTCCGCCGACGCTGGAGCGCGCACAACGTGCGCGACCACGGAACGGGAGTCAAGCACTACCACCACCCGATCGTGGGCGACCTGAGCTTGGCCTACGAGGGTCTCGAGATGGCCGCCGAACCAGGCCTCACCTTGACCATCTACACCGCAGAGCCGGGGTCGCCGTCCGAAGAGGGACTTCGACTCCTCGCATCCTGGGCCGCATCACAGGCCGCGGAATCGGATGCACAAGCGTTGCGCCCGACGGGAGCCGCCGCCGATCCGGGGAAGCGTGACGGACACTCAGTGGACCGGTAAGAACAGAAACGAAGTTGGGGCGCCGTTCCTCTCGCCGTCAGTGAACCCAGAGGAACGGCGGATGCCCCGCTGGCGCGTCACCCGACGCGACGAGTCTCGCGAGCCGCACCGCGCCGTCGAGCGGCGTGCCGGCCGGATCGATGAGTGATGCGTCTGGCGCGAGGCGCACGAACTCGGCCTCGAACCCGGCGGTGAACGCACCGCCGGCCTTGAAGACGCCGCCGACACCCGACGCGCGCCAGGGCAGTCGAGGGTCGAGCGCTGCGGCGAGCGTGCCCGCCACGAGCGTCCCAGCGGTCGACATGATGCGGGTCGCCACGGGGTCGCCGATGCCGGCGAGCGCGGCGACATCCGCCGCGAAGCCTGCGAGGATCGCGCCGCGGTCGTCGCGCGTGGAGAGCTGCGCGGGCCACTCGGGCGCCGGGCCGAAGCGAGCGACGGCCGCGGCAAGGAGTGCCGCGGCATCCGTCGTCACGCCGTCGTGCGTGAGGATCGCGGCCTTGAGTCCTTCGATGCCGACCCACGCGCCCGAGCCGCGATCGTCGTAGAGGTGGCCCCAGCCACCGACCCGCCGCCAGATCGAGCGGAGGTCGGTGCCGATCGCGATCGTGCCGGTTCCCACGGCCACGACCGCGCCGCCCGAGCCGGCGAGTGCGCCGAGGTGCGCCGTGACGCCGTCGATCGCGAAGGCGACGGGAGCGCCTCCGGCCGCGGCGCTGAGACGCGGAAGCTCGACGGCCGGGTCGCCGGCGAGCGAGGCGATGCCGGTGGCGCCGATGCCGATCGCGGCAAGCGGGGCATCCGGCCACTGCACGCGAACCGCGGAGATGAGCCGTTCGGCGACTTCGAGTGTGCTCGTGCCGCCCTCGGCGATGCTGCGAACCCCCGGCAGCAGGCGGCGCGAGGAACCGAGCGGGGCGCCGGCCGGCTCGAGTGCGGCGCGGCTGCCGGTGCCGCCGATGTCGATACCGAGCACCCAGGGTCCGGGTTCGGAGATCCGTTGCACCATGCCGGTCATTCGTCAGCCGCCGAATCGCCGCTCGAGGCTCGCGGCCGAGGGCGATTCCCCGAGCACCCGCTGCAACGCCTCGAGCAGGCGGGCGGCATCGCGAGAGCCGATGCCGTCCTCGAGTAGCGCGTCGATCTGCGCCGTGGCCTTGCGCACGCGGGGGAGCAGCGCGTGGCCCGATTCGCTCAGGCTGAGCTCGATCGATCGGCGATCGCGGGAGCTCGGCATCCGTTCGACCCACCCGCGCGTGACGAGCAGGTCGACGGCTCGGCTCGGGCTGCCGACCTCGCACACGATGAGCTCGCCGAGCGTGCGCAAGCTGATCGGGCCGCGCTCGCCGAGCACGGTGAGGATCTCGGATTGCGCGGGCGTGACGCCCAGCGGCCGCAGCCGCTCGGCGAGCAGCCGGTTGCCCTCGCGCTGCACGGCGAGGATCGTCAGCCGCAACTGCTCGAAGTTCATCGCCGCCTCCACGCTCAATTGTCACGCTGCACTTGTGTCGAGTATATCGATGATGTATCACTGAATTACACGTAATCCATGATGTGTCATCTAAGGAGCTCGCGATGTCCGCCCTTCACTCCAGCACCGTTCAATTGCCGGCGACGGATGCCGCGGTGCTCGCGGTGCTCATCGACGCAGGCGGGTTCGCCTCGTGGAACCCCGCCCTCACGTCCGTCGACTGCCCAGATCCCGTTGCCGTCGTGGGAGCCGCATACCCCGCCACCGTGCGAGGCGTCATTCCGGCGACGTTCACGTACGAACTCATCGAGCCGCGGCGCGTGGTGCACCGGCTCGCTTTCCGCGGCTTCGAGGAGCTCGGCGAGTGGGAGCTCGAGCCGGCTGGCGACGGCGCGACTCGCGTGACGCACTCGTTCCGTCAGACCGGGCCCGTCGCAGCACTGATTCCAGCCGGTGCCGCCGGCGTCGCGGATCTCCGCACCGGCCGCCTGCGCGACGAGGTGCAACGGCGGTCGAGCGTGGGCTGAAGGTGCCACGTCGGCCCGCTTGGTCTCGGCGTTGCAACGACCCGATGTCGGACCCCCGGCGTACCGTGGCGCACATGACGAACCAGATGCAACACAACCTCGAGCGCGACGTGCTCGACGAGCCGTGCCCGCGCTGCGGGTCGGTTGCCGTTCGCGTCGGCGTCTACGTAACCCTTGTCGAGAACCCGGCGACGGATGCCGCGGCCGACCCGTTCGCAGGCGACAGCCCGCTCTTCGACTGCCGCGATTGCGGGTTCGAATGGGGCGAGCTCGTAGCCGACCTCATGCGCTGACCTCTGCGTCGAATTCTCCGTCGTGCGACGGAGGCATATGGCGCCCGCGATTCCTAGGCTCGACCTATGACTGATGATCAGAAGCCTCGCCCGATATCGCAGCTGGGCGCCGCGTGGGGCCTTGGCCTCGCGCTCGGCATCGGGATCGGCGTCGCTCTCGGAGTAGCCCTCGGCAACACTGCTCTGGGCATCGGAATGGGCATCGGCGTCGGATTGGCCCTGGCAATCGCGTTCGGTGCGACGAAGAAGGCGCCGGGTGCCGCATCCGCAGCCGGTGCGGCCGCCTCTCCCGACGCGGAAACCGACACGCCTGAACCGCCGGCCGACGGCCCGCGCTGACCGCTCGCTGCCCGCTCGCTGCCCGCTCGCCGCCTGTGGATAACAGGCGAAATCGCCCTTCCGCTCGCCTAGGGTATTCGCCATGCCCCGTTCTCGCCCGGCCCGACCCGCCCGTCGCACGGGCGTGCTTTCGCTGGCCGCAGCGGGTGCGATCGCCCTGGCGCTGAGCGGCTGCACCGGTGCCCCCGGGCCGACGCCGACGCCGAGCGCCTCGACGGACACCGCCGAGCCGATCTTCGCCTCCGACGAGGAGGCGCTCGCTGCGGCGGAGGCCTCCTACGTTCGATACCTCGAAGTCGTGGACAAGCTAACCCAAGACGGAGGATCCGATCCTGACAGGGTGAGAGATGTCGCGACGCCGGCCTATGCGGTCGAGTTGCTGGACTCACTCCAAAGGCTGCGGGAAAGCGGTAACCACACCGTTGGAGCGACACGATACGAAGACATGAGGCTCATCGAGCGAGGTGAATCCGATGGCTCGGCGAAAGTGTCGGTGTATCTCTGTCTGGATGTCAGCGACATAAGAGTCGTCAATGCCGGGGGGTCCGACGTCACACCAGCCGATAGGGCGGCCCGGGCGCCTATTCAGGCTCAATTCGAATCGTCGGCGAATAACTCGGCTGAGCTTCTTCCGTCAGGATCTGAGTCGTGGTCCGGCGACGACTTCTGCTAGCGACCGGGGCTCTCGCAGCTCTCACTACCCTCATTGCCGCCAGCCCCGCGTTCGCCGCTAACGAGATCGACTGGGTTAGTGGGCAGAACACGAATTCAGAAACGGAGCTAGTTGCAGGGAAGAGCGATGCGGGATCGGAACTAGATGACGACGACGTGGCCTCGCCAGTCGTTGAAGAGGAAGGTGACGGCGAAGAGGAAGTCGATGGCGAAGTCATCAATGTCATTGACCTGGCGCTTGGCACGCGTCCAGACAATTGCAGCCCCATCAATGTCGCCATCTGCGCCGGCGATCCTCAGCCAGAGCCCGAGGAACCCGCACCGGAGGTCGTCGTCAGCCTCCGCGACATCGCGTCGTTCCGGCCGGCGAAGCCGGGAAACGGGATGGAGCCGGGCGGGTGGGCGATCGAGGATCTTCCGGCGAACTTCGTGGCCGCGGCATCCGTCGAGGTGGTCTCCGGCACGTTGCTCGGGCAGCCCGCCGACGTTCGATTCACGCCGGTGGGCTACCGATGGACGCACAGCGACGGCACGATCGTCGAGAGCGGGCATCCGGGCGCGAACTGGGAGGCGCTGGGCTTGCGTGAGTTCTCCGCGACCCCAACGAGCCACAGCTACGCCGAATCAGGCGAGTACATCGTCGAACTCTCCGTTGTGCTGCGCGCCGAGTATCGGTTCGCCGGGTCCGGATGGCGAGCCATCGCCGGCACGCTGAGCATTGCCGGCGAGCCGCAGCCAGTGCTCGTGGGACAGTTCGACACGGTGCTCACGCAGGGCGACTGCAACACGCATCCGTCGGGCCCAGGCTGCTGAATCGGCTTTCGCGGCGCGGGTCAACGCCGTGGAGGAGGAGCCCGTTCTGCCGGAGTGACCGAATTCGGTCACTCCGGCGCGATCCGGTCACTCCCGCGAGCGGCCGGGCGATTCTGGATGCACGCCCACATCCCGCGGCTCGTCGATGGAGAATGACGTCGAAGGAAATGACGAGCTCTCGAAGGAGAGGTACGACATGAAACTCAGCTCAACCGACTTCGACGACGGCGGGCAGCTCGACACGCGGCACGGGAAGAAGTTCGACAACGTGTCACCACAACTGGCGTGGACCGACCTGCCGAGCGGAACCGGATCGCTCGCACTGACCATGATCGACACTGATCCGGTCGCGCGTGGGTACGTCCACTGGTTCGTCGACGGCATCCCAGCGGTCGACGGGCAATTCGACAGTGGGGTCGGGGGAGCGGTACCCGCGGGGCGCGAGCTCACCCCCTATGCCGGTCCCTTCCCACCATCCGGAACGCACGAGTACGTCTTCACGCTCTATGCGCTCGACCCATCGGCGCCGGAGCTCTCGGCGAAGACCGCGGCGAACGAACTTCCCCAAGTCGTCTCTGGTCACGTGCTCGCCACATCCGAGCTCAAGGTGAG
Source organism: Agromyces albus (assembly GCF_030815405.1). Classification (NCBI taxonomy): domain Bacteria; kingdom Bacillati; phylum Actinomycetota; class Actinomycetes; order Micrococcales; family Microbacteriaceae; genus Agromyces; species Agromyces albus. The sequence continues at coordinate 3,003,720 of NZ_JAUSWX010000001.1, read as the reverse complement.
CTTCACCAATCCGAATTCCTAGGCCTCGGCGCGAATATCCCCAGGCGTCTCATCCGCCGTGGATGTCGTGCTCGCCCTACTTACGGAAAGGTGCCTACTTACCGAAAAGTGCCTACTTACCAAGAGAAACCACCTCTCATACAGTGACCGGAGCACGGAACACGGATTCACATCGCGAGAGGGAGACAATGGCGCGCATCACTGTGCTCGGCGGCACCGGATACACCGGGGGAAACATCGCACGGGAGGCCGCTGCACGGGGTCACGACGTGACATCCTTCAGCCGGAACGAACCCGCCGAGCCGGTTCCCGGCGTGCGCTACGAGACCGGTTCGATGCTCGACGAGACCGACCGCGAACGTGCCGTGGCAGGCGCCGACGTCGTCGTGGCAGCCCTCGCCCCGCGAGGCGAGCTGGAAGACGAGCTGAGCTCGGTCTACGCCGGGCTCGGCGAACTCGCCGCCGCGTTCGGAGCCCGCTATGGGGTCGTCGGAGGATACAGCTTCCTCCGCCCCGAGAAGGGGGCGCCCCGCATCGCCTTCACCGAGGAGATCCCGCCGCAGTACGCGAAGGAAGCGCGCGTGATGGCGACGATCGCCGACGAGCTCGTCGACGACGCGCCCGAGGAACTCGACTGGTTCTTCGTCAGCCCCGCGGCGGTCTACGGGTCGTATGCGCCCGGCGAGGCACGCGGCACGTACCGCATCGGCGGCGACGTCCCACTGGCCGATGAGAACGGCCCGTCCGCGATCTCTGGCGCCGACTTCGCTGCAGCGATCGTCGACGAGATCGAGAAGCCGACCCACCGCCGCGCACAGTTCTCGGTCGCCTACTGACCGGATGAGCCGGGCGGCGACGCGGCCCCCAACGCGTCGCCGCCCCTCCGGCGGGAGAACCGATCCAAGTTGCCCGCGAGCCGCACTGGCACACCATGCGATTCGCGACCACCATGGTCGAATGACCTTCGCGAACGTCGGACGACTCGGCACGAAGCCGGGCACGCGCCAGCAGCTCATCGAAATCCTCACTCGAACGAGTGGGGAGATGGCCGATCACGGATGCCTCCTCTACGAAGTGGGCCTGAACGACGAAGATCCCGACGCCGTGTTCGTGAGCGAGCTGTGGGAGTCCGCTGAGGCCCACGCGGCATCCCTCGAGCTCGACAGCGTGCGCGCCGCGATCGCCGAGGCGAGGCCGCTTCTGAGCGGCGACATGGGCGGGTACCGTTTCGATGTCGTCGGCTCGCCGCTTCGCCGGTTGGCCGCTGACCGTGCGACCGCGACGAGGGGACATTGATGTCTACAGAATCGATGCCGTCCACCGTGATCTGGTGGGGCGTCGTCACCGCCATCGGAGGGGCGTTGTTCATCACGTTCGCGCCCACGGCGCTGAATCTCATGATGGTCCCCAACACAGATCAGTGGCAGTCGGCATACGTGGTGCTGGATGCGTTGATCCAGATCGCACGAACGCTGCTCGCACCCCTCGGGGCGGCGTTGATCGCTGCAGGACTGGTGATGCGATACCTCGATCGGCGTCTGCAGGGTGAACGTATCGCCGACCGCCCTCGGCGCATGCGTTGGCCCGACTCGCGGGAAGAGGCCTGACGGGCTAGGCGTCCGTCGCCTCCGTGGGCACGGGTGATGACGTCGACGCAGCCGCATCGGTGGTCGCGGCCCAGTTGGCGAGCAGCTGCAGCCCGTCGTGTGAGGATGACCCCGGTTCGGCGGTGTACGCCAGGAGGATGAGTCCACGCTCGGAGGACAGCTCCATGCCCTCGTAGCTCAGGTCGAGGTCTCCGACGACGGGGTGGTGGACCGACTTGGTCCCGGTGCGGTGCTCGCGGACGTCGTGTGAGGCCCAGAGGCTACGGAACGCATCGCTGCGCGTCGACAACTCGCCCACGAGGTCGCTGAGGGCGCGGTCGTACGGCGCACGCCCTGCCTCGCTCCGGAGGACCGCCACGCTCTGGTACGCCGTGTCATCCCAGTGTCGGAAGAACGTCTGGGCGCGCGGGTCCAGGAACACGAAGCGCGCGAGGTTGGCCGGGCGCTGCGGCTGCACGTACGCCTCCGAGAAGAGGGCGAACCCCAGTCGGTTCGCGGCGACCACATCGAGCCGCCCGTTCTGCACGACCACGGGGACGCCGGTCATCGCGTCGATGGTCTGCTGCACGCCGGGTCGCACCTGTTGCTGCCGAGCCGGTCGCTGTTGCTGCCGGGGCCGGGCGCCCTCGTTCGCCGAGCGGACGAGATCGTACAGATGGGTGCGCTCGGCGTCATCGAGCTGCAGCGCACGGCTGATCCCCTCGAGCACCGACTCTGAGACGCCCGTGGCGTTGCCGCGCTCGAGGCGCACGTAGTACTCGACGCTCATTCCCGCGAGCAACGCGACCTCCTCGCGGCGGAGGCCCGGAACGCGGCGGCGACCGCCGAAGTTCGGCAGCCCGGCCTGCTCCGGCGTGAGTCGAGCCCGCCGAGTGGTGAGGAACTCACGGATGTCGCTGCGGCTGTCCATGCCTCGACGCTACGCCGATCGTCGCGCGCGAGGGGGGTCCTGCCGTTAACCGGAACGGCCGGGACTCCCTTGACCGCGCGGGTACGCCTTGACTGGGATTCATCACCCAACGAAAGGCACACAGAACATGACTGACCAGAAGGTTTGGTTCATCACCGGCACCAGCCGTGGCATGGGCGTCGACCTCGCCAAGGCGGCACTCGCCGCCGGTCACGCCGTCGTCGCCACCGGCCGGGACGCGGACCGCGTTCGCAACGCCGTCGGCGAGCACGACGACCTCCTCGCCGTTGCCCTGGACATCACCGACCAGGATGCCGCCGATGCCGCTGCACAAGCGGCCGTCGACCGCTTCGGCAGGATCGATGTCCTCGTCAACAACGCCGGCAACTTCTACGCCGGCTTCTTCGAAGTCATCAGCCCCGAGCAGGTCCGCGCCCAGATGGAGACGAACTTCTTCGGCCCGCTCAACGTGACCCGTGCGATCCTCCCCGTCATGCGCGCTCAGCGCAGCGGCCAGGTGATCACGATCACCTCGTCGGGCGGTCTCGTCGGATTGGAGTTCGCCGGTGCGTACGCCGCGTCGAAGTTCGCGCTCGAAGGCTGGATGGAGTCCCTCGGGTACGACGTCGAGCCTTACGGGATCACGACGACCATCGTGGAACCCGGGTTCTTCCGCACCGAACTCCTCGTCGAGGGCGCCTCCTCGATCTGGCCTGAGCTGACCGTTGACGACTACACCGAGCGCACCGCAGCCACCATCGCGTTCTGGAAGAGCATGAACGGCCAACAGGGCGGCGACCCCGCCAAGCTCGCCGCGGCGCTGGTCGCGATCGCCGGGCTCGAGCAGCCTCCGCTGCGCTGGCTCGCCGGCGCCGACGCGATCGCGACGGCGGAGCAGAAGGCGAACGAGTTGCTCGCCCACGCCGACGCTCACCGCGAACTGTCGAGCTCGCTCGCCTTCGACGATGCATCCGTTTGACCGGACCAACGAAACTGATCAGTACGGTCGCCCTCGTCACGGGGGCCAGTAGCGGCATTGGCGAGGCCACCGCGCGCCGTCTCGCCCGCCACGGCGCATCCGTCGCCCTCGTGGCCCGACGACGAGGCCGCTTGGAGGCACTCGCCGCCGAGATCGAGGAGGCCGGCGGCAGCGCACTCGTCGTCGAGGCGGACATCACAGATCGCGCCCAGGCCGAGGCGGCCGTGCAGCAGGTGGTCGACCGCTTCGGTCGCCTGGACATCCTCGTGAACAACGCCGGCGTGATGCTCCTCGGTCCCGTCGTCGGGGCCGATGTCACGGAGTGGGAGCGCATGATTGCCGTGAACGTGCAGGGCCTGCTCTACACGACTCGCGCCGCGATGCCGCACTTGCTCGCCGCCGCCGCCGACGAGGCCCGCCGAGTCGCCGACATCGTCAACATCAGCTCGATCGCCGGCCGCGTGGCGTGGGGCGGGTACGGTGTCTACAACCTCACCAAGTTCGGCGTGAACGGGTTCACCGAGTCGCTCCGCCAGGAGGTCACCCAACGGCATGTGCGCGTGGGCGTGCTCGAGCCGGGCGGTGTGGCGACCGAGCTCGGCTCGCACAACAGCGCTGAGATCCAGGACGAGATGATCGCGCCGTTCCTGGAGCGGACCGAGATCCTCGCCGCTGAGGACATCGCCGACGGCGTCGCCTACATGGTGACTCGCCCACGGCACGCGTCCATCGGCGAGCTGTGGATCATGCCGACCGACCAGGCCTGACCGAGCTCGCGCCGCCAGGCAGGCCCGCTGTCGCGAGGACTGACGGCCACGATCGCCACGAGCGCCACTACTCCGCGGTGATCGTCTCGTCGAATAGCGTGCGCAGGGCGCGCCGCCCGTCGCGCTCCAGCGCGGCACGCTGACGGGCTGCGCCCGTGCCGTCGTGCAGGAGCCGGCGTACCGACTCGTTCACCGCGTCGAGGTCGCCAGCGGCGGAGAGCTCGGGCTCGAGTATGCGGACGAATCCCTGCACGGCCTCGCCAGCGGGGGCGAGTCCGCCGCTCGCCGGATCGAACACGTCGGCCTGCAGGCCCACGTGCGCCGAGTGCAGCACGGCGGCGCTCAGCAGCTCTGACGGGACCTCGGCCGAGGCGTCGGCCGCGGCATCCGGCGCCGAGGGCTCCTGGAGGGAATGGGTGACGAGGCCGCGGCAGAGCGCGGCGATGAGGATGGTCGTCTCGGCGTCGAGCTGCGCGTCGGCCATGCGGAACTCGATGGTGGGCAGGTGTTCCGAGAGACGCACGTCCCACGCGATGAGGGCGAGGTCGCTGATGCCGCCGATGCCGATGAGGCGTGCGATGCGGCGGTCGTAGTCGGCCGCGTCGATGAACGACGGGGGGCAGCCCGCCGTGCTCCACCGGCGCAATTGCACGTTGCGCCAGCTCTCGTAGCCGGTGTCGTACCCGCGCCAGAGCGGCGAGTTCCCCGAGATGGCGGTGAGGAGTGGCATCCATGGCCGCGCCGCATTGAGCGCGATGACGCCGGCCTCCCGATCGGGAATGCCGACGTGCACGTGCAGGCCGCTCATCTGGTGGTCGGCGATCAGGCCACTTAGGTCGCGCACGATGCGGTTGTATCGCTGCTGCTCGGTGATCGACGGGAACGGCGTCGTGTCGGGCGGGGTGCCCACGCTCGCTGCGACCACGTCGAATCGCGCGGCATCCGCGGCCATCTCCCGCCGGAAGGCGAGCAGGGAGCGACGCGCATCGTCGAGGCGCTCGAAGACGGCCGACGCGTGCTCGACTTGCGACGCGAGGAACTCTCGGTGCGTGACGTCATGCCACTCGGGTGAGGCGGAAAGACGCTCGAAGACATCGGCGGCGACGTCCGCAGGCAGCAGGCTCTCACGGTCGAGGAACATGAATTCCTCTTCGATGCCGAACGTCGTCATGCATCCCCCGATCCACGGCAACCGTGCGCCCTGCACGCACTCTCGCGGCCTTGCACGTGCCGTGTCAAGTGGTTGCCGTCGCCCCGCCGCTCGGCTGATCGACGACAGCGAACGCGACGAATGCAGCGGATGCCGCCGATGTCGGGGCATCGGTCGAGAATCGCGACGCAGCCTCGACATACTGATGGGAGCGCGGTTCTGCCTCCCGGACGAACGATGAACGATCAACGATCGAAGGAGCCACTCCGATGAAGTACCTGATCCAGATCTACAGCAACCCCGAGTCGCGCACGGCATGGGAGGGCTTCAGCCCCGAGGAGCGAGCCGAGGGCTACGCGTACTACCGTGCCATCAGCGACGAGCTCGTCTCGAGCGGCGAACTGCTCGCGAGCGAGCCGCTCGCCGACATCTCCCTCGCCAAGCGCGTGACGAAGACCGACGATGGCGCCGTCGCGAGCGATGGACCTTTCGCCGAGACCAAGGAGCTGCTCGCCGGCTTCTACCTCGTCGACTGCGACAGCGAGGCGCGCGCCCTCGAGATCGCCGCCCGGTTCCCCGAGGCCGAGTACGGGCTCATCGAGGTTCGCCCGACGCTCGACATGGCCGATCGCGGCGGCGACCTCTGAGAGACCGCCGGTCGTGAGCGACGCCGTTCGGGCACTGCGAGACGCCGCACCGTCGGCCCTCGCGGTGCTCGTGCGGCGCTACGGCGACTTCGAGGGGTGCGAGGACGCGATGCAGGAGGCGCTCATCGCGGCATCCACGCAATGGCCGACCGATGGCGTGCCCGACAGCCCGCGAGCCTGGCTCGTGCGGGTGGCGTCGCGGCGCTACATCGACCAGGTGCGCTCCGACATCGCCCGCCGCCGCCGCGAATCGCTCGCCGCCGAGCTCGAGCCGCCGGCCGCAGCGGTGCCCGCCGTCGACGACACGCTCACGCTGTTCCTGCTCTGCTGCCATCCGGAGCTCGGCCGGCCGGCGCAGCTCGCGCTCACCCTGCGCGCCGTCGGCGGGCTCACGACCGCCGAGATCGCACGCGGCCTCCTCGTGCCCGATGCGACGATCGCGCAGCGCATCTCCCGCGCGAAGGCGCGCATCAGGTCGAGCGAGGGATTCCGGATGCCGGCGCCCGACGAGCTCGCGGCCCGCATCGCCGCCGTGCGCCACGTGCTCTACCTCATGTTCACCGAGGGGCACACGGCGAGCTCGGGCGACGAACTCGCGCGAGTCGACCTCTCGGCCGAGGCGATCCGCCTCACCCGGCGCTTGCATGAGGACGTGACGGATGCCTCGGGCGAGACCGCGGGCCTGCTGGCGCTCATGCTGCTCACCGACGCGCGGCGGGCGGCGCGCACCGACGCGTCGGGCGCACTCGTGCCGCTCGACGAGCAGGACCGCTCGCGTTGGGACCGCGTGATGATCGACGAGGGCGTCGCGCTCGTCACCGAGGTGCTCGATCGCGCCCCCATCGGGCCGTACCAGCTGCAGGCCGCGATCGCCGCCGCGCACGACGAGGCCGCCTCGACCGAGTCGACCGACTGGATCGAGATCCTCGGGCTCTATGACCTGCTCGCCCGCCTGGCCCCCGGCCCCATGGTGACGCTCGGTCGCATCGTCGCGCTCGCGATGGTCGAGGGCCCCGCCGCAGGACTCGCCGCGCTCGACCGGGCAGAGGGGGCATCCGTCGACGACTCCGGCTCGGGCTCCGGCGCGGGCCACGGCGGCGCAGCACTCGCCGAGCATCACCGCACGTGGGCGGTGCGCGCCCACCTGCTCGAGCGAGCCGGATCGACGGATGCCGCATCCCTCGCCTTCGTCGAAGCCGCCCGCCGCACGCTCAACGGGCCGGAGCAGCGCTACCTCGCGGCGAAGGCCGAGGCGCTGCGCGCCTCTGCCGGTTGAGGAGCCACGAGACGCTCGGATGCCACCGGAGGCACGACATGGACGCGGGGCACAGGAATCGTTGCGTACCCTAGACGCCATGAGCCTGACGAAGCCGGTGCCGCCGCACCACGCGACGACCGGCTCACGCACCGCTCGATCGCGCGGCGCCGTCGGCCTGGGGCTCGGCGTCGCGCTCGTGCTCCTCTTCGTCGCGATCCGCGTGCTCGCACCCGAAGAGGTGGGCAACCTCCTCTCGAACTCGGTTCAAGACTTCTTCACCCTCTCGATCAGCGTCGTCATCGAGAGCCTCCCGTTCGTGATCCTCGGCATCCTGCTCTCCATCGGCGTGCAGGTGTGGCTGCCCGAGGGGTTCCTGTTGCGGCACCTGCCGCGCAACGCGGTGGCGCGTCGCATCGTCATCTCCATGCTCGGCGTGCTGCTGCCGGTGTGCGAGTGCGGCAACGTGCCGCTCGCCCGCGGCCTGATCCTTCGCGGGCTCACCGTGGGGGAGTCGATGACGTTCCTGCTCGCGGCGCCCATCCTGAACCCCGTCACGATCATCACGACCTACCAGGCGTTCGGCTGGAACGACGGCATCCTCGTCTCGCGCATCCTCGGCGGCTTCGTGATCGCGAACCTCATCGGGTGGATCTACAGCCGTCACTCGAGCCCGATGAGCCTGCTCACGCCGAAGTTCCAGGCGACGTGCGCGCACGCCCACGACGAGGTGCCGGCGACCCGCACCCGACGCAGCGTCGACATGTTCACGAAGGAGACGACCGCGATGCTGCCCGCGCTCTTCGTGGGCTCGGCGATCGCCGGTCTCATCCAGGTGGGCGTCTCACGCGACCTGCTCGTGACGCTCGGCCAGAACCCCGTGCTCTCGGTCTTCGCGCTCATGGCGCTCGCGTTCGTGGTCTCGATCTGCTCGAACGTCGACGCGTTCTTCATCCTCGCCTTCGGCTCCACGTTCATGCCGGGCGCGATCGTGGCTTTCCTCGTCTTCGGGCCGATGATCGACGTGAAGATGCTCGCGCTCATGCGCACGACCTTCACGGCGAGAACGCTCGTGCAATTGACGGTGATCGTCGGGCTCGCGAGCGCAGCCCTCGGATTGGCGGTGAACGCTCTTGCTTAAGCGCCTGATCGCCCGGTGGCAGGGCGTCCTGCTCACGCTCGTCGGCATCGTCGCGACCGTGTGGCTCGGTGCCACCGGCCAGCTCGGGCTCTACATCCACCCCCGCTACTTCTGGTTCTCGATCGCGATGGCCCTCATCGGCGCCGTGTTCGTCGTCGCGGCGTTCGCGTTCACCCCGCTCCCCGAGGAGCCCGATGAGGCGACGGATGCCGCAGCCGCACCAGGACTCCACGACCACTCGCACCACGACACCGCCGAGCCTCCGCGAGGGAACCGCGCCGGCACGGTTCGCGCCGCGCTCGCGGCGTTGACCATCGTGGTCGCCACGGGCGCGCTGCTCGTGCTCCCGCCGACGACGCTCACGTCGGCCACGGCCACCCAGCGCAGCATCAACAGCGCGACCTCCGCACTCGACGCGAGCTCCCCGACCCTCGTCGGCGGCGACACCGCGAACTTCACCGTGAAGGACTGGGCGCTCCTGCTGCGACAGAACCCCGACGTCGGCTACTACGCCGACAAGGACGTCGACGTCGTCGGCTTCGTCACGGCGTCACCCGACGACCCCGAGAATGTGTTCTACCTCGCGCGGTTCAGCGTCACGTGCTGCGCGGTCGATGCGCAGCCGATCGGCGTGCCCGTGTATCTGCCCGGGTGGCAGGAGCAGTTCGAGGAAGACCAGTGGCTCGCGGCGACGGGTGCAATCGAGCAGAACCCCGGCTCGACGGGCGACGAGCCGCTCGTACTCGTGACCGAGACGCTCGAGGTCACCGAGCAGCCGGAACAGCCGTATGTCTTCTGAGTCGCCACTGTCGCCGCGGTCGCCGCGGGTTCGCGTGCGTGACGCGTTCGCTCGGCGCCTGCTCGGCACGATCGTGGTGCTCGCCGTCATCGCGGGTGGATTCGCGTTCGCGAGCGTCGTGCAGGGTCCTCGCCTGAGCGCAGCGAAGATCGACACGCAGCGATCGCCCCGGCTCGCGGGGCAGCAACTCGTCATCGAGGTGAACCAGCCCGTCGCGTCGTTCGACGCCGACGACGTCTCGGTCGAGCCCGAGGCATCCGTGTCGGCCGCCGCCGACGACCGCCTGATCACCGTCACCTTCGACGAGCCGCTCGACTACGCGAGCGAGTACACCGTGCGCGTGCCGGGCGTGATCGGTGCCTTCCAGGGCGTTCCCGCGACCCTCGAGTACACGTTCGAGACGCCCGACGAGCAGGTCTACAGCCTCGTGCGCCGCAGTCTCGACGGCGAGCCCGACCTCATCCAGCGCAAGTCGTTCACCGAGCCGGGCGGCGAGATCGTGTTCACGGCGCCGCGCATCCAGGAGTTCGCGCACGCCGGCGACGTGCTCGCGGCCGTGACGATCGACGACGCCGGCGCCAACGAGCTGTTCGTGGCCGACGTCGAGCAGGACGAGCCGCAGGAGATCGCCCTGCCGATGGACGCCGTCGTGCGCGACCTCGAGGCGTCGACCACCAATCCGCTCATCGGATACCTCGTCAGCACGCCTCCCGTCGACGGGGTGCGAGCACAAGACAGCGCCCTGTACGTCGCCGACCTCACGGGAGCGGCCGGTGGACCGCCGCAGCCCGTCGTCGGCCTCGACGGCGAGCCGATCAAAGTCGCGAGCTGGACTTTCGTGCCCGGCACGACGGCCGTCGTCGTGCAGGACTTCGAGCAGTCCGTCTTCCTCGTCGACGCATTCGGCAGTGCGCCGGTCACCCCGCTCGGTGTGCACAGCGAGGTGCGCGGCTTCGTGCCCGGTACGAGCCGCCTCGTCGTCGCCGACCCCGATCGGGGATCGATGATCGACCTCACCGATGGAACCACGACGACGGTCGACCTCCCGGTGCCGAGCCTCGGCGACACCGACTACCCGGGCCGGCTGACGATGACCGGTGACGACGGCTACGTGCTCTCGGTCGTGATGGTCGTGGTGCAGCCCGACGGCAGCACGTCGATCGCCTCACGACTCGCGCAGGTCGACGCGACGTCGACGAGAGACGTGTTCACGCCCGCGAGCGAGGGAAGCATCATCCGCGAGTACTGCATCTCGCCGAACGGCCGGTACGCCGCGGTCACGACCTCCGATGCGCAGGGCCGGCCCGACGGCTACCCCGGGCTTCCCGGCTACACCGAGTCGACGATGTCGGTCGTCGACCTGTCGAGCGGCGCCGTGGTGCTCAGCCAGAGCGGCGGCTTCTCGGACTGGTGCTCGAACTGAGCGGTGCTTCAGCGCACGATGGCGGCGACGACGCCCGAGATCACGGCCGACACGATGCCGAGCCCGACGAGCCCGCCGGTGACGATCCACGCGATGCGCTTGTGCTCGTCGAAGCCCTCGAGCGGCCGGCCGTCGCGGTCGCGCTGCGCGCCGAACAGCACGAGCAGCAGGTCGACGAGCACCCAGACGCCGAGCCCGCCGAGGGTGACGAGCTTCAGGATCGCGGTGCCGATCTTGCCGAGGTAGAACCGGTCTGCGCCCCAGTACCCGAGCAGCAGCGCGAAGAGCCACGTCGTGATGAACGTGCGGCCGGCGCTGCGGTAGGCGTCGTATGAGAAGGAGGGCCCGGATGCCGCGCCGCCCTGGTGCTCGGGCGGGAGCGGCACTGTCGTGTGCTCGTCGGGGTGGCGACCATCGGGCGCGGTGACGAGCGGCGATGCCGGCAGCTGACGCACCATCGTCGCCTCTTCGATCGCCGACGACGTGATCGTCGCCGACCCGATCGTGGAGGCGTCGATCGTGGAGGCGTCGATCGTGGAGGCGTCGATCCTGGAGTGGCCGATCGCCGGCGCCGCAATCGCCTCGGGCTCGAATGCGACCTCCGAGACCTCGCCGAGCGGAGCCGGCGCGGCATCGGCGGGCTTGGGTGCGGTGTGCGGGGTCCAGGCGTTGCCGTCCCAGTACCGCAGCACCGCAGCATCCATCACATCGTCGTACCAACCCGCTGACGGTCGTCGCTCAGATGACACGCTCGCTCCTCATTTCCTCTGCAACCGAATGGCCCGCACTGACAATTGAATGGCGGCCACGACCACGAGGGCCGCGAACAGCCACGACGACCACTCGGGCGAGAGCAGGAACGCGACTGCGACGCCCGGGATGGATGCCAACGTCGCGGCGATGCCGACGACGAGGCCGGCGCGCACGTCGACCACGCCGCCGCGTGCGCTCGTGATCGTGCCGCTCGTCGCCGTGGGGATCATGACGGCGAGCGAGGTGCCCTTCGCGGCGAGGTCGCCCATGCCGAGCAGGGCGATGAACGCCGGCACCATGATGACGCCGCCGCCGACGCCGAAGAGTCCGGCGGCCACGCCGATCACGAGCCCGAGTGCGATCATGGCGATGGCGGTGCCGAACTCGAGGTCGAGTTGCCGCTCGCCCCGCTCGGGCACGATGAGCAGCATGCGCAGCGCGACCCCGAGGAGCAGCGCGATGAACATCCAGCGCAGCCAGCCCAGGGAGAGGCGACGCAGGAGCAGCGCGCCGAGCCACGAGCCGACCACACCGCCCACCGCGACGAAGAGGGCGACGACGAGGTCGACCTCGCCGTTGACGAAATAGGTGAACGATCCTGCGATCGCCGCCGGCACGATCGCCGCGAGCGACGTGGCCGATGCCCGGCGCTGGTCCATGCCGGCGAAGGCGATGAGGAGCGGGACCATGAGGAGGCCGCCGCCGACCCCGAACGCCCCTGAGAGCAGTCCGCCGGCGGCGCCGATGAGGGCGAGCCGCAGCCAGGACGCGCGTGCAGGAGGTGCAGGCGCGGCGGCGGAGTTCACCCGCCCACTGTAGACGAGGGCCCGCCGTTACGCGGATTTCGGGCTCGGACTTCCGTCGTCATGTAACGGTCGCGTATCGTGTGAACCTGAACGGAACCCGATAGGGTAACGTCAACGATTCCTCCATCAAGCGGGCATTCGCCCGCGCCTCCACCTGATTGCCCGGAGGCGGACTGATCCGCGCGGCATGACCGATACGAGACGGCGGATGCCAGAGCGCACCCCCGCCCCTCGCCCCTGCTTCGGCGGCACCCGCCACCGGAGTCGCGATCGACCGTCGATCGCAATCGGGTTCGCATCAGCGGCCCATACGACAGAAGGACAGCAGTATGGCAACCGGAACCGTCAAGTGGTTCAACGCCGAAAAGGGCTTCGGCTTCATCGCTCCTGACGACGGCAGCGCCGACGTCTTCGCGCACTTCAGCGCCATCACGGGCAACGGCTACCGTTCGCTCGAAGAAGGCCAGAAGGTCGAGTTCGAGGTCGCACAGGGCCCCAAGGGTCTTCAGGCCGAGAACATCCGCGGGCTCTAAGCCGGCACAGCACCACTCGAACGCCGTATCCGCACGGGCCTTCCGTGCGGATGCGGCGTTCGCTGTTCAGTCGACGGATGCCGCGGCATCCGTCACCTCGTCGCGCCAGGAGTGACGCGGCTCGAAGCCGAGCATCCGCCGCGCCTTCTCGATCGAGAGCATCGTGTCGTGCTCGCCGAGCTCACCGCGCACCGGCACTCCCGGGAACACCTCGGCGACGAGTTCAGCGTTGGGCCGTGACATCACGGTGTCGGCCGCGGCGATGATGAACCGCTCGAAACCGGGCGGCGCCTTCTCGAGCGCGAGGCTCACCGCCTGCGCTCCGTCGCGGCCGTCGATGTATCCCCAGAGATTCCACTTGCGCAGCGTCGCGTCGGCGTCGAAAGAGGGGAACGCGGCGTAGTCGGCGGGGTCCATGACGTTCGAGAAGCGCAGCGCCGTGATCGAGAGCTCGGGGTCCCAGCGCACGAGCTCGATCGCGAGCTGTTCCTCGAGGTGCTTCACGAGCGAGTACGTGCTCTCGGGGCGGGCGGCGTACTCCTCGTCGACGGGGATGTACGGCGGCGGCACGTCGAACGGCAGGCCGAGCACCGTCTCGCTCGAGGCGTAGACGATCCGGCGGATGCCGAGTCGCTTCGCGGCCTGGAAGACGTTGAACGTCGACAGCATGTTGTTGTGGAACGTCGCGACGTCGCTCGCGAGCCCCGGCGCGGGGATCGCGCCGAGGTGCACGATCGCGTCGACGCCGCTGTGGCGGTCGTCGACCCCGGCGATCGCGTCGAACACCTGGCCGTAGTCGGTGAGGTCGACCCTCGTGAACGAGCCGCGCTCGCCGTACTGGTCGAGGTTGGTGACTCCATGGCCCTCATCGCGAAGGGACTGTACGACGGTACGGCCGAGCTTGCCCGAGCCTCCGGTGACGGCGATCTGCATGCGACCCAGTCTCGCAGGTGGTCTCGACCACCGGGGCGGCGTTAACACGCAGCGGCCGCGAATGCAACGGGGTTCACACCGCGAATCGACCGTGCGTACGCTCGCGATATGGCGGATGCGGAACGGCCGGGCGCCGAAGGCTGGGTTCCCGAATCGCGGGAACTCTCGGTGCTCGAAGCGTCGGTCGACGGATGTCGCGGCTGCGAGCTGTGGCAGAACGCCACGCAAGCGGTGTTCTCGCGTGGCGCCCCCGACTCGACGATGATGCTCGTCGGCGAACAGCCCGGCGACCAGGAGGACCTCGCCGGCGAGCCGTTCGTCGGCCCGGCGGGACGCGTGCTCGAAGACGCCCTCATCGCGGCGGGGATCGACCCCGAGCGTGTCTACCTCACGAACGCGGTCAAGCACTTCCGATTCGACCAGCGGGGCAAGCGCCGCATCCACGCGAAGCCGGCCGTCGGCCACATCCTCGCGTGTCATCCATGGCTGCAGGCGGAGTTCGACGCCGTGCATCCGAGTATCGTGGTGTGCCTCGGCGCCACCGCAGCCCGGTCGGTGATGGGTCGCACTGTGGTGATCGGGAAGGTGCGCGGCGTGCTGCTCGATGCGCCAGAAGGAGTGCCCGCGCCGGTGCTCATCACGACGCATCCCTCGTCCGTGCTGAGGATGCGGGAGAAGCCCGAACGCGAGGCCGCCTTCGACGCGTTCGTCATCGATCTGAGGACCGCGAGCAATGCCACGAAGTGAACATCGGATGCCGAAACATATGCGATCGCCGGAATCTGTTGAGCCGCGCCACCCCTCGATTCCACAGGCGGGAGATTTCCCAGCACCCTCCCATGCGGACCGGCTAGAGTCGGAACATCTACAAGCGGGTGGTTACCCGCGAGACACGGCTGGGAAGTCGACGACCAGCTGGGACGTAAACATCTCTCACACCGAATCCCTCGGTGCGATCCGGGCGACGAAGCCCCGCACCGGCGACGCGGATATCACGCGTAGTTACACCGCCCTCTCCCGGGTCGTTCGCGAGTCCGGACTCCTGAACCGCACCCGCTGGTTCTACCTCGCCGTCATTTCGGTCCTCACGCTCGCACTCGGCGGCGCGACCACGGGCTTCATCCTGCTGGGTGACTCGTGGTTCCAGTTGCTCATCGCGGGCGCCCTTGGCCTCATCTTCACGCAGTTCGCGTTCCTCGCTCACGAGGCATCCCACCGTCAGGTGCTCGAGTCGGGTCCGAACAACGATCGTGTCGGCCGCCTCCTCGCCGCCGGCGTCGTCGGCATCAGCTACTCGTGGTGGATGACGAAGCACACGAGGCACCACGCCAACCCCAACAAACTCGGCAAAGACCCCGATATCGACTTCGACACGATCTCGTTCACCGAGAAGGATGCCGCGAGGCAGAAGGGCCTGCTCGCCCTCATCACTCGCAAGCAGGGGTACCTGTTCTTCCCTCTGCTGACGCTCGAGGGCATCAACCTGCATTACCGGTCGATCGGCACGTTGTTCGAGCGAGGGCCCGTGAAGGGTCGCTGGATCGAGCTCAGCCTCATCGCCGCGCGCTTCACGGTGTACCTCGGCGCGATCTTCTGGGTGCTGCCTCTCGGCATGGCGTTCGCCTTCCTCGGCGTGCAGCTCGCCGTCTTCGGCGTCTACATGGGTGCCGCCTTCGCCCCGAACCACAAGGGCATGCCGATCATCGCCGAAGACGTGAAGCTCGACTTCTTCTCGAAGCAGGTGCTCACCTCGCGCAACGTCTCGGGCGGCATCTGGGCGAGCGCGCTCCTCGGCGGGCTCAACTACCAGGTCGAGCACCACCTGTTCCCGAACATGCCCCGGCCGCACCTCGCCAAGGCACGTGAGATCGTGCGCGAGCACTGCCGCACGGTCGATGTTCCCTACACCGAGACGACGCTGATGCAGTCCTACGGCATCGTCATCAACTACCTCAATCGCGTCGGCCTCGCCGCGCGCGATCCGTTCGACTGCCCGATGGTGAACCAGTTCCGCAGGACCTGATCACCGCACCATGAGAGACATGCGTACTCCACACGCACCCAGAACTTCCGGCGTCGGACGTCGCCGCCGGAACCCCGCACGACCCTAGGTCGTGCACGCTGCAGCCGCTTCCGCGGCGCGGCATGAATACAGAAGGAAATAACATGGCAACCGGAACCGTCAAGTGGTTCAACGCCGACAAGGGCTTCGGCTTCATCGCTCCCGACGACGGCAGCGCCGATGTCTTCGCGCACTTCAGCGCGATCACGTCGGGCGGCTACCGCACGCTCGAGGAGAACCAGAAGGTCGAATTCGAGACCGCCCGCGGCCCCAAGGGCCTGCAGGCCGAGAACATCCGCGTTATCGCGTAATTCTCGCTTAGTGATTGATCGGCGGGTTTCCCGCTGATCGACGAGCGGATGCCGGTGCCCGCGCCTCTTCAAAGGTGCGGCACGGCATCCGCTTGCGCAGTTAACCGTTCACCGCCCCGATAGCAGCCGGATGGCGGTGCGTCATCCGGGTTCTCTTCAGCTTCCATTTCTAGGCTCGAGCCAGAACCCCGAAGGAGAGCTATAGCCATGCAGTGCCCCAATGACGGAGCCGTACTCGTGATGAGCGAACGTAGCGGCATCGAGATCGACTACTGCCCGACGTGCCGCGGTGTCTGGCTCGACCGTGGCGAGCTCGACAAGATCGTCGAGCGCGCATCGACGGAGTACTCGGCGTCGGCCGCTCCCGCAGCTCCCGCCGCCCCGGCGCCTCCTGCGCAGCCGCAGGCTCCCGCCTACGGCCAGCGGCCCTACGACGACGGCTACGGCCGGGGTGTCGAGCAGCGTCCGTACGGCGACCAGGGCTACCGCAGGAAGAAGAAGGAGAGCTGGCTCTCCGAGCTCTTCGACTGAGCAGGCGCCCTCGCCTGGTCAGGCGGTGCGCGACGTCGCCTCCGACGTCGTGGCGGTCGGAGCGGCAGACGCCGCGTGACCAATGGGGAGGCGCACGGTCGAAGGGCGTTTCGCACTCGTCGTGTCGAGGCGAGGCTGGCGCTGCAGCAGTTGCGTGAACAGTGCGACGTAGTCGCCCGCCATTCTCGCCGCGGCGAACCGCTTCTCGACGATCGCGCGGCACAGCTCACGATCGAGTGAGCTCGCGCGCTGCAGGGCGAGCGCGAGGTGTTCCGGAGTCGAACGGATGAATCCGCTCCGGCCCTCCTCGATGATCTCGGGCACCGACCCGTGAGGGGTCGCCACCACCGGCGTGCCGGTCGCGAGCGCCTCGATCATGACGAGTCCGAACGGCTCGTCCCACTGGATCGGATTGACGAGCGCGCATGATTCGCCCATGAGCACGTACTTCTCCTTCGTCGAGAGCTCGCCGAGGTATTCCGTGTTCGATCCGAGTGCCGGGCGCACCATCTCCTCGAAGAACGCGCACTCCGCCGAGTCGCGCATCTTCGCGGCGATCCGGAGCGGGATTCCGGCGAGCGCCGCGGTGCGGATGGCTTCGGGCAGGCCTTTCGCCGGATGCATCCGCCCGACGAAGCACGCGGATGCGCCGCCCGGGCCGCGCGGGACCTCCTCGACATGGATGCCGTGGTGGATGATGCGGGCGATGCGCACCGGGCCCGCCATCGACGCCTGGTTGTGGGAGATCGCCACGAACGAGACATCCGGTGAGGCCGCTCGGTAGATCTCATGGATCATCGGCATGAACGGCCCATGGGCGATGGCGACGATGGGCACGGCACCCGTCCGGGAGGCCGCGACGACCGGCCCGGCGAGGGTGTTGTCGACGATCACGTCGACGTCGGTGAGCGCCGCATACGCGCGAATGAGGTGCCGGAGCTCGAAGGCGGTGACTCCCATCGTCTTCGGATCGGAGGGCTGGAAGCCGGGCAGCCTCGGCACCGGACAGGTGCTGTCGAGTGAGGCGGCGAGGAGCACGTCGTGACCGGCTGTACTCAGCGCTCGGGCGAGGGTGTCGACGAACGACTCGATTCCGCCGTACGCGGGCGGCGGGATGGGCAGCCACGGGGGCGCGATGATGCCGATTCTCATGGTGCCCCCCTTCGCGTGCGGGCGTTGGCCGATGGTCGAGGCTCATGACGCAGGGCGAGGCCAGGCGGGAGGCCGGTGATCGAGGCGCCTTCCCGTTCGACGTCGACCGAGACGCGAGCACCCGCCAACGGGACGTTCTCCAGGCGGAGGTCGCCGAAGCGGGCCGGCACCATCGGCGCCAGCCACACCTCACCGGTCGGAACCGACGGGTCGAAGCGGAGGAGCGTGCGCAGCAACGAGAACGGCGTCGCCGCAGCCCAGGCCTGCGGCGAGCACGACGCGGGGTAGGAGACCGGCTCGGGATACTGGCTGCGGTCGAATCCGCAGAACAGCTCGGGCAGTCGCCCGTTGAAGAACCCCGCCGCATCGAACAGCCCGAAGACGATGCGCTCGGCCTCCTCGACGAATCCGTATCGCATGAGGCCCGCGGCGACGATCGCATTGTCGTGAGGCCAGACCGAGCCGTTGTGGTAGCTCGCCGGGTTGTAGGCCCCCATGTTCGACGCGAGCGTGCGCACACCCCAGCCCGTGAACATCTCGTCGGAGAGCAGGCGTTCGGCGACGTACGCGGCTTTGTCGTCATCGACGATCCCGCTCCAGAGGCAATGTCCCATGTTCGAAGCGCAGGCGTCGACCTGGCGCTTGTCGCGGTCGAGCGCGATGGCGAAGTACTTTCGGTCGGGCATCCAGAACTGCGCGTTGAACTCGGCCTTCAGCGCGCTCGCCCTCGACTCCCAGATTCGCGCCGATTCGTCATCGCCGCGGATCGACGCCAGCATCGCGCGCTCGCTGAACGCGGCGTACGCGTACCCCTGCACCTCGCAGAGTGCGATCGGCGCCTCGGCGAGCGATCCGTCGGCGAAGTTGATGCCGTCCCACGAGTCCTTCCAGCCCTGGTTGATGAGCCCGTGTTCGTTCAGGCGGGCGTACTCGACGAACCCGTCATTGTCGCGATCCCCGTCGCGATCGATCCACTCGAGGGCCCGGTCCGCGGCCGCGATGAGGTCGTCGGCATCATCGGGCAGCCCGCCCCAGCGGGCGAGCTCGCCGAGCACGACGACGAAGAGCGGCGTGGCATCTACAGTGCCGTAGTAGACCGAACCGCCGCCGAGCGCGAGGTTGGTCGTAGCCCCGAGGCGAACCTCGTGGAGGATGCGACCCGGTTGCTCCTCTGAGGACGGTTCGAGCTTGACGCCCTGCAGGTCGGCGAGCGTCTGCAGCGTGCCGAGTGCGAGCGTCGGATCGAGCGGCAGCGACATCAGGGCGGTGAGCAACGAGTCGCGCCCGAACAGCGCCATGAACCACGGCACTCCTGCTGCCACGACCGCGCGCTCAGGATGCCGGGGATTGAAGATCCGCAACGCGCCGAGATCCCGCTGGCTCTGCACGATGACCCGCTCGATCTCGTCGTTCTCGACAGAGGGAACGGGGATCCCGGAATGCCAGGCCATGAAGCGGCGCAGCGGCTCCGCCTCGTGGAACGGCTCCGTCTCGTGGAGCGGCCCCTCGAAGGGCTGGCTCGTGGTGAGGTCCTCTCCGTACGCGGTCGGCGTGAGGTGGAGCCGCCGAGTCCAGGAGCCGTGCGGCGTGAGGATCACGTCGAACACGAGCCGATCCCCGACGATCGACCCGCCGCGCGCCGAGATGCTCACGCCGAGCCCCTCGCCGTCGCCGAGCGAGTCCATGCGGAGGCTACCGGGCGGCGCTGCGCTCGCCGGGCGGGGAGTGCCGCGAGCGCGCCCTTCCTTCACTTCGAAGATGTCGGCGAAATCGGCTTCGAGCACGAGTTCGACCCGGCAGATGATCGGTTCGCGCGAGAAGCTCTGGAGCGTGATGTCCTCGCGCAAACCGCCGTCCACTCGCCGGTCGCGTTCCACGATGAGCGGCGTGTCCGCCCGCCCGGGCACGTGGCCGGCCCTGCCGATCATGACCGCGCGATACGGCTCGGGAGTCATCGACGACAACGGTTCGACGGGGGACCCGTCGACGAGGAGCATCAACCTCGAGATGAGCCTCGTGTCCCGGAAGAACACGCCGTGCGGGAGGTCGGGGACGATGTCGCCGTTGAAGCTCGACACGCAGAAGGCCGAACCTTCCACGATGGTGATCGCGCCGGCTCCTGCAGACTGTGCCAGCGTGTCGACATTCCAACCGGTCATGGGCGTCCACTCGGGTCTTGCGCGGCGCCCTGCAACGCGTGTCCGGGCACCGAGTTCGGGTCTCGTAACACGGTAGGCGGGGATGCGCTGCCTCAATAGGGGATTGACCGATGCGATTCGGGCGTGTAGCCACGGGCACGCGGAGCGGGCGGCGCGCGTCGTGCAGGCGCTTCGGCGCGTGTCAGACGGAGCGCTGCATCGCCCGCTCACCGGCGATCCACGCCCAACGGAAGGCCCAGACCATGCCCGCGAGCGCCAAGCCGATCACGGCACCCGTCGTGTTCGCGAGCAGGTCCCGCGGGTCGGAGATGCGGTCGTCGAGCGGAATCTGCGCGACCTCGATCGCGCACGTGAGCAGCGCCGCCGCGCCCAGCGCGATGATCCAGCGCCGTGCACCGAACAGCATGGCGAACAGCACGCCGACGGGCACGAACATCAGGATGTTCGCGGTGAACTCGAACGACGACCCCGTCGTCCACGTCGCACGCTCGAGCCAGATCGACGGATTCAGCACGCCGAGCGGCGCCTGGTTTCCCTCGGCTCGCCACGGCGCGGGGCCGAGCGTCGCCCACGCGACGAGCGCGAGATACGCCGTCGTCACTCCGAGGAGCGGGAGGAGACGGCGACCGGGCATGGCTCCACTGTGCCGGGTCAGGCTGCGAGCAGGCTGACCCCAGCCCGTGGGCGGGCTATGAGCCATCCGTCGTCAGGAGGCGGATGCCGCTACGTCGCGTTCGCCGCGATGTTCACGAGCCAGTGCACGCCGAAGCTGTCGACGCACATGCCGAACGCGTCGCCCCACGGCGCGACCTCGAGCGGAACCGTGACGGTTCCGGTCGACGACAGCTGGTCCCAGTAGCCGCGCAGCGTCGCGTCGTCGCCGGGCCCGCCGGAAAGCGACACGGAGATGTTGTCGCCCGGCGTAAGGTCGAGGGCGCTCGGCACGTCGGCGCCCATGAGCACGATGCCCCCGTCGGCCTCGAGCTGGCCGTGCATGATCTGGTCCTTCTCGGCGGGGTCTTCGCTCGCCTGGTAGTCGCCGAAGGTGCTGAGCGTCAGCTCGCCGCCGAAGACCGACTGGTAGAACTCCATCGCCTCTCGGGCGCTGCCGCGGAAGTTGAGGTACGGGTTGAGCGTGACCATGGGATGACCTTTCGACTCGACGTCATTGCCACGGCCGATTCTCGTCGCTCCGGCCCGCGCACGCGACCCCCGGTTCGCGACGCTCGATCGGCGGCCAGGTCTACTTGAACGAAGGCCCCCGGCCTCAAGAGCTGCGAACCCACATATCGTCTAGAGCAAGCGGGAACGGTATCTGCCCGGTGAGGTTCCGCATCGCTTCGTGAACTGCGCGTAAAAGCTGCTCTGAGAACCGAAGCCAGCCGCGTGTGCGACCTCGCTCGCCGTCATGGTTGTGGTCACGAGCAGACGCTGTGCCTCCGCTACACGGCAGCGAATGAGATACTCGGCGATGGTCGAGCCGACTGCTCTGCGAAAGAGCGATGTCGCGTAGTTGGGGTTCAGGTTTGCGGCCGAGGCGATGTCCACCGCCGAGATTTGCTTGCGAAAGTGCGCCACGGTGAACCGCGCCATCTCGGTCACGCCCCGCATCGAATCGGACGAGATGTTCAGAGGGCCGGTCGTCTCGATCGAGGTTTTCTCGCCGCCGTGGTGATGCCGGTGCAGGAGGCGACGGATGAGTGCCTGGACCTCAAGTAGCGCAATCGTCTCGAGACCGTCGATACCCACCTCCTGCTGCCAGGAGACGAACATGGCTTCCAGATCCCGGGCGACCGTGGTCGCTGACACGATGATGGGCCGGTTGAGCAACACCTCGCTCAGGTCCGACATAGGAAGGTTCCAGCCCAGCACGGTCGTCAGGGGCACGTGAATCCAGCACATGTCGCCGTCCGCTCCGGCATCTGTGGCGACGAGGCGGTGTGGGGTCGCGCCCCAGAACACAGCCAGTGATCCGGCCGGAACAGAGATCCGCGTCCCGCCGAACTGGTAGTCCAAGGTTCCGTGCAGGACGATGTTGATCTCGAGGTCGTCGTGGCGGTGCGGTAGGGGCATCACTGGTGCGCCGCCACGGTGGATCCAGAGCTGCGTCCTGGTAGCCACGACGGCGCTGTCGCCGTGTAGCTCGGGACCTTCACTCGCTTCCTCTGCTGAGTCGACGGAACCCGGTCGTCTCGACGCTTGCTCGCGAGCGTTCATCCAGACAGTCTACGGAGCCAGCTGAGAATTCAAGAAGGTCAGACATGAAAGGAGGAGGTTATGCCAGAATTCGAACCTTAGGCTCGCACCCATGACTGCAACGACGCACAATCCCAAGATCACCATCATCGGAGCGGGGGGATTCGTCTTCCCGTTCCGCCTGATCGGCGATATCCTCAGCTTCCCGGCACTGCAAGGAAGCACGCTTGCCCTCATGGACCTTGACGCGGACCGTGTTCACCGCACTGCGACCGCCGCGCGGGACCTCATCGACCACCATGGGTTCGAAGCGACTGTCGTCGAGACCACCGATCGACGCGAGGCACTCGCCGACGCGGACTTCGTCATCATCACCTTCCAGGTGGGCGGCCTCGATGCCTATCGCTGGGACGTCGAGATCCCGCGCCGGTATGGAGTCGACCAAGCCGTCGGTGACACTGTCGGCCCCGGCGGCGTTTTCCGATTCCTGCGTTCAGTGCCGGCATACGAGGCGATCGTCTCGGACGCGCTCGAATTGTGCCCGAATGCGCAGTTCATCAACTACGCCAATCCGATGGCGATGGCGACGGCTTTCCTGAACGCGAAGGGGCTTAACGCCGTCGGCCTGTGCCACAGCGTGCAGGGCACCACCCATATGCTCGCAAGATCTCTGGGTGTCCCGTACGAGGAGGTGTCCTTCCTGTCGGCCGGGATCAACCACCAGGCGTGGATCCTCGAGTTCTCGCGCGCCGGCGAGGACCTGTACCCGGAGCTGCGCCGCGTCATGTCGGAGCGCCACCGAAGCGGTGTTGCTGCTGCGGGCCTCAGCGAGGACGACGGCGACCACAGCGAGGTGGCCGAGGTGATGAGCAACTACGAGGGGGGAAACGAGCAGGTGCGTACCGCCCTCATGAACGCCTTCGGCTACTTCGAGACAGAATCGAGCCACCACGCTTCGGAGTATCTTCCCTACTTCCGGAAGGACCCGGAGACGGTGCTTCGGTTCATCCCCGAGCGGTGGGACTATTACGAAATCTGCCTCGCCCATGATGAGAAGGGTGATATCGATGAACAGTTGGAACGGTTGAAGGCCGACCTCTCACCATCGCTCGAGTACGGTGCCAGCATCGTGAACGCGGCGATCACCGGAGTGCCGACAGTCGTGTACGGCAACGTACCGAACGCGAGGGGACTCATTCAGAACCTTCCTGCTGACGCATGCGTCGAGGTGCCGTGCGTCGTTGACCGGAGCGGCGTACAGCCCACTGCAATCGGCAGCCTGCCGCCGCAGCTCGCGGCCCTGAACCGTACCAACATCGGTGTGCAGACTCTCGCTGTGCATGCTGCCCTCACCGGGAACATCGAGCACGTCTATCACGCGGTGGCACTCGATCCTCTGACGGCGGCGAAGCTCACCCTCGACCAGATCCGCGCCATGACCGATGAGCTCCTTCTTGCCCATGCCGCGCTGCTTCCCCAGTCGCTTCGTCCGCGATCGGTGCATGTCGAACCTTCGGCCAACTCGGACCTGAGACCGGTAGCGGTTCGGGGTTGACGTGAGGAGAACCTCCGGGTGACTATGGCTGGTCACAGGCCCCCATCCCCGGAGGTTCTCGTGTTCCATCGGAGTACGTGAGTCTCCGGGTGGGCGCGCCGCAGCTGACCGCAAACTGATTCATCACGACCTTCGATGAGCGCACCATCATCGGGTCGATCGTGGCCCAATCGCGGTCGCCCCGATCACGAGTGACAACCTCGTGGTCCTGCCGAAGCAACAGCGCGTATCGGCGTTTCGTGACACCCGTGTCGCCAGAAGTGCGGCCTGTGTCAGCTAGAGCTGGTTTGTGTCACGGCAACCCGTTCCCGACAACACTTGACGGCGGCATCCGATCGTCGTAGATTGTAATCAATCAAATGGTTGATCAAGGAATGAGTTGATGATCGTGGATCCGAGCGCAGACGACCGCCTCGACCGTGCCTTCATGGCACTGGCCGACCCGGTGCGCCGGGGCATCATCGCCCGCCTCAGTCGAGGGCCGGCCACGGTCAACGAACTCGCCGAACCATTCGAGATCACGAAGCAAGCGGTCTCGAAGCACATCCAGGTGCTCGAGCAGGCGGGGCTCGTCACGCGAACGCGCGACGCGCAACGCCGACCCGTGCACCTGGATGCCCAGGCCCTCCAGGCCCTCACCGCGTGGATCGACCGATACCGGCTGATCCACGAGCAGCGATTCCGCAATCTGGATGAACTGCTCGCCACCTCTCGCGGCACGGACGCCGCGGCATCCGATGCCGGCACTTCCGCCGGCACCGCACAGGAAGAAATGGAATCATGACCAACCCCGTCACCATCACCGCCCCCGAGGGCCTGCCCTTCATCGATATCGAGCGCGAGTTCGACGCCCCCGTCGCCGCGGTGTTCAACGCGCACCGCGACCCCGAGCTCGTCAAGCAATGGCTCGGGCCGCGCGGCTACGACATGGACGTCAAGCGCTGGGACTTCACGACGCAAGGCGGCTACCGCTACGTGCACACCAACGCCGAGGGCGAGTCCTACGCCTTCAACGGGGTGTTCCACTCCGTGCGCGAGAACGAGTTCGCCATCCAGACCTTCGAGTTCGAGGGCTTCCCCGACGTCGTGAGCATCGAGTCGATGACGTTCGAAGACCTCGGCAACGGCCGCACGCGGTTGCGCGCACACTCCGTCTACCCGAGCGTCGAGGCTCGCGACGGCATGATCCAGAGCAACATGGAGCAGGGCGTGAGCGAGGGCTACGAGCGGCTCGACGAGCTCGTCGCCGCCTGACCGATCAGCACCCGAACCAGAGACGGAGTACCACCATGGACTGGACCCTCGAAGTCGTGATCCTCCCGGTGAGCGACCTCGACCGCGCCATCGAGTTCTACCGCGACCGGGTCGGCTTCGACCTCGACCACGACACCGTGATGGGTGAGCTGCGATTCGCCCAGCTCACCCCGCGCGGTTCCGGCTGCTCGATCGTCATGGGCACCCTGCCGGCACAGCAGGAGATGGCACCGGGATCGATGAAGGGCCTGCAGCTCGTGGTCGCCGACGCGCGCGCCGCTCGGGCGGAACTGTTCGAGCGCGGCGTCGACGCGAGTGAAGTGCAGGTCATCGACCCGCGCGACGGCGGCACGTTCTTCGGCTTCGAAGACCCCGACGGCAACTCGTGGGCCGTGCAGGAGCTCAAGGTCCGGGCCGAGCGTCCCCTGATCCCGCTCGAGTGGCGAGAGCGCTTCGGCGCCGACCGGGAGCCGAAGGCCTGAGCGAGCGGATGCCGCGGGCACGCCCTCCTCGCGAGGTCGGCCCGCGGCATCCGTTCTCGCCCGGCGCGACCGCCTTTTGTGCGCCCCCGGTTGCGCGGCTGCTGGCGGGCGGCCATCATGAGCCGGGGGAGGGATGCATGGGGCGGCAGGCGAAGGCATTCTGGATCGACGCGGGAGAGCGAACAGCAGTGATGCTGCATCTCGAGTCCGATGCGCTCGAGGTGAGTGGTGGGCGGCGTGCGAAGGTGCCGCGCTCCGAGTTCCGGCACATCGGCTCGGCCGACGGCGTCGTGGAGTTCGAGGCGGGCGGCGACCGCTTCCGGTTCGAGCTCGGCGAGGCGGCATCCGCTTGGGCGAAGGCCCTCGCGACGCCCGCGCCGACGCTCGCCGAGAAGCTCGGCGTCGCGCACGGGGAGACCGTCGCCGTGCGCGGTGAGCTGCCCATGATCGAGCTGACCGATGCGCTGTCGGATTCCGCACGTGTGGCGCCATGGGAGGCGGCGGTCGTCGTGGCCGTCGTGCGCACCGAGACCGAGCTCGTCTCGCTCCCCGGATGGCTGCGTGAATGCGGCGTCGGCGTGGCGCCGGTCTGGATCGTGCACGGCAGAGGCCGCGCGACCAGTGCACCGGGCGACACCGGGGTGCGCGCGGTGATGCGGGCGCACGGGTACCACGACACGAAGGTCAGCGCGATCGGCGGCACGTGGTCGGCGACGCGGTACTCGCCCCCGAAGAACACCTGAGTGCGAGGCTTGCGCCCGCGGTCGCGCGAACGGATGCGGCATCCGCTTGCGCGTGCGACGATCGGATGATGAGCGACGCCACCGAGATCCTGCGCTACGCGGCCTTCAGCGCCGACCCCGAGGGCGGCAACCCGGCGGGCGTTGTGCTCGACGCCTCGGGCCTCGACGACGCCGCGATGCAGCGCATCGCCGCCGAGGTCGATTACGCCGAGACGGCCTTCATCACGGGTGAGCGGGGCGGCTCCAAGGTCGTGCGCTTCTTCTCGCCGATCGCCGAGGTGCCGTTCTGCGGGCACGCGACGATCGCGGCCGCCATCGCGCTCGCCGAGCGAAACGGCCCCGGCACCGTGCGCTTCGATACGCCGGTCGGCGAGATCGTGATCGAGACCACCGCCGACGCCGACGGCATTCTCGCCGCCTTCACGAGCGTCGACACCGATCTGGCGCCATTGGGCGAGTTCGTGCTCGAGGCGCTGCTCGAACTGCTCGGCCTCGACCGCACCGACCTCGACGCGGGCTTCCCGCCGCGGCTCGCATACGCGGGCACCTGGCATCCGGTGATCGTGCTCGCCGACCCGGCGACGTTCGACGGGTTCACGTTCGATCCCGGCGCGGTGCGCACGCTGATCGACGCACAGGGCTGGCCGACCACGATCACGGTGCTGCATCCGCTCGGCCGGCATGCCGGGGCGTCCGGGAGCGGGAGCGCCGGTCCGGGCGAGGTCGTCGCACGATTCGAGGCGCGCAACCTCTTCCCCGTGGGCCGCATCACCGAGGATCCGGCCACGGGTGCCGCTGCAGCGGCCGTCGGCGGCTACCTGCGCGGCCTCGGCCTCGTCGAGCCTCCCGCTCGCATCGTCATCGAGCAGGGCCGGCATGTCGGCCGCCCGAGCGAGCTCACGGTCGACATCCCCGAGCGGGGCGGCATCGTCGTGAGCGGGCGCGCCGTGCGGATCGCCGCCCCGGTGGTCGAGTAGCGCCGGGCACAGCTCAACCAGCGTGGTGGTCGGGCTAGGCTCGTTCGCGGCATCCGACATCCGATCACCACAGGAGCACCATGCAGACTCGCATTCTCGGCCGCACGGGCCGCACCGTCTCGGTGATCGGCCTCGGCACCTGGCAGCTCGGCGCCGACTGGGGAGACGTCGACGAGGCCGACGCGCTCGCCGTGCTCGACGCCGCCCACGAGTCGGGCGTCTCGTTCTTCGACACCGCCGACGTCTACGGCGACGGCCGCAGCGAATCGCTCATCGGGCAGTGGCTGCGCGCCAACCCCCGCTCGGGCGTCACGGTCGCCACGAAGATGGGGCGACGGATGCCGCAAGAGCACGCCAACTACTCGCTCGCGAACTTCCGGGCCTGGACGGATCGTTCCCGCGCGAACCTCGGCGTCGACACCCTCGATCTCCTGCAGCTGCACTGCCCGCCGACCTCGGTCTACGGCGACGACCGCGTCTACGACGCACTCGACACGCTCGTCGACGAGGGGGCCATCGCCGCCTATGGCGTGAGCGTCGAGCGCGTCGACGAGGCACTCGCGGCGATCGCCCGGCCGCACGTGGCCTCGGTGCAGATCATCCTCAACGCGTTCCGGCTGAAGCCGCTCGACGAGGTGCTTCCCGCGGCTGAGCAGGCGGGCGTCGGCATCATCGCGCGCGTGCCGCTCGCGAGCGGGCTGCTCTCGGGGCGCTACACGCTCGACACCGAGTTCGCCGCCGACGATCACCGCAACTTCAACCGCCACGGCGAGTCGTTCGACGTGGGCGAGACCTTCTCGGGCGTCGACTATGCCACCGGAGTGCGAGCCGCGGCCGAATTCACCGAGCTCGCCCGCACGGCGGCGCCGAACGCCACGGCCGCGCAAGTGGCCCTCGCGTGGATCGCGCAGCAGCCCGGCGTCAGCTCGGTCATCCCCGGCGCCCGCACCCCCGAACAGGCGCGCGCGAACGCCGCCGCGGGTGCGCTCGAGCTGCCCGCGAGCCTCGACGCAGCCGTGCGCGAGCTCTACGACCGCGACATCCGTGCGCAGGTGCACGAGCGCTGGTAGCCCAGCCGCCGTCGGATCACCCCGCGCGGAACCGCCAGCCCGTGATCCACTCCGGATCCTCACCGTGTTCGTACGCATACGCGCGGGCGGCCTCGCGGGCTGCATGCCACTCGTCGGCGATCTCGGCGACCCCGGGCTGCTCGCCGAGCCCGGGCACGCGGCGCAGCACGTCGAGCGCGAGCCGGTAGCGGTCGAGGTCGTTCAGGTGCAGCATGTCGAACGGTGTCGTGGTCGTGCCCTTCTCGATGAAGCCGCGCACGTGCAGGTGCTCGTGGCTGGCGCGCCGGTAGGCGAGCTCGTGCACGAGCGATGCGTACCCGTGGAACGCGAAGATCACGGGCACGCCGGGCGTGAAGATCGCGTCGAACTGCGCATCGCGCAAGCCGTGCGGGTGGTGCGCGGGGTCCTGCAGCCGCATGAGGTCGACGACGTTCACGAGCCGCACGGCGAGCTGCGGCATCCGATCGCGCAACAGCTGGGCCGCGGCCACGGCCTCGATGGTGGGCACGTCGCCGGCGCACGCGATCACGACGTCGGGAACGGATGCCGCAGGGTCGGCCGCGTCGAATCCGGGCTCGTTGCCCGCCCACTCCCACACGCCGAGCCCGGCCGCGACGTGCGCGACCGCCTCGTCGTGCGAAAGCCACTGCTGCTGCGGCTGCTTGCCGGCGACCACGACGTTCACGCGATTGCGGGTGCCGAAGACGTGACGCATCGTGGCGAGCAGCGTGTTCGCGTCGGGCGGCAGGTAGACGCGCACGATCTCGGCCTGCTTGTTGACGACGACGTTCAGGAACCCCGGGTCCTGGTGCGAGAAGCCGTTGTGGTCCTGGCGCCACACGTGCGACGACAGCAGGTAGTTGAGGGAGGCGACATCCCCACGCCATGGCACGTCCTTCGCCGACTCGAGCCACTTCGCGTGCTGGTTGAACATCGAGTTGACGATGTGGATGAACGCCTCATAGCTCGTGATGAGGCCGTGGCGCCCCGTGAGCAGGTAGCCCTCGAGCAGGCCCTGCATGAGGTGCTCGCTGAGCGCCTCGATGACGCGGCCGTCGCGGGAGAGGTGCTCGTCGAGCGGATGCAGCTCGCCGGCCCAGGCCCGCTCGGTCACGTCGAACACGGCGCCGAGCCGGTTCGAGAGCACTTCATCGGGGCCGAAGAGCCGCACGTCGTCGGGGTTGTCGCGCAGGAGCGCGGCGAGCCAGGATCCGAACACGCGCGTCGCCTCGCCGGTCGCGCCGCGCGCGCCGTCGTCGCCGGTCTCGTCGACGGCGAACTCCTCGGTCTCGGGCAGCCGGAGCGACCGCTCGATGCCGCCGTTCGCGCGAGGGTTCGCACTCATGCGCAGATCGCCACGCGGGCGCAGCGCGTCGAGCTCGGCGATCGGGCGGCCCTCGTCGTCGAACAGCTCGTCGGGGCGGTAGGAACGCAACCAGACCTCGAGCTGCGCGAGGTGCTCGGGGTTCTCGCGCACCCCCTCGAGCGGCACCTGGTGCGAGTGGAAGGTGCCCTCGACCTGCACGCCGTCGACGATGCCGGGCCCAGTCCAGCCCTTGGGGGTGCGCAGCACGATGCACGGCCAGTGGGGGGCCTCCTCGGTGAAGGCGCCGTCCGCGGCATCCGCTCGGATCTGCTCGAACCGGTCGAAGGCGACGTCGATGGCCGACGCCATGCGTTCGTGCACGAGCATGGGATCTTCGCCATCGAAGCCGCCGGTGACGAGCATCGGCTCGTAGCCGTTGCCGCGCAGGAAGTCGACGAGCTCGGTCTCGGGGATGCGTGCGAGCAGCGTGGGGCTCGCGATCTTGAAGCCGTTCAGGTGCAGGATCGGCAGCACCGCGCCGTCGGTGAGCGGGTTGAGGAACGCGTGAGCGCGCCAGCTCGCGTTGAGCGGGCCCGTCTCGGCCTCGCCGTCGCCGATGACGCACGCGACCACGAGTCCGGGGTTGTCGAGGGCCGCGCCGAAGGCGTGCATGAGCGAGTAGCCGAGCTCGCCGCCCTCGTTGATGGAGCCGGGGGTCTCGGGCGCCGCGTGCGACGGGATGCCGCCCGGGAACGAGAACTGCCGGAACAGGCGCTGCATGCCGGCGCCGTCGGCCGAGACCGCGGGGAACAGCTCGGAGTAGGTGCCGTCGAGCCACGTGTTCGCGACCATCGCCGGGCCGCCGTGACCGGGACCGCACACGTAGAGCGTCGGGGTGCCGCGCTCCACGATCACGCGATTGAGGTGCGCGTAGACGAAGCTCAGGCCGGGGGAGGTGCCCCAGTGGCCGAGCAGCCGCGGCTTGATGTCGCCGGGTTCGAGCGGCCGCTCGAGCAGGGCGTTGTCGGTGAGGTAGATCTGCCCGACGCTCAGGTAGTTCGCCGCTCGCCACCACGCGTCGACGAGTTCGAGGGGCACGGATGCCTCGGCCGACTCGATCTCGGAAACCTCGCCGTGCCCGAATGCCCCGGTCATGTCGCCCCCAGCCGTTCGACGCCGTGTGCCCTTCGAGCCTAGGCGGACCCCCGAGCCCCCGCCAGTGCCGACCCAACCACCCCCCACCCCGGAGTATCGTCGAAGGCGATGACCGCCGTGCCGACCTCTCTCTCGACACGGCCGAGCGCGTGATCGAGATCTTCACCGGCTTCGCCGTCATCGCCCTCGCGGTGTTCGTCGGCTACGTCGCCGCCCGCACGGGCATCCTGGGCCCTGAGGCCCGCCCGATGCTCGCGCGGCTGAACTTCAACGTGCTCGCGCCGTTCCTGTTGTTCTCGGTGCTCGCCACCGCCGACGTCGCCTCCCTGTTCTCGGCGCTCCTGCCCGTCTCGGCGATCGCCGCCGTGGCGATGATGCTGATCTTCGGAGTCGTCTCGCTCTTCGTGTGGCGGCGTGGCATCGAGCGCACGGTCATCGGGTCCCTCTCGGCGGGATACGTGAACGGCAACAACTTCGGCATCCCGATCGCGGTCTACATGCTGGGTGACGCGGCGTACTCCGCTCCGGTCGTGCTCCTGCAGCTGCTTCTGTTCGCGCCGGTGGCCCTCGCCATCCTCGGTGCCCGGGTGCACGGCCATACGTCGGCGCGGGCGATCGTACGATCGACGCTCCTAAACCCGATCATCGTCGGGTCACTCGCCGGCGTGCTCGTCTCGGTGTCGGGTCTCGAGCTGCCGCCGATCGTGATCGAGCCCATCCAGCTCATCGGGCACGCGGCGGTGCCGCTCATGCTCATCACCTACGGGTTGTCGTTGCACGGTCAGCGGCTCCTCGAGCCGGGCAGCGGCCGGGGCGACGTGTTCTTCGCCGCGGCGCTGAAGCTCCTCGCGATGCCGCTCGTCGCCTGGGCGGTCGGCGCGTACGTGTTCGGGCTCACGGGCATCGAGCTCTACGCGGTCACCGTGCTCGCGGCGCTGCCGACGGCGCAGAACGTCTTCGTCTTCGCGCAGCGCTACGAAACGGGGGAGATCGTCGCGCGCGACACGGTGTTCGTCACGACCGTCGGGTCGGTTCCGGTGCTCTTCGCGGTGGCGCTGCTGCTCGGCTGACCGCACACGGCAGGATGTTCCAGAGCGAAGGAGACCACGATGCCGTTCCTCACCGACGACGACGGGCCGCTCGACGAGCTGCTGCTCGCCGAACGTCCGGCCGACGGGTACCGGTTCGAGCTGCGCGCGCCCATCGTGTACCTCGACCCCGTCTCGGGGCGTCGCTATCGGGTGCCGGCGCGGGCAGAGGCATCCGGAGCCCATGCCGTCACCGACCTCGCGTCGGTGCCGACTCCGCTGTGGGGATTCATCGCGAGCTACGGGCGGCAGTCGGCGCCCGCAGTGCTGCACGACGAGCAGTCGATCGTCGCAGCCGAGCTCGGCGATCGAGCCGCCGCGCTCGCGCAGCGGCGGGAAGACGATCGCGTGTTCCGCACGGCGTTGCGTGAACAGCGGGTGCCCCTGTTGCGTTCGTGGCTGATGTGGGCGTGGGTGTCGGCCGATCGCGAGCGCGCTTACGGCGGGCTGCTCGGGTGGTTGCTGGTCGTGCAAGCGGTCGTGGGGGCGCTCGTCGTGCTCGCGGCATCCGTCGTTGCCTTCTGGAATCCCGCGTGGCTGGCGCTCGTGCTCGTGCCCGCGCTCGCCGCGGCGCTCTGGGCGAGGCTCGCGTCGCTGCAACTCGTGCTCACGTTCTCGCTCGCGATCGTGGGGCCGCTGTTCCTCGTGCACGTCGCGGCGCTCGTGCCGTTCCGCCTGCTCGAGGCGCTCGTCGAGCTCGTGAGCGGTGGTGATCCCGGGGGCGTGCTGCGGCCGACGGTGCGACCCCCCGGTGGTCCGGTGGTTGAGTAGCGCGGCTACCCGACCACCGAGCTTCAGCGCCGGCGCAGCGCGCCGTACCCGCGGATGAGCTGCGGCACGACGAGGTAGACCGCGAGCGGCACGACGATGAGCGTCAGCACGAAGGCGCGCAGCACCGGATGCCACGACTCGGAGATCGGCGCCATCGCGAGCATGCCGATCGCGACGAGCGGGAAGATGGCGAGCCACGTGATGACGGCGCGCACGTGCACCGAGGGCGGCCCGGCCGGCGCGGCGGGTGCGCAAGCGGGTGCGACGGCGGGCGAGGTCGCGGAGTCGGTGGCGATGGATTCGGTGGTCATGTTGTGCTCCTCGATGTTTCCAACTGAATAGTTGTAAGTGAACCACGCCGCGAGGTATTCCGCAACTATCCAGTTGGAGTTGGGTAGACTTGCCGCCATGGCCTGGGACACCGAGCGCACCAAGCGCCTCCTGCTCGACGCGGCGACGACGGAGTTCAGTGAGCACGGGCTCGCGGGCGCGCGCATCGACCGCATCGCGGCATCCGCCGGCGTCAACAAGGAGCGCATCTACCAGTACTTCGGCAAGAAGGACGAGCTCTTCGCCACGGTGCTCGCCACCCGCCTGCGGGCGATGATGGACGAGGTGCCGATGACCGGGGAGGGACCCGAGGCGGCGGGCGACTACGCCGGGCGCCTGTTCGACCATCACCTCGCCGACACCACCATCCCGCGACTCGTGTTCTGGGAGGGCCTCGAACGCGGCGCCGCCACCGCCGACGCGGCGCGGGTCGCGTATCACGACGCGAAGGTGCTGCGCTTCCAAGATCTGCTTCCGGGCGTCGACCGCGCGATGGCGGGAGAAATCCTCCTCACGATCGTGACCCTCGTGAACGCGTGGCCGGTGCTCGCGCATCTCGACGGGTATCTCGTCGGCGCGAGTGCCGGGCGCACGGCCGAGCGCCGCGCCTTCATCGTGAAGACGACGGTCGCGATCGCCCGCGCCGCGCCCCGCTCCGGTGGTTGAGTAGCGCCGCGCGGGCTACTCGACCACCGCGAAGATCAGGGGTACCCCTGATTCCCCCTGTCGGCCGGTGACCATATGGTCGGAGACGATCGTCGTCCTATGGACCGCAGGGGGAACTGTCACTGTGGGAGGTCGATTCAGAGCCGGCCATGCACCGTGGACTCGAACACTGGTGCAGGCCGGCTCCCCAATTCATGAGCGAGAGGACGATCGATGACTGAGCGGATGACGCGCATCGCGCGGCGCAGCCACCCGAACGCCGCTCGCCCCGACGAGGTCCATGCGACTCGCGTCGATCGAGCGCTCAGCTGGAGCGACTTCCGTGCCGCCGTGCGCTACGACCCGGCCAACCGCCTCCTGGTCGCGGTGCCCGCGATCAGCGCCAAGCGCGCCGAACATCCGTGGCTGGGCGAGGCGACCGGGTTGCACACGCGCATCGGCACCGCCGACGCGTATCACCGCGAGTTCACGCACGGCTCCGTGTACTGGTCGGAGCGCACCGGCGCCCACGAGGTGCACGGCGCGATCGCCGAGCGTTGGAAGGCCGAGGGCGGCGAGGCGTCGTTCCTCGGATTCCCGACCACCGACGAGCAGCCGTCCCGTGGCGTGGCCTCCGTTCGCGGCGACCATGCTGCCGAGACGCGCCGCGGCCGCTTCGCGCACTTCGAGGGCGGTTCGATCTACTGGACGCCCCTCCACGGTGCCGCCATCGTGCACGGCATGGTGCGTGACATCTGGGCACTCCTCGGCTGGGAGAACTCGGCGCTCGGCGTGCCCGTGGGCGACGTCGTCGTCGACGTCGAGTCGGGAGTGCACCGGGGTGTGTTCGAGCGCGGCAGCATCGAGTGGTCGCCGGCCAGGGGTCCGATCGTCAGCGTGATTGCGCCCGCGGCATCCGATGCCCTCGACGTGGAAGTCGAGTACGACGGCGTCGGCCGTCTGCAGACGGGGTTCGCGCCGCAGGCCACGCAGGCCTGAGACAACCGAACCGCGAAGTCTCGCCCAGACGTTCGCCTACGCCTCGCGCCAGGCCGGCGCCTCGACGAGGCGCACCGAATCGAGTGCGACGAGCGGGTCGCGGGTTGCTTCGCGCCGAGCAGCTGCGGTGGCCGGGAGGTGCACGGATGCCTCGGGGTGCAGCGGCACGATACGCAGGGTGAGCTCGACGGGGCCATCGTCATCGGCGCGGCGTCCGAGTGCGTCGCGCCCGCCGAGCCCGATCGTCCACGGCGTGCCGTCCCAGAACCGGTCGGCCACGACCTCGCCGCCGAGTTCGAGCCGCGCGACGTCGCCCGCCCACTCGATCTCGAGGGTGCGCATTCCGTGGCCCCTCGGCGGGAGCGTGATCGTCCACGCGGTGCCGTACCGGGCGACGTCCTCTCGCGTCGGCGCCGACGCCCGGCCCGCCCGGTCGCCGTAGTTCGCGGGCGGCGCTTCACCCTGTTGCGGCGCAGAGGCGTCGACGAGTTCGTCGCGGCCAGGCGCACGCACCGCGAACGTCACCGGCTCGAAGCGGCCCGCCTGCACGCGGTACTCCTGCACGGCAGGCACCGACGACGATCGCGCGACGAGTGCCCCGGCTGCGTCCTCATGAACGGGCGCATCCGAGAGCACGAGCCGGCGCTCGCCGGTCGCGTCGAGCACCCAGACGAGTCCCGTGGATGTCGCGGGCACGACGAGCACCGCGAGCCGGCCCTCGCCCTGCACGAGCTCGAGCCGGCGAACCTCGCTCGCGTCGATCACGAAGACGCCCGGAGCGGTGCTCGTGATCGCGGCATCCGAGTCCGTCTCGACGGTGGCGCCATGCGCCGAGAGCTCGACGGGGATGCCCGCCTCGGCGACGACGACGAGGGTGGGATGATCGCCGCCGAGCACCGTGAGCGGCGAGGCGGTCGCCCAGTCGAGGCGCACCCCGCCGAGCTCGAGGTTCACGGGCCAGTGCGCGATCGTTCCCGCGGGAACGTCGACGGGGGCGTGCGGGAACACGGTCGTTCCGCTATCGAGGGTCACGGCGAACTGCGCACCGCGGTAGGTCTCGAGTGCGACGTGCGGCTGCTGCCAGGTGACGAACACCCAGCCCGACTCCCCGTCGCTGCGCAGCGCCCACCGCAGGGTGCTCGCGTCGTCGACTCCGGCGGGCAGGTGCTCGGGCAGGGTCGAGGGCATCTCGGCGATGGCCGATCCGAAGGCGGCGAGGAACGCGTGCTGGCGACGCAGCTCGGCGTGGCTCGAGGCGAGCCGGCCGGCCGCGCCGATCGGGGCGTGGAAGTCGTAGTCGAACTCGGGCAGGTCGTTCGGGTAGCCCGTGGCGTGCGACTCCTGCAGCGCGGGGCGCGGGTTCACGCCGCCCGCGTACATGTAGTAGCCCTGCCAGCCGGAGCCGTTGCCGATCTTGTTGTGCGCGACGGCCGCGATGTCCCTGCCGTCGAGCAGCGGACGCCGGTGGTAGGCGGTCGCCATGCCGCCGCCGAGCTCGCATGTCGCCGCAGGGAACGACGCCGAGGGAAGGCGACGCGTCTCGCCGCGGCGGCCGATTCCGGGGTGGTCGCGGAGATCGGCGCCGATGCCGGGATCGTCCCACGTGTGCGAGAAGAAGAAGTGCTCACGGAAGGTGGTGTCCCAGTCGTGGTTGGCGTCGACCCAGAAGCCGTCGCCGTAGCCGCCGAACAGGGGGAGCACCTCGCCCGCCGGCAGCTCGGCGCCGCCCCAGGCGGTCGCGGTGTAGACGGGTGCCGTCATGCCGTGGCGGCGGGCGAGCGCCTTGAGCGTCGCGAGATGACTCGGCTGGTCGTAGAGCTCGTTCTCGAGCTGGATCGCGATGACGTTGCTCGCCGGTCCGCAGAGCGGCGCGAGCTCGAGGCCGAGGGCGGCGAACCACTCCTCGACGAGCGCGAGGTAGCCAGGGTCGTCGGTGCGGTGCGCGACCGGGGCATCCTGGATCCAATCGGGGAAGCCACCGTTGCGCGCCTCGGCGTGACACCACGGGCCGATCCGCATGACGACGTCGAGACCGACCGCCGCGCACAGTGAGACGAATGCGGCGACGTCGAGGTCGCCCTCGAAGCTCGGCCGGCCCGGTTCGAGCTCGTGGTGGTTCCAGATGACGTACGCAGCGACGACCGTGACGCCGCCCGAGCGCATGAGCCGGAGCCGCTCCTCCCACTCCGCGCGGGGCACGCGGCTGTAGTGCAGCTCGCCCGAGACGGGGATCGCGGGGCGGCCCGAGATCTCGACGTAGCGGTTGGTGAGCGCGACACGCTCGTGTCGGTCGATCGTGGTGCCCATCGCGGGCCGCGTGAGCGGCTCGGCCCAGGGTTCGTGGGTCACGGCGAGCGGCTGCGACGTCGGTGTCGAGCGCGGGCTGGGGAGGACGGATGTCACGACGAAGTGCTCCTTCAACTGTGTGCGCTCCCAGTTCTATCACAGCAAGCGGCGACCAGTGTCATTCTGAATGCGCTGGCTTGACACCCGAGCGCCACTATGTGTTACTGGGAGCGCACACAGTCCGATCGACTCCATGACGGAGTTCCGGCCGGACCCCTGCACTCTCACACAGCTTTCGACAAGGAGGACGAAATGCGTAGGACACTCCGTCTCGGCGCTCTCGCCACGGCCGCCGCCGCAGCACTCATCATGACGGGTTGCGCGCCTGACGCGGGCTCGGCCGGCACGGCCGACGACCCGGTGGAACTCAACTACTGGGCCTGGGCGCCGAACCTCGACAAGGTCGTCGACATCTGGAACGAGGAGCACCCCGAGATCCAGGTCACCGTCAACAAGCAGGACGGCGGCGACCCCGCCATCACGAAGCTCCTCACCGCGATCAAGGCGGGCAGCGGTGCTCCCGACCTGATCCAGGCCGAGTACCAGAAGATCCCGACGCTCGTGGCATCCGACGCCCTCGCCGACCTCGCCGACGCAGGTGCGAATGACATCGCGAGCGAGTTCCCCGACGGCGTCTGGGACTCCGTGACCCTCGGCGGCGACGCGGTCTACGCGATCCCGCAGGACACCGGCCCCATGATGTTCTACTACCGCGACGACATCTTCCAGCAGCTCGGCCTCTCGGTTCCCACCACGTGGGACGAGTACGCCGAGGTCGCACGCGCCGTGCACACGGCCGACCCGTCGAAGTTCCTCGGCACCTTCTCGGCGAACGACGCCGGCTGGTTCGCGGGCCTCGCGCAGCAGGCGAACTCCGAGTGGTGGTCGATCGACGGCGACGCGTGGAGCGTCGGCATCGACGAGGAGCCGACCCAGAAGGTCGCCGATTACTGGGGCGGTCTCGTCGAGGAGGGCGTGATCGACAACAAGCCGATGTACACGCCCGAGTGGAACGCGGGCCTGAACGACGGCACGCAGGTCGGCTGGCTCGGCGCCGTGTGGGGTCCGGGCGTGCTCTCGGGCAACGCCGCCGACACCGCGGGACTCTGGAAGGCCGCGGCGCTGCCCGACTGGGACGACTCGCAGCCGAGCAACGGCAACTGGGGCGGCTCGTCGACCGCGGTCACGACGCAGTCGAAGAACGTCGAGGCGGCCGTCGAGTTCGCCACGTGGCTGAATACCGACCCCGAGGCGATCGCGGCGCTCGTCACCGAGACGGGCATCTACCCGGCCTCGACGGCGGCGGCAGCGGGTGCGCTCACCGAGGCGCCCGAGTTCTTCAGCAACCAGCCCGACTTCTACGACGTCGCGGCCGAGGCTGCGGCATCCGTCGCCCCGTTCCAGTACGGCCCGAACGTGAACGTCGCGTTCAGCGCCTACAACGACGAGTTCGCGAAGGCCGCCGAGGCGAAGTCGCGGCAGGCCTTCCTCGACGCCCTCACGGCGATGCAGCAGATCACCGTCGACGACATGACCTCGAGCGGATTCACGGTCAAGTAGCGTGCGGCCGGAGGGGGCGCCCGCGCGGCGCCCCCTCCTCAGCAGGAGAGAGAACCACCATGACAGCGACAGTGGAGTCGGCGCCGGTCGCCACGCGGCATCCTGAGCGCCCATCCCGTCGGCGCACCCAGGCACGCCGGGCGCTCGTGCCCTATGCGATGCTCGCCCCCGGCATCGTGCTCTTCGCGGTCTTCATGGCCGCCCCGATCTTCTACACCCTCTACCTCAGCTTCCAGAAGGAGATGGTCGAGGGGCTCGGCCTCGGCTCGGGGTCGCGATCGCAGGTGTTCGCGGGGTTCGAGAACTACGTGAGCGCCCTCGGCAATCCCGAGTTCGGGGCGAGCGTCGGCCGGGTGCTCGTCTACGGGCTCGTCCTCGTGCCGGCGATGCTCGGCCTCGCGCTCCTGTTCGCGCTCCTCCTCGACGCGAAGCGCACGCGCACCAAGGCCTTCTCGCGCACCTCGATCTTCCTGCCCTACGCGGTGCCGGCCGTCATCTCGTCGCTGCTGTGGGGCTTCCTCTACCTGCCGGCGGTCAGCCCCTTCTACTGGGTCTTCGAGCAGTTCGGCTGGGATGTGCCGTCACTGCTCTCCTCGGGGCTCGTCACGTTCGCGATCGCGAACATCGGCCTCTGGGGCGGCGTGGGCTTCAACATGATCGTCATGTACACGGCGCTCAAGGCCGTGCCGAGCGAGATCTACGAAGCGGCCACGATCGACGGCGCGAGCGAGTTGCAGATCGCGCTGCGCATCAAGGTGCCGAGCATCGCGCCGGCCCTCGTCATGACGGCGCTCTTCTCGATGATCGCGACGCTGCAGGTCTTCGCCGAGCCGACGACCCTGCGGCCCCTCACGAACAGCCTCTCCACGAGCTGGTCGCCGCTCATGCTCGTCTACCGCGACGCGTTCACTCGCGACGACGTCTACTCCGCCGCGGCGACGTCGATCATCATCGCGCTCGCGACGTTCGCGATCTCTTTCATCTTCCTGCGCGTCGTGCAGCGCCGCGCCTTCGGTCAGGAGGACTGACATGACCACGGTCTTCAACTCATCGGCCGAACGGGTCGCGTCGCCGCTGCCCGGCATCCACGAACCGAGGCGAGCGGATGCCGCGAGCCGCCGCGTGCGGCATCCGATCAGCGTCGGCACGACTGCCGTGCTCCTGCTCGGCGCCGTCTACTGCCTGCTGCCCGTGCTCTGGGTGCTGATCGCCGCGACGAAGGGCAGCGCTGAGCTGTTCTCGACGTTCACGTTCGCCCCGTCGACGCACCTGTTCGACAACATCGTCGAGCTCGCTCAGTACCGCGACGGCCTGTACTGGCGGTGGATGGTGAACACCGCGCTCTACGCGGGCGTCGGTGCCATCCTCTCCACCTACGTGTCGGCGCTCTCGGGCTACGCGCTCGCGAAGTTCTCGTTCCCCGGCAAGGGCACCGTGTTCAAGGTGCTGCTCATGGGCGTGCTCGTGCCCGGCGTCATCCTCGCGATCCCGCAGTACTTCCTGCTCGCCCAGATGGGACTCACGAACACGTACTGGTCGGTGCTGCTGCCGCAGATCATCAGCCCGTACGGCATCTACCTCGCCCGCATCTACGCGGCGGCGGCCGTGCCGACCGACGTCATCGAGTCGGCGCGCACCGAGGGAGCGCGGGAGCTCTACATCCTGCACCGCATCGCCATGCCGATGATGATGCCGGGACTCGTGACGATCTTCCTGTTCCAGTTCGTCGCGGTGTGGAACAACTTCATGCTCCCGTACATCATGCTCGGCGACGACCGGCTGTTCCCCATCACGGTGGGCCTCAGCGGCCTGCTCAACCAGGGCGCGAGCCAGCCGTCGATGTACACGCTCGTGATCACGGGCGCGCTGCTCTCGATCGTGCCGCTCATCGCGCTGTTCCTCGTGCTGCAGCGGTACTGGCGCGTCGATCTCGCCGCGGGAGCCGTGAAAGCCTGAACATGGCGGGCCGCGGCAATAGGGTGGGTGGCGTGGAACCCGGATCGCCCCGACGACGACCGACGATCGAGGATGTCGCTCGCGTCGCCGGCGTCTCGCGCGGCACCGTCTCGCGCGTGCTCAACGGCGGGCACTGGGTCGGGGCCGCTGCCGCGGCGGCCGTCGACGAGGCGATCAAGCAGACCGGGTACCGCATCAATCCCCACGCTCGCAACCTCGCGACGAGCCGCGCGAACTCCATCGCGTTCCTCCTCACCGAGTCGCACGAACGGCTCTTCGAGGATCCCAACTTCTCGGCCCTCATGCGCGGCGCCGCCGAAGCGCTCGCCGAGCACGACCTGCCGCTCGTGCTGCTGATGGCCGGCTCCGACGACGAGCAGCGCCGGGCGACGGAGTTCATCATGGCGGGCCACGTCGACGGCGCCCTCCTCGTCTCCTCGCACCGCGGACGCCAGAGCTTCCTCTCCGAGTTCGCCGCGGCCCGCGTGCCGGTCATCGCGTGCGGCGTGCCGCTCGGCTTCGAGAAGTCGATCGGCTACGTCGAGGCCGACGACGTCGACGGTGCCCGCGCGATGGTCGACTACCTCCGATCGACCGGACGCAGCACGATCGCGCACATAGCCGGCCCCCTCGACACGTCGGGCGGCATCGGCAGACTCGCTGGGTATCGCGAGGAGCAGGGCGACGCCTTCGACGAGCGCCTCGTCGCCCAGGGCGACTACAGCAGGGCGAGCGGCTTCGCCGCGATGAAGGAACTCCTCGAGCGGATGCCGCACCTCGACGCCGTCTTCGCCGCGAACGACCTGATGGCGGCCGGCGCGATCGACGCCCTCGTCGCCGCCGGACGCCGCGTGCCCGACGACGTCGCCGTCGCCGGCTTCGACGACTCGCCAGTCGCCCAGCGCACCGACCCGCCGCTCACGACGATGCGCCAGCCCTTCGACCGCATCAGCCGCGAGATGGTGCGCATGCTGCTCGACGTGCGCGACGGCCAGCGTGCAGCACGGCTCACCGTGCCGACCGAGCTCGTCGTGCGCGAATCGGCCTGACCCGGTCCGGGTGTGCTCGCGCCGCCGGCCGTGCGCGCCGGCTCCCCAGCTGCGCGTGACAGACTCGAACGGATGACCCTGACGCTGCCCGACCTCGCCCCGCGCCCCTACGACGCCGACGCGATGTACGACGCCTTCGTGGGCTGGGCCGACGAGCGCGGCTTCGCGCTCTATCCCGCGCAAGACGAGGCGATCATCGAGATCGTGTCAGGCGCGAACGTGATCCTCTCCACCCCGACGGGCACGGGCAAGTCGCTCGTCGCGGTCGCGGCGCACGCGGCATCCGTCGCCCGAGGCGGCCGCACCTTCTACACGGCGCCCATCAAGGCGCTCGTGAGCGAGAAGTTCTTCCAGCTCGTCGAGATCTTCGGCGCGCAGAGCGTGGGCATGGTCACGGGTGACAGCTCGGTCAACGCGGATGCCCCGATCATCTGCTGCACGGCCGAGATCCTCGCGAACCTCGCACTCAGGCAGGGCGCGGATCTCGAGGTCGACCAGGTCGTCATGGACGAGTTCCACTACTACGGCGATCCCGAGCGCGGCTGGGCGTGGCAGGTCCCGCTCATCACCCTCACGCGCGCGCAGTTCATCCTCATGTCGGCGACGCTCGGCGACGTCACCGCGATCGCCGACGACCTCACTCGCCGCACGGGCCGCGAGACCGCGCGCGTCACCGGCGTCGACCGGCCGGTGCCGCTGCACTTCTCCTATGCGAAGACCCCCGTGCAGGAGACCGTCGAAGAGCTGCTCGAGACGCGTCAGGCGCCGGTGTACATCGTGCACTTCTCGCAGGCCGCGGCGATGGAGCGGGCGCAGGCACTCTCGTCGATCCGCATCGTCTCCCGCGAGCAGCGCGACGAGATCGCCGACGCGATCGGCGGGTTCCGCTTCACCACGGCCTTCGGCAAGACCCTCTCGCGGCTCGTTCGCGCCGGCATCGGCGTGCACCACGCGGGCATGCTTCCCCGCTACCGCCGGCTCGTCGAGACCCTCGCGCAGCGCGGGCTCCTGCGCGTCATCTGCGGCACCGACACCCTCGGCGTCGGCATCAACGTGCCGATCCGCACGGTGCTCATCACGGCGCTCGCGAAGTTCGACGGCACGAAGATGCGGCAGATCAGCGCGCGCGAGTTCCACCAGATCGCAGGGCGCGCCGGCCGCGCGGGGTACGACACGGCGGGCACCGTCGTCGTGCTCGCGCCCGAGCACGAGATCGACAACGAGACGTCCGTCCGCAAGGCGGGCGACGATCCGAAGAAGCTCAAGA
Source organism: Agromyces albus (assembly GCF_030815405.1). Classification (NCBI taxonomy): domain Bacteria; kingdom Bacillati; phylum Actinomycetota; class Actinomycetes; order Micrococcales; family Microbacteriaceae; genus Agromyces; species Agromyces albus. The sequence goes on along the minus strand of NZ_JAUSWX010000001.1, from coordinate 2,961,053 downwards.
AGGTCGTGCGCAAGAAGGCGCCGGCCGGACAGATCACGTGGGGCGAGGGCTCGTTCGAGCGACTCGTGGCCGCCGAGCCCGAGCCGCTCACCCCGCACCTGCAGCTGAGTGCCGCGATGCTGATCAACGTGATCGGGCGCGGTGGCGACGTCATCGGAAACATCCGCTCGCTCGTGACCGACAACCACGAGCCGCGTCCGCGGCAGTTCGAACTCGCCCGGCGCGCGCTCGAGATATTCCGGACCCTGCGCGACGCGGGCGTGGTCGAGATCGTGCCGACGCCCGATGCCGCGCCGCCGATCGTGCGGCTCACGGTCGACCTGCCGCCGAACTTCGCGCTGAACCAGCCGCTGTCGCCATTCGCGCTCGCCGCGATCGAGCTGCTCGACCCCGATGCGGCGCCCGGATCGGGAATCGCGACGGGCCACTACGCGCTCGACGTCGTGAGCGTCATCGAGTCGACGCTCGACGACCCGCGGCCGATCCTCTCGCAGCAGCAGTACAAGGCGCGCGGCGAGGCCGTGGCCGCGATGAAGCGCGATGGCGTGGAGTACGACCAGCGCATGGAGCTGCTCGAAGAGGTCACGTGGCCGAAGCCCCTCGACGAGCTGCTCGCGCAGGCCTTCGAGACCTTCGCGTCGAGCCAGCCGTGGGTGCGCGACTTCGAGCTCTCGCCCAAGTCGGTCGTGCGCGACATGTTCGAGCGCAGCATGTCGTTCGGAGAATACGTCTTCCACTACCAACTCGCACGCAGCGAGGGGCTCGTGCTGCGCTACCTCTCCGATGCGTTCCGCGCCATCCGGCAGACGGTGCCCACCGAGGCGAAGAACGAGGAGCTGCTCGACATCATCGAGTGGCTCGGCGAGCTCGTACGGCAGGTCGACTCGAGCCTCGTCGACGAGTGGAACGAGCTCGTCGACCCCTCGACGCACCTGCCCGAAGACGACGCGCCCGTCGTTCCGCCCGCACCGCCGTCGGTCGTCACGAACCGTCGCGCCTTCATGGTGCTCGTGCGCAACGAGCTGTTCCGCCGCGTGCAACTCGCGGCGCTGCAGCGCGACGACGAGCTCGCCGAACTCGACCCCGACGTCGACTGGCCGGCCGCGCTCGACCGCTACTACGACGAGCACGACGAGATCGGCACGGGCGGGGCTGCGCGTTCGCCCGCGCTCGTCGCGATCGATGAGACGGATGCCGCGGCCGGCACCTGGCGCGTCGAGCAGACGATCGACGACCCAGCCGGCGACCACGACTGGCGCATCCGCGCGGAGGTCGACCTCGACGCCTCGGCCGAGGAGGGCGCGGCCGTCGTGCGCGTCACCGAGGTGCTGCGTCTCTAGCCCCGGTGGTGGAGTAGCGCCACAGGTCACGCGAGCGCGAGCATGCCCGCCGCCGTGAGTGCGAGCACGAGGCCCGCCCACTGCACCGGCGCGATGCGCTCCTTCAGCACGACGGCGGCGAGCAGGATCGTGCCGGCCGGATACATCGCCCCGAGCACCGCAGCCACCGAGAGGTCGCCCGCGCGGATGCCGAGCAGGAGCAGCCCGTTGGCGACCACGTCGACCACGCCGCACGCGACCGCGAGCAGTCCGGTGGTCGAGTAGCGCCCGGCGAAGCGGGACGCGTATCGAAGCCACCTCGCAGCATCCCCCGATGCCGGAGCCCCCGCGCCCGCATTCGCCTCGCCCACGCCGATCACCGCAGGCTGCGGCATCCGCTCGTCCCTCATCTCGCGTGCAGCCCGACGCGACACGGCGACGATCGCCAGCACGCCGATCACGATGACCATGATCGTGGTCGTGACGCCGCGGGCGAGCAACAGCGGCACGACGCCGCTCTCATCCGAGGTCTGGTCGATGGTGATGTAGAAGCCGCCGATGCCGATGCCGGCGCCCACCGCGAGCAGGAGGCCTCGCGAGCGCGGCCGCACCGCTCCGCGCTCGGGCACGAAGCCCACGAGCACGACCGCCAAGAGCGCGAGACCGAGTGCTCAATAGCCCAGGGAGCCGAATCGCTCGCCGCTCACGAGCAGCCCCCAGATCATGGGCACGATCGCCGAGACCACGGCGGTGAGGGGCGAGAGGATGCTCATGGGCCCGATCGCGAGGCAGGCGTACAGCAGCGAGATCCCGATCGCGCCCGAGATGCCCGAGATGACGCCCCACGTCACGTCGTGTGCGCTCCAGGCACCGCCGAGCACGGGATATGCGGCGACGAGCACGACGAGTCCCGCGAGTGCCGCGATCGCCGTCACGAGCATCGCGCTCATGCGCTTGGCGGCGAGCCCTCCGAGGAAATCGGCCGCACCGAAGACGAGCGCCCCGGTGAGGGAGAAGACGGCGGTGAGCATGATCGTCCCAGCGTATCCGCCGTGGTTTTGCTCATTCGAGCGCGCGGAAAGGCGGGCGATGCTCATGTGCGCAGAACCGCATGAACGCCGCGTGAAATCGGCGAATCAATCGTCGGCACACCCTTGGAATCATCCCAGCGCACTCATAGGCTACGGTGCACAGTCCCCGAGGAACGCGCCCGATCGCGAGTCGTGTGAGCCGGGCGCGAACGTTTGAGGAGAGTCATGCAACGTCGCACCACCCAACGCCTGTCTGCCGTGGCCATCGCCGCGGCAGGCACTTTGTTCGCCGGGGTGTTCGCAGCGCCCCCCGCGTTCGCCGCCGAACCGACGCACAGCATCGCTCAGGTCCAGGGCACCAACGTCGCGACGTCGCCGCTCGTGGGCGCTGTCGTCACGGTCGAGGGCGTCGTCACCGCCGACCATCGCACCGGTGGATATCGCGGCATCTACCTGCAGACCGCGGGCTCCGGCGGGGCCACGGATGCCACGCCGAATGCCTCAGACGGCATCTTCATCTTCCTCTCCAGCTCCAACCCCGCGGTCGCGATCGGCGACAAGGTGCGCGTCACCGGCCGCGTGAGCGAGTTCAACGGCAACACGCAGATCACGGGCTCCGCCGCCGGCGCGGTCGAACTCGTGCAGGCCGGGGTCGGCGTTCCCGCCCTCACCCCCATGCCCGCCACGGTGCTCGGCGGCGCACGTGAGGCGTTCGAGGGCATGCTTGTGCAGCCCACCGGAACGCACCGCCTCATCTCGAGCCACAACCTCCTGCGCTTCGGCGAGCTCTGGCTGAACGCCGGCAATGCGATGCCCATCGAGCCGTTCGAGACCGCCGCCCCCGGCACGACCGCGGCGACCAGCGCCAACACCGCGAACCGCGCGAGCCGGCTCCTCCTCGACGACGGCTACAGCATCGGCGTCCGCAACTCCGACGGCTCCGACAACCCGGCACACCCCGGCGACCAGCCCTACCTCACGAAAGACGCGGTGGTGCGCAACGGCGACGCCGTGAACTTCCCCGCCGGCGGATACGTGCTGAACTTCGACTTCGGCGAATGGCGCCTGCAGCCGCCGGTGCCCATCACCGACGTGAGCGACGCATCGCTCAAGCCCACGTTCACGGCCGCGAACCCCCGCCCAGCTGCAGCTCCCGCGGTCGGCGGCGACGTCTCGGTCGCGGCCTTCAACGTGCTGAACTACTTCACGACGCTCTCAGATGACAACCCGAACGCCCGCGGCGCAGCGAATGCCGCCGAGTTCGCCATTCAGAAGTCGAAGATCGTCACCGCGATCAACGCCCTCGACGCCGACATCGTGGCGCTCCAGGAGATCGAGAACTCCGTGAAGCTCGGCGAGTCGCCCGACGAGGCGCTCGCCGACCTCGTCGCCGGCCTGAACCAGGCCGCCGGCTCCGAGGTGTGGAAGTTCGTGCCGACGCCCGCGGCGCTGCACGACGCCGCGATCACCGACTTCATCACGAACGCGATCATCTACCGCGCGGCCGCCGTCAAGCCGGTCGACGAGGCCAAGACGATCGTCGACGAGACCGTGTGGGACATCGCGCGTGAGCCGATCGCCCAGACCTTCAAGTACGACAAGCAGTTCGTGACGGTCATCGCCAACCACTTCAAGTCGAAGAGCGGCACCGACCCGAGCCCCCAGCCCGGTCAAGACGCCTTCAACGACGAGCGGGTCGAGCAGTCCCAGTCGCTGCTCACCTTCGCGCAGGGCCTCTCAGTCGACCGGAAGACCGACATCTTCCTCGTCGGCGACTTCAACGCCTACGCGAAGGAAGACCCGATCAAGGCCTTCGCCGACGCGGGCTGGAGCGACATCCTGCCGAAGAAGGCAGCAGGCCAGTACACGTACTCGTTCGACGGCGAGCTCGGCTCGCTCGACCACGTCATCGCGTCGAAGTCGGCCACCGACAAGGTGACCAAAGCCGGCGTCTGGTCGATCAACTCGGCCGAGTGGGCCGGTCGGGAGTACTGGGGTCCGGCGAGCGAAGCCGGCACCCCCTACCGCTCGAGCGATCACGACCCGATCCTCGTCGGCGTGGGCACGGAGTCGGCTCCCTCGACGGTCGAGATCGATGTCGTGACCGTGAACGACTTCCACGGTCGCATCGAGCAGTCCGCACCGTCCGGCGGCATCGCGGCGCTCTCCACCGCGGTCAAGCAGATCCGCGCCGAGAACCCGAACACGGTGTTCGCGGCGGCCGGTGACATGATCGGCGCCTCCACGTTCACGTCGTTCATCCAGCAGGATGTGCCGACGATCGAGGCGCTCAACGCCGCCGGGCTCGAGGTGAGCTCCGTCGGCAACCACGAGTTCGACCAGGGCTTCGCCGACCTCACCGATCGCGTGATGCCGCTCGCCCTCTGGGAGTACCTCGGCGCCAACGTCTACGACAAGGCGACCGGAAAGCCGGCATTGCCCGAGTACTGGATCCAGTCGTTCGACGGCGTCAACGTCGGCTTCATCGGAGCGGTCACCGACGAGCTCCCGTCACTCGTGAGCCCCGGCGGCATCGCCGAGATCACGGTGGGCGACGTCGCCGAGGCCGCGAACCGCGTCGCGGCGCAGCTGAGCGACGGCAAGAAGGACAACGGCGAAGCCGACATCCTCATCCTGCTCGTGCACGAAGGCGCGGCGACGACCGACGTGGCGTCGGCAGTCGATCCTTCGTCGCGCTTCGGCAAGATCGTGCTCAACACGACCGCCGAGGTCGACGCGATCGTGTCAGGTCACACCCATCTCGCCTACAACCACGTGATCGACGGCCGGCCCGTGATCTCGAGCGGCCAGTACGGCGAGAAGTTCTCCAAGATGGAGATCCAGTTCGATCGCGCGGCGAAGAAGATCTCGAAGATCACCAACGAGGTCTACAACCTCATGGACGGCTCGACGCCGCTCTACCTCGACGACCCCGAAGTCAAGCCGATCGTCGACCAGGCGAAGATCGTCGCCGATGAGCTCGGCAACGTCGTCCTGGGCGAGGCGAGCGCGAACTTCAACCGGGCCGCGTTCGCTCCCCTCGGCGGCGCTTCCTACCCCGAGAACCGCGGCGGTGAGTCGACACTCGGCAACTTCGTCGCCGACGTGCAGCTCTGGGCGCTCAATGAAGACGGCACTCGCGAGGTCGATGTCACGTTCATGAACCCGGGCGGTCTGCGGGCGAACATCGACGCGGGCGAGGTCACGTATCGCGAGGCCGCTGCGGTGCAGCCGTTCGCGAACACGCTCGTCACGATGAATCTCACCGGAGCGAAGATCAAGGCCGTGCTCGAGGAGCAATGGCAGCCCGCCGGGGCATCCAGGCCGTTCCTCAAGCTCGGCGTGAGCGAGGGGCTCACCTACACCTACGACCCCACCGCGGCGAGCGGCTCGCACATCACGAGCATTCGCCTGAACGGCGAGCCGCTCGATCCGGCGGCGACGTACTCGGTCGGCGTGAACTCGTTCCTCGGCACCGGTGGAGACAACTTCCTCACCCTCGCGACGGGCACGAGCAAGGCCGACAGCGGCAAGGTCGACCTCGAGTCGATGGTCGACTGGTTCGCGGCCCACGGCACGGCCACGCCTGACTACGCGCAGCGAGCGGTCGGAGTCAAGGTCTCGGCTCCCGACGCCGACGGCTACGACGCGGGCGACCAGGTGACGGTCAACCTCTCGTCGCTCGACTTCAGCACGAACGAGCCGGCGGCCGGAACCGTCGTCGTCTCGCTCGGCGGAGTCGACCTCGCGAGCGCGCCGGTCGACCGGTCGTTCACGCCGACGCTCGACAACATCGGCCAGGCGACGGTGGTGTTCACGATCCCCGAGGGAGCGAGCGGCGCGCAGATGTTCGAGATCTCGGTGCCGACGACCGGCACGTCGAGCTCGTTCACCCTGACCGTCGACTGATCGAACACTGCACCCGCAGATGAGGCCGGGCACTCGAGTGCCCGGCCTCATCGGCGTCTCGACTCGAGCGAATCTCGAGCTCGTCCGGTTCGGAGTGGCGGTGAAGCCTCCGGATGACTCGTCCTCCACTGGTCGCTGCGCTCGATCGGCCCCGCCCAGCCGCGGCCGGGCGGGCCGGTCCGTCAGCGGCGCTCGTTACACTCGACGAGTGAACTCGAACGCGCAGCCCGACTCGGCCGAGGAGGTCCCCTGGGATCCCGACGAGTTCGCGCCACCGCCCGATGACGACTGGGTTCCGCCCGCCGACGACGGCTGGTCGGGCTCAGCCTCGAACGAAAGCGGGGCCGGCTTCGGTTCCCCGCCGCCGCGAGGCACCGGGCAAGGCGCTGCTCGCAACACGACCGCGACGGTGCCCGGCGGCGTCGCCCCAGCCCGCTTCGCGACGGCGGCCGAGGCGCTGCACACGGTGTTCGGCTACGACGCGTTCCGCGGCGAGCAGGCCGAGATCATCGAGCAGGTCACCTCGGGCGGCGACGCCGTCGTGCTCATGCCCACCGGCGGCGGCAAGAGTCTCTGCTACCAGATCCCGTCATTGCTCCGCGAGGGCACCGGCATCGTGGTCTCGCCGCTCATCGCGCTCATGCACGACCAGGTCGACGCCCTCGTTCGCAACGGCGTGCGGGCCGCCTACCTCAATTCGAGCCAGCAGCCCGCCGAGCGCTCCGACGTCGAGCGCGCCTACATCGCGGGCGAGCTCGACCTCCTCTACGTCGCGCCCGAGCGCCTGAACACCGAGTCGGCCAAGCAGCTCCTCGCGCGCGGCAAGGTCGCGCTCTTCGCGATCGACGAGGCGCACTGCGTCGCGCAATGGGGCCACGACTTCCGGCCCGACTACCTCGCGCTCTCCGAGCTCGCCGAGCGCTGGCCCGACGTGCCGCGCATCGCGCTCACCGCCACCGCCACCGATGCCACCCACCGCGAGATCACCGACCGGCTCTCGCTCGGCGGGGCCAGGCACTTCGTCTCGAGCTTCGACCGCCCCAACATCCAGTACCGCATCGCGCCCAAGCTCGAGGTACGCAAGCAGCTGCTCGACTTCGTCCGCAGCGAGGGTGTGGATGCCGCAGGCAATCCGGTCTCGGGCATCATCTACGCCCTCTCCCGCGCCACCACCGAGAAGACCGCAGCTTTCCTCGCAGCGAACGGCGTGAACGCGCTGCCGTATCACGCCGGACTCGACGCTTCGCTCCGCCGTCGCACGCAAGAGCGGTTCCTGCGCGAAGACGGCGTCGTCATCGTCGCGACCATCGCGTTCGGCATGGGCATCGACAAGCCCGACGTTCGATTCGTGGCGCACATCGACCTGCCGAAGTCGGTCGAGGGCTACTACCAGGAGACGGGCCGTGCCGGCCGCGACGGCGCCCCGGCCACCGCCTGGCTCGCCTACGGCTTGCAAGACGTCGTGCAGCAGCGCCGCATGATCGACGAGAGTCCCGGAGACCTCGCGCATCGCCGCCGCCTGGCGCACCACCTCGACGCGATGCTCGCGCTCTGCGAGACCGTGCAGTGTCGACGCCAGAACCTGCTCGGCTACTTCGGCCAGCCGAGCCAGCCGTGCGGCAACTGCGACACGTGCCTCGAGCCGCCCGCCTCGTGGAACGGCACCGTGCCGGCACAGAAGCTCATGTCCACGATCGTGCGCCTGCAGCGTGAGCGCCGGCAGAAGTTCGGCGCCGGGCACCTCATCGACATCCTGCGCGGTAAAGAGACGCCGCGCTCGCGCCAGTACGACCACGATTCGCTCACCACGTGGGGCATCGGCCAAGACCTCAGCGAACAGCAGTGGCGAAGCGTCGTGCGCCAGCTGCTCGCGCAGGGCCTGCTCGCCACGCACGGCGAGTACGGCACGCTCACGGTCACCGAGGCATCCGGCGCCGTGCTCGCGGGCAGCCACGAGGTGGCACTCCGCGCCGAACCCGAACGCATCACCCGGTCACGCGGTCCGAAAGCCGCCACCGCGGCGGCAGATCTCAGCCCGCTCGAGCTCGAGCTGTTCGAGGCGCTGCGTGCGTGGCGGGCGGGTGAGGCGCGCGAGCAGGGAGTGCCGGCCTACATCGTGTTCGGCGACGCCACGCTTCGCGCCGTCGCGCAAGCGCGTCCCGCTGCCATCGCCGAACTCGACGGCATCACCGGCATCGGAGCGAAGAAGCTCGAAGCCTACGGCGAGGCACTGATCCGGGTCGTCGCCGCGGCCTGATCACGTTCGGCACAGCCTTCAGTGAGCGGATGCGGCGGCATCCGCTTGTCGATGGTCCTACGTGGGCTCGACTCGGCTTTGTAGGGTCTCGACAGGCGCATCCGAGCGGTCGAGGGCGCGGTTTGTAGGCCCGGGACGCACGGTTTCGGGCGCGCGAGGTGCGGTCATACCGTGGAAGCGAGCCTTGACCGCAGGCGAGCCTTGACCGCAGGCGAGCCTTGACCGCAGGCGCTGCCTGACCGCAGACGAAGCTGACCGCAGACGAAGGACGAAACCGACGATGGTTGACACGGCACCCAGCACTTCCTCGAAGACCTCAGAGTCGGCGACCCAGCCCGCCGCCCACACTCCCGGCACCGTCGACTCGGCCCCGACGCCGACCCGTTCGGCAGCCGGCACGCCTGCACCTGCACCCTCGCCGGCGACGGTGGCGGCCGCGCAAGCCGCAGCTCCGAAGGTCGACGTCGCCGCGCTCAGTCGTCAATTGCTCGGCACCTGGGCCGACCTCCGCCTCGTCGCGCGCGAGCGCGCCGCGCACCCCGACCTGCAGCGCATCGAGGGCCAGTCGATGGAGGAGCACCGCGAGCGCGTGCTCCAGCAGTTGAAGATCCTCGTCGAACATGGCGCGGTGCACCGCGCGTTCCCGACGTCGCTCGGCGGCCACGACGACCACGGCGGCAACATCGCCGCGTTCGAGGAGCTCGTGCTCGCCGACCCGAGCCTCCAGATCAAGTCGGGCGTGCAGTGGGGCCTCTTCGGCGCAGCGGTGTTGCACCTCGGCACCGAGTACCACCACCAGACCTTCCTGCCCGACATCATGACGCTCGAGGTGCCCGGCGCGTTCGCGATGACCGAGACGGGTCACGGCTCGGATGTCGCGGCGATCGGCACCACGGCCACCTACGACGAGGTGACGCAGGAGTTCGTCATCAACACCCCGTTCCGCGGCGCCTGGAAGGACTACCTCGGCAACGCGGCACTCCACGGCACCGCGGCGGTGGTCTTCGCGCAGCTCATCACGAAGGGCGTGAACCACGGCGTGCACGCCTTCTACGTGCCGCTGCGCGACGCCGACGGCGGCTTCCTGCCGGGCATCGGCGGCGAAGACGACGGTCTGAAGGGCGGCCTCAACGGCATCGACAACGGCCGCCTGCACTTCTCCGACGTGCGCGTGCCCCGCGTGAACCTGTTGAACCGCTACGGCGACGTCGGCGAAGATGGCACCTACTCGAGCCCGATCGCCAGCTCGGGCCGCCGCTTCTTCACGATGCTCGGCACGCTCGTGCAGGGTCGCGTGTCGCTCGACGGCGCCGCGACGAGCGCTGCGGCGATGGCGCTCACGATCGCGATCACCTACGGCAACCAGCGCCGCCAGTTCACCGCGGGCAGCGACACCGACGAAGAGGTGCTGCTCGACTACCAGCGCCACCAGCGCCGGCTGATCCCGAAGCTCGCCACGACGTACGCGCAGATCTTCGCGCACGACGAGTTCCTCGTGAAGTTCGACGAGGTGTTCTCCGGCAAGGCCGACACCGACGACGACCGCCAGGACCTCGAGACGATCGCGGCGGCGCTCAAGCCGCTGTCCACCTGGCACGCCCTCGAGACGCTCCAGGAGGCGCGCGAGGCAAGTGGCGGCGCCGGCTTCCTCGCCGAGAACCGCATCGTCGGCCTGCGTCAAGACCTCGACGTCTACGTCACCTTCGAGGGCGACAACAACGTGCTGCTGCAGCTCGTGGCCAAGCGCCTGCTCACCGACTACTCGAAGCAGTTCGCGAATGCGGATGCCGGCGTCATGGCCCGCTATGTCGTGCAGCAGACGGCCGACCGCGCCTACCACGGCACCGGCTTGCGCCGCCTGGCGCAGACGATCGCCGACTTCGGTTCGACCGCCCGTTCGGTCGCCGAGCTCCGCGACACGAACACGCAGCGCGAGCTGCTCACCGACCGTGTCGAGGCGATGATCGGCGACATCGCCGGTCGCCTGCGAGAGGCGCGAAAGCTGCCGAAGTCGGATGCCGCGGCGGTCTTCAACCGCAACCAGAACGAGCTCATCGAAGCCGCGCGGGCGCACGCCGAGCTGCTCCAGTGGGAGGCGTTCACGCGGGCCCTCGAGCACACGACCGATGCGGGGACGAAGCAAGTGCTCACGTGGGTGCGCGACCTGTTCGGGCTCGGCCTCATGGAGAAGCACCTCGCGTGGTACCTGATCAACGGCCGGCTCTCGCCGCAGCGCGCACAAGCCGTCACTGCGTACATCGACCGGCTCATCGAGCGGCTGCGCCCGCACGCGCAAGACCTCGTCGACGCGTTCGGCTACCGCCCCGAGCACTTGCGCGCGAAGATCGCGTCGGGTGCCGAGCAGGAGCGTCAAGACGAGGCGCGCGCGTACTACGCGGCGCAGCGTGCCGCGGGCACGCTTCCCGTTCCCGAGAAGTCGAAGAAGTAACCGCCAGTGGTCGAGTAGCGTCCGCTTCGCGCGGCGCTACTCGACCACCGCTGCATCACCGGCGCAAGCCGCGATAGGCCGCCGCCGCGAGCGGCAGGAACACGAGGGTGATCACGAGCGGCCACACGGATGCCGCCAGCACCGCGTTCTCGGCCAGCCACCCGCTCGTCACGCCCGTGGGATTGCCGAAGAGCTCCCGGGTCGCCGTCGCGGCGGCAGAGACGGGATTCCACTCGGCGACGGTTCCGAGCCAGCCGGGCATCGTCTCGGCCGACACGAACACCGTTGAGAGGAATCCGATCGGCCAGACGAGCACCTGCACCGCCGTCGTCGCGCCCGTGCCCCGGAAGGTCAGCCCGAGGTAGATGCCGAGCCAGAGCAGCGCGAACCGCAGCCAGAGCAGCAGCACGACCGCGAGCGCGATCTCTGCGGGCCCCGTGGTCGGCCGCCAGCCGATGAGGAGACCGCCGATCATCAGCACCCCGAGGCTCAGCGCCGACGACGCGAGGTCGGCGACCGCGCGGCCGAGGGCGACCGACGCGCTCGAGAGCGGCAGGGAGCGGAACCGATCGGTGATGCCGCGCTTCGCGTCCTCCGCCATTGCCGTCATCGTGCTCTCGAGCCCGAAGAGCATCGTGAGCGCGAACATGCCCGGCAGGAGGAAGGCGATGTAGTCGCCGCCGCCCGGCACGTCGATCGCGCCGCCGAAGAGGAATCCGAACATGAGCAGCAGCATGACGTTGAACGCCAGGCCGAAGATGAGGCCCCACGGCTCGCGCACCCAGTGCAGCACGTCGCGGCCGGCGATCAGCCAGCCCTCCCTCAGAGCGTTCGGCCGTCGGTCTCGCGTCTCGCCCGGGGCGTGGGTGATGGTCGTCATCGTGCCTCCTCGTGTGCTGGTTGCGGCGCGGCATCCGCGGCGCCGGGTTGCCCGGTGAGGTGCAGGAACACCTCGTCGAGCGTCGGCCGCCGCAGGGCGAGGTCGTCGATCGCGATGCCCGCGAGATCGAGCTCACGCACGATCGGGGTGAGCGCCTTCGCGCCGTCGGCGACCTCGACGGTGATCGTGCGAGTGTCGGGGTCGACGGATGCCGCAGCCGCCGCGACGCGGCCGATCACGTCGGCCGCCTGGGCGAGCAGCGTGGCGTCGGCGATCACCGCGTCGACCCGGTCGCCGCCGAGCCGTCGCTTGAGTTCGCTGGGGGAGCCCTCGGCGACGACCCGGCCGTGGTCCATCATCGAGATGCGGCTCGCGAGCTGGTCGGCCTCGTCGAGGTATTGCGTCGTGAGCAGCACGGTCGTGCCCGCTGCGGCGATCTCGCGCACGGCCTGCCAGACCGTGGCGCGACCGCGAGGGTCGAGTCCGGTCGTCGGCTCGTCGAGGAAGAGCATCGCCGGGGTGAGCACGAGGCTCGCGGAGATGTCGAGGCGCCGTCGCATGCCGCCCGATAATCCGGAGACCGCGCGGTCGGCGGCATCCGTCAACTGGAACGACTCGAGGAGTTCGTCGGCGCGCGACCGGGCGCGAGCCTTGGAGAGCCCCCGCTGAGCCTCGCGAACAGCACGAGGTTCTGGCGAGCCGTGAGCGCATTCGTCGACGGCGTGGAACTGGCCGACGAGGCCGATGCGCTCGCGCACGAGGGCGGGCTGCTGCCGTATGTCGATGCCGTCGATACTCGCGGTGCCCTCGTCGATCGAGCTGAGGGTGGTGAGGCAGCGCACGGCCGTGGTCTTGCCGGCCCCGTTCGGGCCGAGCAGGCCGTGCACGGTGCCGCGGGCGATCTCGAGGTCGAAGCCGTCGAGTGCGAGCGAGCGGCCGTAGTGCTTCCGGAGTCCGGTCGAGCTGAGTGCGGTGGGCGAGCCGGGTGCGGCCTGCGGGCGGGTCGGTGTCGAGTTTCGTGGAGTCATCGTTCTCCTTAACGTACGGCGTACGGAATTATTCCGAGTGACACCGTACACCATATGGAGAAAGTAGACTAGCCCGATGTCGACCGAATCGACGGGCCGTGGCGAGCCTGACCGAACGCTCGCGCTGCTGTGGCGCGATCGGCTCGGCGAGCCCACCGGCTCGCGGGGGCCGAAGCAGCGATCGAGCGTCGACGAGGTCGTGAGCACCGCCATCCAGCTCGCCGACGAAGAGGGCATCGAGGCGGTGTCGATGCGGCGCATCGCCGACCGGCTCGGGCTCAAGCCCATGTCGGTCTACACCTACGTGCCGGGCAAGGCCGAGCTCATCGACCTCATGTTCGACCAGGTCGCGGGGGAGCAGGAGTTGCCGCCGCACACCGGTTCATCGCGCGAGCGCCTCGAGCGCATCGCCCGAATCCAGTGGCGCGACTACCTGCGCCACCCGTGGCTGCTCACGATCGACACGAGTCGCCCTCCGCTCGGGCCGAACGTGTCGGACCGCTGGGAGTGGGCACTCACGGCCATCGAGGGTCTCGGGCTCACTGATCTCGACATGGACCAGGTCATCACGCTCGTGGTCGGGTACGTGTCGGGCCCGGCGCGTGCCTTCGTCGATGCCGAGCGGCTCCTGCGCGCGACCGACGAGAGCGACCAGGAGTGGTGGGAGCGCAACGCCCCGATCCTCGAGCAGGTCATGGAGCCGGGTCGGTACGAGATCTCGGGACGCGTCGGACAGGCGGCGGGCGAGGCGTACGCCGCAGCCGCCGACCCGGCACGTGCCTTCGAGTTCGGACTCGCGCGCATCATCGACGGCATCGAGTCGTATATCGCCGACGTCGGCGAAACGCGTGCCGGCAAAACGCGTGCCGGCGAAACGCGTGCCGGCGAAGCGCGCCTCGACTAACTCGTCGGCGGCGGCTTCATGAGGGCGCCCGTGGCAAGCCCGACGACGAGCCCGGCTGCCAGCCAGAGCCAGAACCCTGTCCACAGGCTCACGCCGACGCCGACGATCGCCCCCACGACGAGTCCGACGATGAGCTGCGTGCGACGGGCGTTGGGGGAGGAGTCGGCCATCCCCCAAGCCTAGGTCGATCGCCTGCCGGTCAGATGAGGCCGAGCCCGCGAACGGCCTCGCGCTCGTCTTCGAGCTCGGCGACGGATGCCGCGATGCGCTGCCGCGCGAAGTCGTCGACGTCGAGCCCCTGCACGATCTGCCAGACACCATCGACCGACTCGACCGGGAACGAGCAGACGAGCCCTTCAGGCACGCCGTAGGAGCCGTCGGAGACGACCGCCGCGCTCGTCCAGCCATCGGGGGTGCCGGCGACCCAGTCGCGCACGTGGTCGATCGTCGCTGCCGCCGCCGATGCCACCGATGACGAGCCGCGCACCTCGATGATCTCGGCACCGCGCTTCGCAACCCGCGGGATGAACTCGTCGACGAGCCATGCCTGTGCCCCATCGGGCCCGCCGAAGCGCGCCGCGAGCAGCGCCGTCACCGGGTCGCCCGCGGCCGTCGCGTGGGCGACGTCGGGGAACTGGGTCGCTGAATGGTTGCCCCAGATCGTCACCCGGCGCAGCTCGGCGACGGGAGTGTCGAGCGCCTCGGCGAGCTGGCCGAGGGCGCGGTTGTGGTCGAGGCGGGTGAGGGCGGTGAAGCGCTCGGCCGGGACATCCGGAGCATGCGCCGCCGCGATGAGCGCGTTCGTATTCGCCGGGTTGCCGACCACCACGATGCGGATGTCGTCGGCGGCCCCGGCGTTGATCGCCTCGCCCTGCGGGCCGAAGATGCCCCCGTTCGCGGCGAGCAGGTCGCCCCGCTCCATGCCGGCGGTGCGCGGCCGGGCGCCGACGAGCAGTCCGATGTTCGCGCCCGAGAATGCCGCGGCGGCATCGTCGTAGACGTCGACGTGCGAGAGCAGCGGGAAGGCGGAGTCCTGGAGTTCGAGTGCGGCGCCTTCGGCCGCTCGCACGCCCTGCGGGATCTCGAGGAGGTTCAGGCGCACGGATGTCTCGGGCCCGAGCATCGCGCCGGAGGCGATGCGGAAGAGCAGGGCATAGCCGATCTGCCCGCCTGCGCCAGTGATGGTGATCGTGACCGGTGTGCGGCTCATGCTCCGAGCCTACGCCGCTGCGTGCCGGGCCTCAGAGCTGTGCGAAGGGCTGCACTCCGGTCACGATCGTGTTCGTTCGCGTCACCTGATCGGGGTGCTTCCGCGGTGGGCACGGTCTGCTCTAGGTTTGCCCTGAACCGAACGCAAGCCTGAACGAGTCAGAACCACGCACCCACCAGTGCGACTGACTCGCGACATCTCCTCGTCCGTCCCGGGGGCGCGGCACAGGAGCAACCACCGCCTCCGCTTTTCGTCATTGGAGCCGAAAATGCGCAAGGTGTTCTTCGTTCTCAGCGGGCTCGTCGTGCTCGCCGTCGTCGTGCAGTTCTACTTCGCCGCCATCGGCGTGTTCAGTGAACCGGAAGACGAACTGTCCGCCATCCACGGCACGAACGGCCGGATGGTGCTCCCGGTGCTCATCATCCTGTGGATCATCTCCGCGGCGCTTGCGAGAGCGGGCCGCGGAACGATCGGACTCACGTTCCTGGCGCTCGGACTGCTGCTCTTCCAGACGGTGCTGTTCATCCTCACCGGCCTGCTCACCGGAAGCACGCCGCCGCCCGACGGGCATGTCACCATGTCGGGAACGATCATGCTGGGCTTCCACGCGATCAACGGTCTCGCGATCCTGTGGGTGTCGACGATCGTGCTGCGTCGGTCGAAGCGGCTCGCGTTCTCGACTCCGGCCCGCGCAACGACCCCGGACGAGGAGCCTGAGGCCGTGCCGTCGTCGTCGCCATGACGGGGCCGGCGTTCCGGCGCGGTCGCACCGCCGGGAACGAGCCGGAATGACACGCCAGGTCCACGCGCCGGGCAGCGACGCGGCGGCTGATCGCCGGGCGCTCTCGCGACTGCGCCTGTGGGCGCTCGTCGCGGGAGCCGGTGGCTGTCTCGGGGTGCTCTTCCTCGTGTTCTTCTCCGCGCTCGGACCTCCGATGAGCGAGAGCGGGAGCGAGTGGTCCTGGCTCGCGCCCGCGAACGACGTGACGGGCGTCGTGTTCGCGCCCGCGCACGCGCTCGCCGCGACCAGCCTGGTGGCCGTCCTGCCGAGGAGTCGATCGCTGCGTGCGATGACGGTCGTCTTCATCGTCGCCGTCGCCGTGATCGCGCTCGCGACGGTGCTGCTGCTCGCGGGCGCCGTCGGATTCGACGTGCAGCTCGCTCTGTCCCTGCCCGCCGTGGCGGTCATCTACGCATGGCTCGCGATGGCCTCCACGGTCGGCCTGCAGACGGGTGCGCTTCCGCCCGCCGTCGCGAAGTGGGGTCGGATCATGGGCATCGCGCTCGTTGCGGCGGTGGTGATCGCCCTGGCCGGCGCTGCGCTGCCCGAAGCTTCCGTCGCCCAGGTCGCCTCCTACAGCCTGGCCGGTGCGATCGGCGTGCCGTGCTGGCTGCTCTACCCCGTGTGGTGGATCGTCATCGGATGCCGCGTCGCTCGTTTGCGCGTGGCGTAGCGACGCGGCATCCGTCGCTACGCCTACCCTGAGGCATGCGCGAGTTGTATCCCGAGATCGAGCCGCTTGAGACAGGCATGCTCGACGTCGGCGACGGACAGCACATCTATTGGGAGATCTCCGGAAATCTGTCGGGCAAGCCGGCGGTGTTTCTGCACGGTGGCCCCGGTGCCGGCACGACGCCCGAGCACCGGCGGCTCTTCGACCCAGAGCAGTACCGGATCGTGCTCTTCGACCAGCGCGGCTGCGGACTCTCGATCCCGCACGCGAGCGAACCTGAGGCCGACCTCTCGGCGAACACGACCTGGCACCTCGTCGCCGACATGGAGCGACTGCGCGAGCACCTCAGCATCGACCGCTGGCTCGTGTTCGGCGGCTCGTGGGGAAGCGCCCTGGGCCTCGCCTACGCCCAGACGCACCCCGAGCGAGTGACGGAGCTCGTGCTGCGCGGCATCTTCACCTTGCGCCGCCAGGAGCTCGACTGGTTCTACGAAGGCGGCGCATCGGCGGTGTACCCCGATCTCTGGGAGGACTTCATCGCCCCCGTTCCCCTGCTCGAACGCGGGCACCTCATCGAGGCCTACGCGCGCCTCTTGAAGAATCCGAATCCGGAGGTGCACGAGCCGGCCGCAGCGGCCTGGGCGCGCTGGGAGGCCTCGACGATCACGCTCCTGCCGCAAGCCGACACGATCGCACGATTCACGACCCCCGAGTTCGCGACGGCGTTCGCCCGGATCGAGAACCACTACTTCCGGCACGGCGGCTGGTGGGAGGACGGGCAGTTGATTCGGGATGCCACGCGCCTCACCGACATCCCGGCCGTCATCGTGCAGGGACGATACGACATGTGCACGCCCGCGATGACCGCGTGGGACCTGCACCGAGCCTGGCCCGAAGCCGACCTGCGCATCATCGCCGACGCCGGGCACGCCTTCGACGAGCCGGGGATCCTCGACGCACTCATCGAGGCCACCGACCGCTTCTCGGGCGCTCCCCGCGACGACGAGTATGACGACGACGACCGCGACGGCGATGGCGACGACGACGATGACGACGGCGATGAGGGCGGCGACTTCGGCGACGACGACGGCGGCGAGCGCGGAGACGATCGCGATAACGACGACGCTGGCGCTGGCGATGACGGCGACCACGAGCACGGCGATCACGACGACGCTGGCGATAGCGCTGGCGTCGATGACGGCGACCGCGAGCAGAGCGATGACGGCGACCGCGAGCACGCCCACGACGCCATAGGCAAGGGGCTGCGTCAGGACGACGCGCCGGAGTAGCGTCGATCCATGACGTTCAACCCGAACGCCGACATCGGCGGCGGCAAGGCTTCCAAGCGCGGCCGGAACACGGGAATCGCCGTCGGCGGCGGGCTCGGTGTGGTCGCATTGTTCCTGCTCTCGCAGCTCCTCGGCGTCGACCTGTCGGGCCTGGTGGGTGGCGGCGGTCAGCCTGCCACGACCGACTCGTCGCTCGAGCAGTGCCTCACGGGTGCCGACGCGAACGAGAACATCGAGTGCCGCATGAAGGGCGCTTCCGCCTCGCTCGAGGCGTACTGGTCGCAGCAGGGCGGCCCGGAGATCGGGCTCGCCTATGCCGGCCCCCCCGCGACCTGGCGCTCTTCGATGGTGCAGTGAATACGGGATGCGGCGGGGCGTCGTCGGCGACAGGTCCGTTCTACTGCCCGCCCGACCAGACCATCTACATCGACGTGACGTTCTACGACGAGCTCCGCAGCCGATTCGGTTCGAGCGGCGGACCGCTCGCCGAGATGTACGTGATCGCGCACGAGTGGGGCCACCACGTGCAGAACATCGCGGGCATACTCGAGCGCTCCCAAGACGGCCAGACGGGGCCGACGTCGAACGCCGTGCGCGTCGAGCTGCAGGCCGATTGCTTCGCCGGGGCGTGGGCAGCCGACGCGTCGACCGTGCCCGACGAGAGCGGCGTGCCGTTCCTGCAGGAGATCACGCCGGAGCAGTACACGAGTGCTCTCGACGCGGCGGCCGCCGTCGGAGACGACCGCATCCAGGAGGCCACGCAAGGCCAGGTCTCGCCGCATACCTTCACGCACGGCACGAGCGAGCAACGCGTGCGGTGGTTCGAGACGGGCTTCGACCAGGGAGCCGGCGCGTGCGACACCTTCGCTGTCGACGGCTCGGCACTCTGATCAAGCTCGCCAGCCGGGGTGACGCGGAGCAGCGCGCACCAGAGGCCGGCCCGTCTCGCGTGGAGCCGGCAGGGAGCCTTACCGCCCGATCGCCGCGACGATAGCCTGCCCAAGCTGAACCGGCTTCGTGAACTGGGGCCAGTGCCCCGTGGGCAGGTCGACGTAGTCGACGTGCTTCACCTTCGCGAGTTCGAGCGTGAACGGGCTGCCGGCGGCGATCCACTCGGTGAGCATCGAGCTCGGGAACTCGCAGGCGATGACCGTGATGGGCACGTCGAAGCGGCGTTCGTCGCTCAGCTCCATCGGGTCGGTCGCCACGCGAGCCGGCTCGGGGATCGCCCGCGCGCGGAACGACTCGCGCAGGTCGTCGGTGAGATCGACGAGGTCTTCGTCGGAGAACTCCGACCAGCCGGGCAACGGAACGTCGTGCCCCTCGATGGGCAGTTCGGCGTTGATCGCGTTGCCCTCGCCGAGCGGACCGGCGTCGACGTAGACGACACGTGCGATGCGGTCGGGCCGGGCGTCGGCGACGCCGTGTGCGATCGCGCCGCCGCCGGAGTGCCCGACGAGCACGACCTCGCCCTCGAGTGCATCGACGGCGGCCACGACCGCGTCGACATGATCGCGCAGGCCGATGCTCGAGCGATCGGCGTCGACGGACTCGAGCCCCGGCAGGGTGAGGGGATGCACGCGGTGGCCGGCTTCTTCGAGGAGCGGGGTCACCTGCTGCCACGAGGACGCGTCAAGCCAGAAACCGGGAATGAGCATGACATCCATGGTGCGACGCTAGCGCCGCCGACCGACACTCGCCTCGGCACGCGGGCGCCCGGCGCTCGTCAGGTCGGGGACGGCACAGGGGTACGACGGGTACCGGAGGCGGCGAGCACGAGGATGCCCGCCGAGAGCACGACGAGCCCGATGACCGCTCCCGCGGAGAGGGTCTCGCCGAGGAGCGCGACGCCGAGGATCCCGGCCGTCAGGGGCTCGGCGAGCGTGAGCGTCGAGACGGTGGCGGGCGCGAGTTCGTTGAGTCCGATGCCGAAGAGCACGTACGCCAGGGTGGTCGCGACGAGCCCGAGCCAGAGCGCCATGGCGAGCCCCGGGCCGGTCGCGAGCCACGCGGCATCCGTCGTCAGCAGGAGAGGGAGACTTGCGACCGCCGCGGTGCCGAAGAGGGCCCCCATACTGCCGGTCGCGCTCCAGCCCCGATCGAGGAGCGCCTTGGCGGCGAGCGTGTAGACGGCGTACGAGGCGCCCGCGCCGAGCGAGGCGAGGAGGCCGGTGGGCTCGGCAGCGGCATCGCCCGGCGAGGTCGCTGCAGCGAGGATCGCGACGCCCACGGTCGCGATCACCGTGGCGACGAGCCAGCGGTGGCCGGGGTAGCGGCGGCGCAGCGCCCAATCGAGTGCACCGGTGATGACCGGTGCGGAGCCGAGGGCGACGACGGTGCCGACCGCGACGCCGTTCGCCGCGGTGCCCGCGAAGAACGCCGGCTGGTAGGCGAGCACGCCCAGGGCGCCGATCGCGACGAGGAGCCACCACGGCAGGCGCCCGCCCGGGCTCGCGAGGGTCGCGACCCGGGCGACGCCGAGCGTCGGCGCGGCGGATGTCCCGGTCGCGCCGTTCCGCCGACCCCCGGCGAAGTGAAGGATCAGGGCGACGGCCGCGAGCCCGCCGCCGCCGATGAGGATGCGCGCTGCGCCGACGGACTCAGCGCTCGCCTCGGGCCCGAGCGCTTGCGCCGTTCCGGTCGTGCCGAAGCAGGCCGCTGCGAGCAGCACGAAGAGCACGAAAGGCATGGCCATATTGTTACACAATCCGGCGGTTGGCTGTGAAGTGTGTCGTGATGATCAGCCAGACAACCGCTTGCCCGCCCCGTTCGGGGGGTCAAGCGCGGATGGTTGCTTTGCTCATAGGATCGGCCCAGCCCTACATCTGAACAGGAGACCCCTTGACCCGAACACTTCCCTCCATCGCGCGCAGGCTGACGGCGATGGTGCTCTCACCCCTGCTCGCGGCCGGGTTCCTCGTCGCCGCGACCGCGGCGCCCGCCAGTGCGGCTGACAGCGTCAGCCTGCAGGGCGTCGTCACCGCCGAGCTCGGCGGAGGGGGCTACGCGCCGCAACCAGGAATCCAGGTCTCCCTCTACAGCCTCTCCGGCTCAGGCGACATCGCGTACTCCACTCCCAGCAGCGACGGCGGCGCCTTCACCCTGTACGCCCAACCGGGCCGCTATCGCATCCACTTCGAATCGAACAACTGCTGCGGCGCCAACTCTGCAGCCACGTGGCTGGGCAATACGCCGTATGAGGCGCAGTCCCAGATCGTCGAAGTCGGCGCCGTGCCGCTCACCGGTCTCAACGCGCAACTCGAGATCGGTTCGACGCTCTCGGGCGTGATCAGCTTCGCCGAGAGCACCAACCCGCAGGCTGCGGCAGCCGTCTTCCTGTACGACTACGGGACGGGCGAGTACGAGCGCTTCGGCTACCGCGCGGTCGCCGATGCGAACGGCGCCTACACGATCCCGGGTCTTCCGGCGGGAACGTACACGCTGCGCTTCGGTGACCCGAGCGACCAGGCGCTCGTCTCCACCGTCTATTGGGAGGACTCGGACTTCATCTTCGCGAGTACGCCGGTGGAAGTGGCTGCTGATCAGCAGCTCACGGGATTCGATGCGACGGTCGGTCCGGGTGGCGTCTGGATGAGTCGGCTCTTCGGTGCCGACCGGTTCGCCACTTCGGTGCAGATCTCGCAGGCCGGGTATCAGCAGGGCAGTGATGAGGTCTTCATCGTCAACGGCATGGACTTCCCCGACGCGCTCAGTGCGGGTCCTGCGGCGGCACGCATCGGCGCGCCGATCCTGCTGACGATGCCCGCCGGGATGACCGATTCGGTGATGGCGGAGCTCGCTCGCCTCGCGCCGACGACGATCTATATCGTGGGCGGTACGCCGTCGGTCTCGATTCAGGTCGAGAACCAGCTGCGGGGATACACGACTGACGTGATCCGTTTCAATGGCGCGGACCGCTTCGAGACGTCGCGCTTGGTCGCGGATTACTTCTGGGGCGGCAGCGACAACCGCACGGCATACCTCGCGACCGGGATGAACTTCCCCGACGCGCTCTCGGCCGCTCCGGCTGCAGCGAACGAGTACGCCCCGGTCATCCTCGTGAACGGCGGGCTGAGCACGGTCGACTCCGGGACGAAGACGTTGCTCGACGAGCTCGACATCGAGAAGGTCGTCATCGCCGGTGGTGAACCGAGCGTGTCTGCCGGCCTGAAGAAGAGCATCGACGAGCTCCCCTTCATCCTCGAGTCGTATCGCCGGAACGGCGCCGACCGCTTCGCCACGTCGCTGATCACGAACCAGAAGTCGTTCCCGCTCGCCGACGCGGCATTCCTCGCCACGGGGTACTCGTTCCCCGACGCCCTCGCGGGTGCCGCTCTCGCGGGATCGTGGTTCGCCCCGATCTATCTCGTTCCCCAGGTCTGCGTTCCGCTGGAGGTGCTCGAGGAGATCGGCCGCCTGCACGTGCGCGACCTGGTCCTCCTCGGTGGCGAGCCGTCGCTGAGCGATGACGTGATGAACCTGATTCCCTGCTGACGGTTCCGGGGGCGCGCAGAACTGCGCGCCCCCGGCCCGGTAGGCTCGCGGATGTCGCGCGCGACGCTCGGCGGGTAGCCGGCTCGACGCGACAAAGGAACCACCCCTGATCGGGGGGCGCAATGTCAATGCGCGCATACGCATAGGATCGCGTCAGCCCTCATCCGAACAGGACGTCGCGGGCGCCCATCACTCGAGCAGGAGCAATTCTTTGACCCGAACCCTTGCGCCCGCTGTGCGTCGAATCTTCACGATGACGGTCGCTCCGCTGCTCATCACAGGATTCCTGATTTCCGACGCCGCGGCGCCGGCGATTGCCGACACTGGCGTCACGGTGAGCGGAACCGTCACCCATGAGACGCCGCCTGGAGACGATCCGTCGGCTTACCTTCGGATCAATGTCGCGCTGCATCCGCTCTTCGGATCTGCGGAACCGAAAGTCGTCAGGGCGTTGGACGATGGAACATTCGCCATCCATGGCGTGATGCCCGGCCGGTACCGCGTGCACTTCAGCAAGATCGCGCCACCCCCAGCGGACTATTCCGCTCCCACGTGGTGGGGCGGAACTCCTCACGAATCCCAAGCTCGGATCCTTGAGGTCGGCGCGCAGCCCGTGAGCGGCATCGACGCACGACTCGAGATCGGATCGACGATCTCGGGCGTGATCACGTATGACCCCTCCAACTACAACGGCACTGGCGGGTACCTCAACGCGAAGGCATCCGCCTTCCTCTTCGACCACGCTATCGGTGAATATGAACGCCGCGGATTCAGGGCCGTCCCTGACGGGGGAGGGAACTACACGTTCCGGGGGCTCCCGCCGGGCACCTACACGATTCGGTTCGGCGATTCGTATGACCAGCAGACCACCTCCACTGCATATTGGGACGGCGCCGACGATCTCAACGCCAGCACGCCCGTCGAGGTAGCGGCCGACCAGCATCTCTCGGGCATCGACGGGGTCATGCGTCCGGGGGATGGTCTGCAAGTCGGGCGCATCGCCGGCCCCGACCGCTTCGCCACCGCAGTGGAGATTTCGAGGGTCGGCTTCCCCTCCGGAAGCGAGGCGGTCTTCATTGTGAACGGGCTGAACTTTCCCGACGCGCTCGGCGCGGCTCCGGCGGCTGCCCGCATCGGAGCCCCGATCCTGCTCGTGACGCCGAACGCGATCCCCGATTCGGTCAAGACGGAGCTTGCTCGGCTCGACCCTGCGACGATATTCATCGTCGGCGGCGAGGTCTCGGTTTCCCTTGCCCTCGAAGGGCACCTGCGCGACGACACGACCGAAGTGGTCCGCTTCGGCGGCATAGACCGCTTCGAGACGTCGCGCATGGTTGCGGACTACTTCTGGAGCGCTACCGACAATCGCACCGCGTACATCGCGACCGGACTGAACTTCCCCGATGCCCTGTCGGCCGCGCCGGCGGCGGCAAACGAGCACGCACCTGTCGTTCTCGTGAATGGGGCGGCGAGCGAACTCGACGAGGCCACCGGCTCGCTTCTCGAACAACTCGGCATCGAGAAGGTCGTCGTCACGGGTGGCGAGTCGACCGTCTCGGCAGGGGTGAAGGCGAGCATCGACGCGCTCCTCTTCCTCACTGAGTCCTCTCGGCGCAGCGGACCCGATCGCTTCGAAACCTCCCTGCTCACAAATCGCGATTCGTTCCGGCTCGCCGATACGGCGTTCCTGGCAACCGGTTCGACGTTCCCCGACGCGCTTGCAGGTGCGGCGCTCGCCGGAGGATCCCGCACGCCGATCTATCTCGTCCATCAGGATTGCGTGCCGAGCAATGTACTTCCGGATATCTACCGCCTCGGTGTTCGCAACGTAACCCTCTTGGGCGGTGAGTCGACGCTCACCAACAGCGTGTACCAGCTCAAGCAATGCTGACCTCTGGGGCGCCGTGCACTCCCCCGGCCCGGTAGGCTCGCGGATGTCGCGCGCGACGCTCGGCGGGTAGCCGGCTCGCCGCGACATCCGTCTACCCGAACCGGAGGTCTGTGTGCGCGCCGTGCAGTTCACTGAATTCGGCGCGGCGCCCGAGCTCGCCGACGTGCCCGAGCCCGTCTGCCCCCCGCGCGGCGCCGTGATCCGCGTGCGTGCCACCGGGCTCTGCCGCAGCGACTGGCACGGCTGGATGGGTCACGACGCATCGATCTCGCTGCCGCACGTGCCCGGGCATGAGTTCGCCGGGGAGGTCGCCGAGCTCGGCTCCGAGGTGAGTGGCGAGAGCGGCTGGCAGGTGGGCGATCGCGTCACCGCACCGTTCATCTGCGCGTGCGGGCGCTGCGACGAGTGCCGCTCGGGCAACGAGCAGGTCTGCGACGCCCAGTCGCAGCCCGGATTCACGCACTGGGGCTCGTTCGCCGAGCTCGTCGTCGTCGACGAGGCCGAGCTCAACCTCATCCGTCTGCCCGATTCGCTCGGATTCGTCGAGGCCGCTTCGCTCGGCTGCCGCTTCGCCACGGCGTACCGCGCGATCGTTTCGCGCAGCCGGCTCGCGCCGGGCGAGCAGATCGCGGTGCACGGATGCGGCGGCGTCGGCCTCTCGGCGATCATGATCGCCGTCGCAGCCGGACTGCGGGTCTACGGCGTCGACGTCTCGGATGCAGCGCTCGCCGCCGCCGAGAAGCTCGGCGCCATCCCGGTGCGCGGCGGCGAGGGCGCCGCGGAGCGCATCCTCGAGGCGTCGGGGGGCGGGGTGGATGTCTCCGTCGACGCCTTCGGCAGCAGCGAGACTTCGTTCGCCTCCGTGCGGAGCCTGAAGAAGCGCGGCCGGCACGTGCAGATCGGACTCATGTTCGGAGACAGTGCGCTCGCCGCGATGCCGATGGACGCGGTCATCGCGGGCGAGCTCGAGATCCTCGGCAGCCATGGCATGGCGGCCCATGAGTATCCGTCGATGCTCGGTGCGGTCGCCTCGGGCGACTTTCGCCCGATCGAGCTCGTCGGGCAGCGCATTACGCTCGACGAGGTGCCCGAGGCGCTCGCCGCGATGGGCACCGCCGGCGGAGCCGGCTCGGGGATGACGGTCGTCGAGGTGTAGCGGCATCCGCTTCATCGGGGCATAATCTGCGTATGGATGCAGATATGCAGGTATGTGGCCGTGCGCCCGACAGCCAGTACGTCGAACTCGCCGTCGAGGTGTTCTCGATGCTCGCCGACGCCACGCGCATCCGCATCATCCTCGCGCTGCGCGACCACGGCGAGCTCTCGGTGAACCTGCTCGCCGACATCGTCGACAAGGCGCCCACGGCCGTCTCACAGCACCTCGCGAAGTTGCGCCTCGCGCGCATCGTGGCGACACGGCACGAGGGCACGAAGGTGTTCTACCGGCTCGAGAACGAGCACGCCCGGCAACTCGTGGCCGACGCGATCTTCCAGGCTGAGCATTCGCTCGGCGGCACGCCGAGGCATCACCACGCCGAGGCGGCGGCGGGGGAGTCGGCATGACGGATGCCTCGAGCGCTCGGTCGCACGCGAGCGAGTACGACCATCACCACGGCCACGACCACCACGACCACGACAACCCGGGCGGCATCCGCGGATTCCTTCGTGAGCTCTTCGTGCCGCACACGCACGACGCGGCCGACTCCGTCGATGACGCGCTCGAGGCGAGCACCGCCGGCATTCGCGCGCTGAAGGTGAGCCTCTTCGTGCTGCTCGCCACGACGCTCCTGCAGCTCGCGGTAGTCTTCGTCAGCAACTCGGTCGCATTGCTGGCCGACACCGTGCACAACTTCTCCGATGCGCTCACGGCCGTGCCGCTGTGGGTGGCGTTCGTGCTCGGCCGGCGCGCCGCCTCGCGCGGGTATCCCTACGGCTACGGTCGCGCCGAGGATCTCGCCGGCCTCTTCATCGTCGGCGTCGTGGCGGCATCCGCGATCGTCGCCGCATGGCAGTCGATCGACCGCCTGCTGAATCCGCAGCCGATCGAGCACCTCGGGTGGCTCATCGCCGCGGGCTTCATCGGATTCGTCGGCAATGAGGCCGTCGCGATCTACCGCATCCGCGTGGGCCGGCGCATCGGCTCGGCCGCGCTCGTCGCCGACGGCGTGCACGCCCGCACCGACGGCTTCACCTCCCTCGCGGTCGTGGTCGGCGCCATCGGCGTCGCGCTCGGCTTCCCACTCGCCGACCCCATCGTGGGGCTCGTGATCGCCGCAGCGATCCTCGTGCTGTTGTGGGGCACCGTGCGGAGCGTCGGCCGCCGGCTCATGGACGGCATCGAGCCCGAGCTGATCGAGCGCGCCGAGCATGCGCTCGGCCACACGCCGGGTCTGGCCGGTGTCGGCCAGGTTCGGTTGCGCTGGAGCGGCCACCGCCTCACCGGAGACGCCGTCGTCGTCATCGACGGCGAGCCGTCGTTCCGCGAGGTTGAGGCCATCTCGACAGACGCCGAGGCGCGCGTCCGTCATGCCCTGCCCAAGGTCGACGCCTTCGCGGTTCGCGCGAGCAGCTCGTCCTGAGGCCGTTCGTAACGCGGACGCCGAGACTCACTGCCGATGGCCGGCCGTCGGAGACCTGACGATCGGAGGACGTGTGACCCTGACCATCGCTGGCTACGAGACCGTTGAGGTCTTCATCGGATTGGACGTCGGCAAGGGCGAGCAACGCCGTCGCACTCGACCGCCACGGCACCCGTCTGTTCGACAAGCCGTTGCCCAACGACGAGCATCGGTTGCGGGCGCTGATCGGCGAGTTGAAATCACACGGGCGGGTGTTGCTCGTCGTGGATCAGCCCGCCACCATCGGGGCTCTGCCGGTCGCGGTCGCGGAAGCAGAGGGCGTGCTCGTGGGCTACTTGCCCGGGTTGGCGGTGCGGTGTATCGCGGACCTGCACCCCGGCGAGGCCAAGACAGATGCCCGTGATGCAACAAGGTCCTCAAACGCGCGCTGGCGGGACGGGACCCTCTACGAAACGCGCGTGCGGCAAACTGGCTGCGTAGCCGCGATCCCTCACTATGCGGCGAGAGAACCGCGCCAGCAGCCGAATCGGAGCCTACGGGCGACGTAGCAAGTGGTGGGTTTCCGTCATTCCGACCTCAGCGAAGCCTTCGCGTTCGTACAGACGCTTCGCTCCTTCATTGACCTTGTGAACCTGGAGCAGCGTTCCGCGGTCGGTCTTCGCGGATTCTTCGACCACCCAACCGAGGGCGGCGGTGCCGATGCCTTCGCCCTGACGGGATGGGGCGACTTCGATGAGCTCTAGCCAGGTGTCTCCGTCGCGCATGCCCAAGTACACCGCACCAACATCCGACCCATCCGACTCGAGAACGAACACGTCGTGATCGTCGACGAGCGGGCGGAAGAACTCGTGCTGCTGCGCCACGATCCACGGTCCATAGGCCGCCTCCACCAAGTCCTTGTGGGCATCCTCGTGGAGTTGGAACAGCCACGCCTCATCCGCGGGCGTGGCCGGTCGGGTAGTGATCGTCATTCACGTATTCTGCCGTGCCCAACCCACCACTCCAACCACCGTGGAGTGTGGACCAGGACACTTGACGAAAGAGATAGGGGCCCCCCGATCGCGTCACTGGCGCGTGGATTGCGGCGCCCCTACCATTGCTCCGACCCCCAACAGGAGGAATGCATGAGCGAGCTCCACACGGCACCCGCCGGCTGGTATCCCGAACCGAGCGGCACCGACGGGCAGCGGTGGTGGGACGGCACGCGATGGACGGAGTACGCGACGCCGTTGTCGCCGCCGACGCAGGCGCAGCATGCGCCCTACGGAAGCGCACGCGATGCGCGCGTCCCTGACGGCACCCCCGTCGACACTGTATGGATCTGGCTCATCGTCGTGCTGCCCGTCGTCGCAGTGATCCCGTTCTTCCTGTGGGACTTCGAGGGATACCTGCAGCGCTCGATGGCCGGCGACCCCGCCGCGCAGTTGAGCCTCTACCGCGATCCCATGTACCTGGCCTCCATTCTGCTGGGCTGGGGCGCCTACGCCGCATCGGTCGTGTTCGCCTACTTCGACATGGTCGCGCTCAGGAAGCTCGGGTACGCCAAGCAGTTCCACTGGGCGTGGACGTTCCTGTGGTCGCTCGTCTACGTGGTCGGGCGCACGGTGGTGGTGAAGCGCCAGGCAGGGCACGGCACCGCGGTCATGTGGGTCGCGATCACCCTCAACGTCGCGGTGTTGGTCGGCACGATCGTGTGGTTCATCGCCGTCATGGCGAACGTCTTCGGCTCGGCGATCGAGTCGTATCCCGCCATCTAGCCTCACGCCGACCCGAGCTGCTGCAGTCCGCTCTCGTAGGCGATGATCACGAGCTGCGCGCGGTCGTGAGCGTGCAGCTTCGACATCACGCGGTTCACGTGCGTCTTGGCGGTCGCGGGCGAGATGAACAGCTCGGCCGCGATCTCCTGGTTCGACCGACCGCGCGCGACGAGGAGGAACACCTCGCGCTCGCGCTCGGTGAGCTGCTCGAGTTCGCTCGGCGGCTTCATCGTGTGCGCGGCATCCGTGCCCGGAAGCACGTAACGCGTGATGAGGCTGCGCGTCGCCGCCGGTGAGAGGAGCGCATCGCCCGCGTGCACCGAGCGCACGGCGCGCACGATCTCCTCGGGCGCGGCGCCCTTGCCGATGAAGCGCGAGCCGATCCGGTGGAATCGCTGCGCTACGAGTGACGCGCTCCGAGTGACGGACGCAACGGCGACCGCGGAAGCCCACGGGTTCTCGCGGTCGCCGTCGTGTCGTCGCCTCCAGCCATCGCGCTTCACGCGCCCGACCGCGACAATAGGGGCATGGATCCGATCGACGCACTCGAGGAGATCGCCTACATCCTCGAGGGAGAGCGGGCGTCGCCGTTCAAGTCGAAGGCGTTCCGCCGCGCGGCCCAGGCGATCGAGCCGTTCTCGACCGAGGAGCTCGCCGAGCGCGTGCGCGACGGCCGGTTGCAGCGACTGAAGGGCATCGGCGACACGACCTACGCGGTCATCGTGCAGGCGGTCGAGGGTCGGGTGCCCGACTACCTCCTGGAACTGCGGGCGCGGTCGGCCGATGCGCCGGCGCGAGTGGAGCAGGGTCTGCGCGCCGAGCTCCGCGGCGACCTGCACAGCCACAGCGAATGGTCCGACGGCACCACCCGCATCGAGGTGATGGGCCGGGCGGCGAAGCAGGCTGGTCTTGAGTACCTCGTCGTCTCCGACCACTCGCCGAGCCTCAGGATCGCGAACGGGCTCAGCTCCGCACGCCTCGTCGAGCAGCTGCAGGTGATCGACGACCTCAACGACAAGCTCGACGGCATCCGCCTGCTGCCCGGCATCGAGGTCGACATCCTGCTCGACGGCGCACTCGACCAGACCACCGACATGCTCGACCGCCTCGAGCTGGTCGTCGCGAGCGTGCACTCGAAGCTCCGCATGGAGTCACGCGAGATGACGGCACGGATGCTGCGCGCGATCGAGCACCCGTACATGAACGTGCTCGGCCACTGCACGGGCCGACTCGTCGAGGGCTCTCGCGGCACCCGCCCCCAGTCGACGTTCGATGCGCCGGCGGTCTTCGCGGCCTGTGCCGAGCGCGGGGTCGCCGTCGAGATCAATTCGCGCCCCGAGCGCCAGGACCCGCCCGACGAGCTCATCCAGCTCGCCCTCGAGGCCGGATGCCTCTTCAGCATCGACAGCGACGCGCACGCGCCGGGGCACTTCGGCTTCCTCGACCTCGGCGCAGCGCGCGCGGAGGCGAACGGCGTGCCCGCCGAGCGCATCGTCACGACGTGGCCCGCCGATCGCCTCGTCGAATGGTCGCGCGCCCGGCGCTGATCGCCGCCCAGACGAGTGGATGGGCGATTTCGTTGGGTCGTGCATTCCCCACGGCCTTCATACCCTTGTGCCATGAGGACTTGCAGAACGGAGTCACCTCGCAATGCCGGGGGCACTCGCCCCGATCCTGTGCGCCTCGCCGTGATCGCGGTGGCAACGCTGTTCGCGCTCAGCGCCTGCGCGGCACCTGATCGCCCGGCCGCCGCCCCCGCACCGGCCACCGCCCATGCACCGGCCGACCACCCCGACGTGCTGCTCTGCCAGGGGAACGAGGTGCCGATCGAGGCGCTCGAGAATCCGAGACCGGCGAGCGAGCTCGCACCCGCTGTCGCGCCGGCCCTCGACGGCCGCGACGTCTCCGATTTCCAGCCGCTCGGTCCGCTCGAATGGCTGATTGCGCAGGAGAGCGACGACCGCGTGATGCTCATGCACAAACTTGCAGTTCCCGACGACAACGGCGGCGGCGACATCCGCGAGTACAGGTACTTCGTGATCTCCACGGATTCCATGCCGGCGCAACCCGGCGAGTCGGCATGGGCGGTCGTCGAGTCGTCGAGCTGCTCGACCACGCTCGACCTCGGCGAGCTCGGTGACGCCGGCATCACCCTCGACCCCGCGTCGCCGCCCGCTCCCGAATCCGAACGCCTCGCACTCCTCGTGACCGAGCGCGAGTGCAACTCGGGCCTGGATGCCTCCGGACGGGTCGAACTCGTCGAGCTCAGGGAGACCGAGACGACGGTTGAGCTCGTCATCGGAGTGCGGCCGTCGGACGCGCAGCAGGCAACGTGTCAGTCGAACCCGGCGACACCGTTCACGGTCGAACTCGAGCGACCCCTCGGGGACCGAGTCGTGCTGAATGCAGCCGTGGTGCCCGCGCGGCCGGTCACGTGATCCGCTGCAGTCCGGTGGCCGGCTAGCTGAAGCCCACGGCATCCACCACGGCATCGACCGTGGACTCGTCGGTGGGCAGGTTCGCCTCCTCGAGGCGCTGGCGCACCATCGCACGCACGTCATGGACCTCGCCGAGTCCGGCGTCGCCGCGAATCTGCTCGGCGATGCCCTCGAGCTTCTCGACGAGGGTCGCGTCGTCGGCACCGGCTTCAATCGGGGCATCCTGCTCGTTCATCCGCCCATCGTCCCGCTCATTCATCCGCCCAGCGTGGCACGTGAGCCGGTGAGCCCGCCGCCCCTTGACAGGCGGGCCATTGCTGTCGTGATCTTGCGTCTGCACCCGAGCTGACCGTCGAGAGCTCAGCTCATCGGGTTGTCAACCCGATGAGTCCCGGCCACAGGTCGATTACCGTGATCGTGAGGCAAAGGGGATTCATCATGCGACCGCGCATTCTCGCGGCGGCTGTCGCGTTCACCGCGACGCTCAGCTTGACCTCGTGTGCTCCGGCATACGACGAGGCCGCGAAGGACAACCTGAGGGAGCACGTGGTCGCGGTGGCGGAGGCCAGCGAAGCGGGCGACTGGCAGGCAGCGCTGAGCGGTCTCGATGCGATGGCTGCTGAGCTCGCCGACGCGCGTGCAGCGGGCAACGTCAGCGATGAGCGATTCGACACCATCGCGCTCGCGATGGAGCTGGTGCGCAAGGACATCGACGCGGCGATCGCTGCGGCCGCCGATGCCGCGGAGCAGCAACGACTGCTCGAGGAACAGGCGCGCTTGCAGGAGCAGATCGCTCAACTGCAAGAGCAGCAGAACCAGGGAAACGACGACAACAAGGGCGGAGGAGACGAGAAGGGCGAAGGGGACAAGAAGGGCGAGAAGGGCGAGGGGAAGGACGACTGAACTATCGCTCCACGCCGGAGTGGACCCCCTCCCGGAAGGACGGATAGCGAGGCGCCCAGGCGAGTTCCCGCTTGGCCTTCGCGTTGGAGACCCGCATCGACACGCCGGCGAGGACCATGCCGCCGTAGGGGGCCACGAGCTTCAGCAGCGATCCCGGGAGGACCAAGGGCTTCGGTGCATGCCGCGCCTCGGCGATGCCCGTGACGAGTTCGCGGAAGGTCGCGGGCGTGTCGTCCACGATGTTGTAGGCCTGCCCGGCCACGCGCGCGCTCGAGCGCGGCGACGGTGGCGGATGCGGCATCCAGGTGATGGACGAAGGGGATTCGCCCGCCATGGCGGGCGACCGGGAGGGCCCGCTTTCGAAGCATCCGTACGACCGTGTCGGCATCCTCCCCGTAGAGGATGCCGTATCGCAGCGAGACGCCCTCGATGCCCTCGGCATGGAAGGCCTGCTGTTCGGTCGAGACCATCGCGTCGACATGGGCGTCGAACCGGCTCCCGTCGGTCCGGCCGAATGGTGAGTCCTCGGTCAGCACGTGCTCGCCGTGATCGCGATAGCCGTAGCCGAACACGATCGACTGGGTCAGGAATCGTCGGGCGCCCACGTGAAGAGCCACCTCGAGGAGGTTCTTCGTGCCCTGCACGCGGAGGGAATCGGTCTCAGCCATCCCGCTGTGGCCGAGGGGCGGTTTCTTCAACGCGGTGAGCTCATGAAGGATCGCATCCGCCTGCTCGCCGGCGACGGCTCGGAGCAGGCCGGTGCGATCCATCGCGTCGGCCAGGATCGGGGTCGCGCCGAGCTGCCTGAGGCGTTCTGCGCCGCTCGCCGACCTGGCGATTCCCGCGACCGTGTGCCCGGCCGTGATGAGCTGCCGCACGATCGGCACGCCGAGCGTGCCGGTCGCGCCGGCCACGATGACCTTCATTGCGCGGTCCCTTCGTCAGGTGACGTGACGGCGGAGGGGCGAACCCGTCACGATCAGACTCGTCCCGGCCGGCTTCGCCGTCAACTGCGATGCCGGGAGCGATCGCCCGCTCCGTCGTCGTGACCCGGCACGCCTAGGCTGAGCGCATGGCGGGTGGCGCGCGGGATGACCGGAGCGTGGCGGACAAGCTGTTCGCCATCGCCGACGCGTTCCAGGGCGGTGACGAGCTGACGCTCAGCGAGGTGGCGGCCCGAGCCGGGCTCCCACTGTCGACGGCGCACCGACTGCTGGCCGAGTGGGTCGAGTGGGGCGGGCTCGCACGTGGTGACGACGGACGCTATCGGGTCGGCCTGAAGCTCTGGCGTCTCGGCGTGCGCCAACCGACGGCGCGGCGGTTGCGCAACCTCGCTCGTCCCTACCTCGAGGACCTGCTCGACGCGACGCGCGAGCATGTGCACCTCGCGGTGCGCGACGGGCTCGGAGCGATCTACCTCGAGCGCCTCTCGGGCGCCGACGCGGTTCCGGTGATCTCGGATGTCGGTTCGCGGCTGCCGTTGCACGCCACCGGTGTGGGGCTCGTGCTGCTCGCCTACTCCACGCCCGACGTCTTCGACGAGGTGCTTGCGGCCGGACCGCGCAAGTACCTGCCGAACACGCTCACGACGGAGTCGGAGCTGCGCGCGCGGCTCGCGGGCATCCGGGCGACGGGCCTCTCGACCTCGGTCGAGGCGCTGACCCGCGGCGCGTTCTCGGTGGCGGCTCCAGTGCGGGACGCGACCGGGGCGGTCGTCGCCGCGGTGTCGATCATCGCGCACGTCGAACGTCTCGCCGAGCCGCAGTTCGCGCTCGGCGTGCGCATGGCTGCACGCGGCATCTCGGCCGCGCTCGGCTGGCGACCCTGACTCGAGCCTGCCCCGCGCCTGACCCGACCCCTCGCCAATCCTTCCACTGGGTGGAAGCAGCCATGCGCCCCCTCCGCCGCGGCGTGACGATGGGATCACCATCCCATCCACGTGTGAGAGGCGGCGAGCGTGCAGACGAGCGTGGCGATCATCGGAGCCGGACCCGCCGGGCTCCTCCTCGGGCACATCCTGCACCAGGCCGGCGTCCCGTTCGTCATCCTCGAGCGCCAGTCCCGCGAGTACGTGCTCGGCCGCATCCGCGCCGGCGTGCTCGAACAGGGCAGCGTCGACATCGTCACCGAACTCGGCCTCGACACGAACCTCCGCGCTCGCGGCCTCGAGCACGGCGGCATCTACCTGCAGTACGAGGGAGAGCGGCGCCACATCGACTTCCGCGAGCTCGTCGGGCGCACGGTGACGGTCTACGGCCAGCAGGCGCTCGTCACCGACATGCTCGCCGAGCACGAGCGTCTCGGCTCGACGATCGTCTTCGAGGCCGAGGAGGTCGCTCCCCATGGATTCGAGGGCGACGACCCGGTCGTCGTCTACCGCCACGACGGTGCCATGCACGAGCTGCACTGCGAGTTCATCGTCGGCGCCGACGGCTACCACGGTGTGTGCCGGCCGAGCATTCCGGCCGCCCAGCTGCACGTGCTCGAGCGCGGCTACCCGTTCGGCTGGCTCGGCATCCTCGCCGACGTGCCGCCGTCGACCGACGACCTCATCTACGCGCTGCACCCCGACGGGTTCGCGATGCACTCGATGCGTTCGCTGCAGGTGTCGCGCCTGTACCTGCAGGTCGACCCCGACGAGTCGATCGACGACTGGAGCGACGCCCGCATCTGGGAGGCCCTGCAGACCCGGCTCGGCGTGACCGGCTGGACGCTGACCGAGGGCGCGATCACCGAGAAGTCGATCACGCCGATGCGCTCGTTCGTCACCTCGACCCTCGCGAGCGGTCGCCTCTTCCTCGTCGGCGACGCAGGCCACATCGTGCCGCCCACGGGAGCGAAGGGGCTGAACTCCGCGATTGCCGACGTCGCCCTGCTCGGTCGTGCCATCCTCGAGCACCGCGCGGGCGACGACGCCCCGCTCGCGGGGTACAGCGACCAGGCGCTGGCGCGGCAATGGAAGGTGCAGCACTTCTCGCAGTGGATGACCGAGATGCTGCACGTGCACCGCGAGGTTCCCGATGCCTCGGCCCGCGCGTTCCGCTATCGCAGCCAGATCGGTCAGCTCGAGTACGTCACCGAGTCCGTCGCCGCCCGCCAGAGCCTCGCCGAGCAATACGCCGGCCTTCCCTTCTGAGGAGCCAGATGAGCGCCAACCAGCCTCCAGTCCTGACGCAGGAGACGATCTCCGCCGAGATCTCGGCGATCCACGAGGCGTACCGTGAGCGAGCGGATGCCACGGGCCGCCCGCTCCCAGTGCATCCGCCCGCGCGACTTCCTGCCGTACCGCAGCTCGGCGCTGCGGCATCCGACCCATGAGCTCGTCCGGGCCGACCCCGAGGAGATCGAGCTCGCCTCGCCGGCGTTCGGCAACACCGATGTCGCGGCCGAGGAGAGCGACCTGACGATCCAGCACTCGGGGGAGCCGCTCGGCGAGCGGATCATCGTGACCGGCCGCATCCTCGACGGCGAGGGTCGCCCGGTGCGCAACCAGCTCGTCGAGATCTGGCAGGCGAACGCCTCGGGGCGGTACGTGCACAAGCGCGACCAGCATCCCGCTCCGCTCGACCCCAACTTCACGGGCGTCGGCCGCCTCATCACGGGAGACGACGGCAGCTATCGGCTGACGACGATCAAGCCCGGCGCGTATCCGTGGAAGAACCACCGCAACGCCTGGCGGCCCGCGCACATCCACTTCTCGTTCTTCGGCTCGGCGTTCACGCAGCGGCTCGTCACGCAGATGTACTTCCCGGGCGACCCGCTGTTCGGGCTCGATCCGGTCTACCAGTCCATCGTCGACCCGGCCGCCCGAGCGCGGCTCGTCGCAGCCTACGACCACGACGTGAGTGAGCCGGAGTGGGCGATCGGCTATCGCTGGGATGTCGTGCTCACCGGACCCCGATCGACCTGGATGGAACCGGAGGACGCCGATCATGCCTGAGACCCCGTTCCTGCAGACCCCGTCGCAGACGGTCGGGCCGTTCTTCGGCTACGCGCTGCCCTACGAGGACGGCCCAGCGGTGGCGCCGCCGTGGCATCCGTCGGCCGTCCGGTTCCACGGCTCGGTGCTCGACGGAGCGGGCCAGAGCGTGCCCGACGCCGTGATCGAGATCTGGGGGGCGGATGCCGCGGGCGGCATCATCGCCGAACGAGGCAGCTTCGCGCGCGACGGCCACGCCGTCACGGGCTTCGGCCGCGCGGCGGTCGATCGCGACGGGCACTACTCCTTCACGACGATCAAGCCCGGAGCGACGCGCACGGATGCCGCGCCCTACCTGCTCGTCACGGTATTCGCCCGGGGGCTCATGCACCACCTCTTCACGCGGGCCTACTTCGATGACGAGCCCGATCGCAACGATCGAGACCGCCTGCTCGGCGACCTGGATCCGGCGCGGCGTTCGACCCTCATCGCGCAGGCCGACGGCGAGGCGAGCTACCGTTTCGACATCAGGCTGCAGGGCGACGGCGAGACCGTCTTCCTCGATTTCGATGCGGAGACCGATGGCTGACGATTGGGGACTGCTCGAACCGCTCGGCGCCGAGGCATCGGCGACCTCCGACGACGCGGTGCTCGCGGCGCTCGTCGAGGTCGAACGCGGGCTGGTTCGCGCGTGGGGTGACGTGCTCGACGAGGATCTCTCGGCCGTCGAGGCTGCGCTCGACGCCCGCGCGCTGGATCGCGAGGCGTTGCTCGCCGGCGCGAGGTCGGGTGGAGTACCGGTCATCGCGCTCGTCGAACAGTTGCGCGCGCAAGCCGAGCCGATCGGTGAGGGCGCGGGCGATCGCGTGCACGCCGGCGCGACGAGCCAGGACATCCTCGATTCGGCCCTCGTGCTCGTCGCCCGTGCGGCGCTCACCGAAGTCCGTGAGCACCTCGCGACGGCGGGTGCTGCATTCGTCGCGCTCGCCGCGCAGGAGCGCGACACCGGATCGATCGCCCGCACGCTCGGGCAGCACGCGGAGCCGAGCACGATCGGCGTCAGCGTCGCCGGCTGGCTCGACGGCGTGAGCTCGGCCATCGAGGCCGTCGACGGCACGGTCTTCCCCGTGCAGCTCGGCGGAGCGGTGGGCACGGGCGAGGCGTTCGATCGCATCGCGCGGCGGACCGATGCCGCCACCGCGCTGCGCGCCGCGCTCGCCGCGGAGCTCGGCCTCGCCGACCCCGGTCGCGCGTGGCACACCGAACGCTCGCCGATCCTGCGCATCGCGGGCACGGCCGCGCTCGTCGCCACGGCACTCGGCCGGATCGGCCGCGAGATCGCCTTCCTCGCGCGCACCGAGATCGGCGAGGTCGCGCTCGCCTCCACGGGCGGCTCCTCGGCGATGCCGCACAAGCGAAATCCCGTCGAAGCGGTGCTCCTCACGGCGAACGGGCTGCGCGCGCCCGGTCTCATCGCGACCGTGCACGTGGCATCCGTCTCGCAGGATGCCCGCCCGGCCGGCGAGTGGCACGCCGAGTGGCAGGCCCTGCGCGGGCTCGTGCGGCTCGCCCTCGAGAGTGCCTCTGCTGCGGCCGGCCTCGCCGAGGGCCTCACGATCGACCGTGACGCCGTCGCCCGGAACGTTGCGCTCAGCGCGCACCTCGAGAAAGACCCCGCGGCGACGCTCGCGGCATCGGCCCGCATCGTCGGCGCTGCCGCGGAGCGCTTCCGATCGCTGACCCCGAAGGACGCGTCATGACGATCCCACGCCTGATCGGCTCGGTCACGCGCGCGTCTCCCGACGCCACCACGAGCGGACTGCTCGTGCTGCTGCCCTCGCTCGGCACGACGACGGCGGTGTGGGGCGGTGTCGTCGCCCACGTCTCGACGGCGCTGCCCGAACTGCGCATTCTGCGCGT
The DNA here is from genome assembly GCF_030815405.1 of Agromyces albus. Lineage (NCBI taxonomy): Bacteria > Bacillati > Actinomycetota > Actinomycetes > Micrococcales > Microbacteriaceae > Agromyces > Agromyces albus. Next base: position 2,923,422 of record NZ_JAUSWX010000001.1, on the reverse strand, counting down.
CGATCTCCCCGGCCACGGCGCCAGCCCCGCCACGCGCGAACCGTTCACGATCGCCGAGCTCGCCGAGGCGACGCTCCGGCTCGTCGACGAGACCGGCGGCGGACGCTTCCACGTCGCCGGGCTCTCCCTCGGCGGCACGATCGCCCTCGAACTGGCCGCAGGGCATCCCGATCGGGTGCTCGGCCTCGCCGCCTTCTGCAGCGGATCCCGCATCGGCGATGCGGTGGCGTGGGGCGAGCGCGCCGCGCAGGTGCGCGCTTCGGGAACCGCCTCACTCGTGACCGGCAGTGCCGCTCGCTGGTACGCGCCCGGCCATCTCGAGGCGTTCCCCGACGGGCCGGGTGCCCGCGGACTCGCGGCACTCGTCGACGTCGACGACGAGTCGTACGCGCTCTGCGCCGAGGCGCTCGGCGGGTTCGACCGCACGGCGTCGCTCAGCGGCATCCGCCTGCCCGCCCTGATCGCGGCAGGCGAGCACGACCTCGTCACGACGTCCGCATCGATGCGCGCCTTCGCCGAGGCGCTGCCCGACGCCCGGTTCGCCGAGATCGCCGGTGCAGCCCACCTCGCCCCGCTCGAGCAGCCGGTCGAGTCGGCTGCGGCGCTCGTCGACCTCATCCGCGGCGGCGGTGGAGCCGGCCTCCGGGTCGCCGACACAGGCGGAGCCGGGCGGGCTGAGGCCCGCGCCACCGGCATGGCCGTGCGCCGCGCCGTGCTCGGCGACGCGCACGTCGATGCCGCAAACGCCGCCATCACCCCCGAGACGGCCGCCTTCCAGGACTTCATCACCCGCTACGCGTGGGGCGAGATCTGGTCACGCGAGCAGCTCAGCCGCCGGGAGCGGTCGATCGCCACGCTCGCGTCGCTCGTCACCGGCGGTCACGAGGCCGAGATCCGGATGCACGTGCGTGCGGCGCTGCGCAACGGGCTCACGTCGGTCGAGATCACAGAAGTGATGCTGCACACCGCGCTCTACGCGGGCCTGCCGGCCGCCAACGCGGCCCTCGGCATTGCACGCGAGGTGTTCGCCGGACTCGACGCGAACGGCAGCGACACCGATCACGACCAGGAGGAGCACGGTGGATAAGACCTTCGCGAGCGCGGCCGAGGCGGTCGCCGACATCCCCGACGGCGCCTCGCTCGCGGTCGGCGGCTTCGGCCTGTCGGGCGTGCCGATCGTGCTGATCCGGGCGCTGCTCGCGCGCGGCACGAGCGGCCTCGAGGTCGTGTCGAACAACTGCGGCGTCGACGGATGGGGGCTCGGCGAGTTGCTCGCGGCCGGTCGCATCCGCCGGGTGATCGCGAGCTACATCGGCGAGAACAAGGAGTTCGCGCGGCAGTACCTGAGCGGCGAGGTCGAGGTCGAGCTCACGCCGCAGGGCACGCTCGCCGAGCGGCTGCGCGCGGGTGGCGTCGGCATCCCCGCGTTCTATACGGCGACCGGCGCCGGCACCGCGGTCTCCGACGGCGGCATGCCGATCCAGTATGCGCCCGACGGCACGGTGGCCGAGGCATCCGTGCCAAAGGAGCTCCGCCCGTTCGCCGCGTTCGGCCGCACGCGCGAGTACGTGCTCGAGCAGGCGATCCACACCGACTACGGCCTCGTGCGCGCCGCCGTCGGCGACCGGCACGGCAACCTCCGCTTCGAGAAGTCGGCCCGCAACTTCAACCCGCTCGCCGGCATGGCCGGCCGTCTGACGATCGCCGAGGTCGACGAGCTCGTCGAGCCCGGCGTGCTCGATCCCGACGACATCCACCTGCCCGGCATCTACGTCGACCGCGTGATCGAGCTCACCCCGGAGCAGGCGACCGAGCTGCCGATCGAGAAGGTCACCGTGCGGCCCCGGCCCGCGGCATCCGGAGAGGACGACTGATGCCCCGCACGCGCGACGAGATGGCCGCCCGGGCTGCGGCCGAGCTCGAGGACGGCACGTACGTGAACCTCGGCATCGGCCTGCCCACGCTCATCCCGAATCACCTGCCCGACGGCGTGCACGTGGTGCTGCACTCCGAGAACGGCATCCTCGGCGTCGGACCCTACCCATGGGAGGGCGAGGAGGATCCGAAGCTCATCAACGCCGGCAAGGAGACCGTCACCGTGCTGCCCGGGGCGAGCTATTTCGACTCGGCCGCGAGCTTCGGCATGATCCGCGGCGGTCGCGTCGCCACGGCCGTGCTGGGGGCCATGCAGGTCTCCGCCGGCGGCGACATCGCCAACTGGGCCGTGCCCGGCAAGATGGTGAAGGGCATGGGCGGCGCCATGGATCTCGTGAACGGCGCCGCACGGGTGATCGTGGTCATGGAGCACGTCGCGAAAGACGGCTCGGCCAAGCTCGTCGAGCAGTGCACCCTGCCGCTCACGGGTCGCGCGTGCATCGACCGGATCATCACCGACCTCGCGGTCATCGACGTGACCGGTGCAGGGCTGGTGCTGCGGGAACTCGCCCCCGGGGTCACGGTCGCCGAGGTGACGGATGCCACGGGCGCCCCGCTCGCGGTCGACCCCGCGCTCGAGGCGGCCGGCGCATGACCGAGCTTCGCGAGGTCGTGATCTGCTTCCCGCTGCGCACCCCGGTGGGGCGGATGGGCGGCGTACTCGCCCCGCTGTCGGCGCTGGAACTCGCGACGACGGTGCTGCGCGCGCTCGTCGAACGGAGCGGCGTCGACCCTGCGCGCGTCGACGGGGTCATCGGCGCACAGGGCTATCCGACCATGGAGGCGCCTGCGATCGGACGGGTCGCCGCGCTCGATGCCGGGTTCCCGGTGACGACGACCGGTTACCAGTTGGATCGACGCTGCGGCTCGGGACTCCAGGCCGTGCTGAACGCAGCGATGGAGGTGCAGACCGGGGTGAGCGACGTCGTCGTCGCGCTGGGCGTCGAGTCGATGTCGAACGCCCCGCTCTACACCGAGCAGGGGCGTCGAGGGGGTGCCGTCGGGCGGCCTGCTCCTGCGCGATGCCCTCGCCCGCGGCCGCGAAACGGTCGGCGGCCGCGACCACCCGACTCCCGAGGGCAACGTCGGAACCGCTGAGACGCTGCGTGCCGAGTACCGCATCACCCGTGAGGCGCAGGACGAGCTTGCACTTCGTTCCCACCAGCGCGCGGTCGCGGCGCAGGAGTCGGCGGCATTCGACGCCGAGCTCGTGCCGGTCGAGGTTCCCGGCCGCCGCGGCAGCACCGTCGTCGACCGCGACGAGCACCCGCGCGCCGACACCTCGATCGAAGCGCTCGCCGGGCTCCGTCCGGTGCTCCGGCGATCGGATGCCGCGGCCACCGTCACCGCCGGCAACTCGAGCGGGCAGAACGACGCGGCCGCGGCGTGCATCGTCACCACGCCCGCTTCGGCGGCGGCACTCGGACTCGCGCCGATGCTCCGGCTGCGTTCATGGGCGGTCGCCGGCGTCGACCCCACACGCTTCGGCATCGCGCCGGTTCCCGCGGCGAACCTCGCGCTCGAGCGCGCCGGCATCCGCTTCGCCGACCTCGACGTGGTCGAGTTCAACGAGGCCTTCGCCGTGCAGGTGCTCGCGTGCCTCGCCGACTGGGGCGTCGACGCCGAGGACCCGCGGCTCAACCCGCGTGGCAGCGGCATCTCGATTGGCCATCCGATCGGGGCCACCGGGATCCGGATGCTTGCGACGCTCGCGCACGAGCTGCCGGCGCTCGACGGCTCGCTCGCGCTCGAGACGATGTGCATCGGCGGCGGGCAGGCCCTCGCGGCGGTGTTCGAGCGCGCCTGAGCCCGCACTTCACTCGGGAAAGGCCAGCGCCCGCAGCAGCTCCATGACGCGTTCCCGGCTCTCGTCGCCGAGCGCACTGTGGAGCTGCTGCTCGACCGCATACGCGGAGATCCGCGCCCGGGCGAACAGGTCGCGTCCGTCGTCGGTGATGACGACGACGTTGGCGCGCCGATCGGAAGGATCGGGCTCGCGCCGCACCAGGCCGCGCGCCTGGAGGCCGTCGACCAGGGCGACGACCTGGCTCGGGTCGAGCCGGAGGAACTCGGCCAGTTCGCGCTGCGTGGGGCCGGCGTCGCTCGCGGCGAGCGCCAGCACCGCATACGACCGCGCCTTCAGGCCGTGCTCGGCGAGGCTCGCGTTTCCGGCCGCGATCGCCAGTGCGCTCGCACGGGCCAGCAGGAAGATGGGATCGTCGGCGAGCGCCGAGTCCGCCAAGCGCGGATCAGGAACTGCGGAGTCGGACGCCGAGGGTGGCATGAGGATGATGCTATCAGAGCGTGATGATCACAATCATTGACATTTTCAATGATCTTGGCTGTAATGGAGAGCGACACGAAGGAGTTCCCGTATGTCGCTGAACGGCAAAGTCGCCATCGTCACCGGGTCGGGTCGCGGGCTCGGCCTCGCGTACGCCGCCGAGCTCGCCCGTCAGGGCGCATCCGTCGTCGTGAACGACGTCGATGAGCAGACGGCGGCCTCGGCCGTCGCATCGATCGAGGCCGAAGGGGGCAAAGCGGTCGCCGTCGTCGCCGCGGTCGGATCCTCCGAGACCGCCAAGGCCCTCGTCGACGCCGCCGTCGAGCACTTCGGGCGCCTCGACATCCTCGTCACGAACGCCGGCGTGCTTCGCGACACCGTGCTGTGGAAGATGAGCGACGACGACTTCGACACCGTGATCGGCGTGCACCTGCGCGGCACGTTCACGTGCGTACGCGAGGCGGCGGTCCGCCTCCGCGAACAGGGCGAGGGCGGCCGCATCATCTGCATCGGGTCGCCCACCGGCCAGCGCGGCAACTTCGGCCAGACGAACTACGCCGCCGCCAAGGCGGGGATCGTCGGCATGGTGCGCACGTGGGCGCTCGAACTGAAGCGCGCGGGCATCACGGCGAACGCGGTGATCCCCGTCGCGGCCACGGCGATGACGGCCACCGTCCCGTACTTCGCCGCGGCGGTCGAGGCCGACGCGAAGGGCGAGCCGATGCCGGCCTTCTTCCGGCACGACCTCGGGTTCGGCACGTCCGACGACGTCGCGGGGCTCATCGCCTACCTGGCGTCGGATGCCGCGGCCGGCGTCACCGGGCAGGCGCTCGGCGTCGGCGGCGACCGCCTGCAGCTCTGGTCGCACCCCGAGCCCGTCGTCACGGCGTACCGCGAGGGCGGCTGGACCTACGACGCACTCGCAGCCGACTTCGACACGGAGTTCGGCGCAGACCTCCAGTCGGTGGGCGAGACCTTCCCGGCGCTCCCCGACGAGCTGCAGCGACCCGCCGCGAGCGCCTGAGCCGAGGCATCCGCCCCATGACCCGCTACGAGCCCGCCATCGACGTCGATTCGCTCCACGCCATCGATCTGCACGTGCACATCGAGGTCGACGATCACGGGCACTCGTCGCTGCCGCCCGAACTCGTCGAGGCGGCGAGCGGGTACTTCAGCACCGACGGTCCCCGGCCCGACCTCGACGGCGTCGCCGCGTACTATCGCGAGCGCCGCATGGCTGCCGTGGTCTTCACCGTCGACGCCGGCACGCGCCTGGGGCATCCGCCGATCTCCTCCGTGGAGATCGCCGAGGGCGCCGCGCGCAACAACGACGTGCTGATCCCATTCGGGTCGGTCGATCCGCTCCGGGGAGCCGCGGCGGTCGATGATGCCCGGCGTCTCGTCGAAGACAGCGGGGTTCGCGGCTTCAAGTTCCACCCCACCGTGCAGGGCTTCGACCCGAGCGACGAGACTCACTACCCGCTCTACGCCGCGATCGAGCGGCTCGGCGTGCCGGCGCTCTTCCACACGGGCCAGACCGGCATCGGCGCCGGCATGCCAGGGGGATACGGCTTCCGGCTCGGCCTCTCGAATCCGATCCTCCTCGACCCGGTCGCCGCCGACTTCCCCGAGCTGCAGATCATCATGGCCCACCCCTCCGTCCCCTGGCAGGACGAGGCGCTGGCGGTCGCGACGCACAAGCACAACACGTGGATCGACCTGTCGGGCTGGAGCCCGAAGTACTTCCCCGCCGAGCTCGTGCGCTACGCCAATTCGGTCCTCAAGAGCCGCGTGCTCTTCGGATCGGACTTTCCGCTCCTGCTGCCCGACCGCTGGATCCGGGATGCCGAGCAGACGGCTCTCAAGCCCGAGGTCATGCCCGGCATCATGAAGCACAATGCCGCGGGCCTACTGCGGCTCGCGAGCTAGGACCATCGTGATTCCCCTGTATCGTCCATCCACACGAGGAGCAACATGACCACCACCACCGCCGCCTACGCCGACATCCCGGGTCTTGCGGGCACCGACCTCGGCTTCACCGACTGGCTCGAGATCACGCAGGAGAGCGTCAACACGTTCGCCGACGCGACCGGTGATCACCAGTGGATCCACGTCGACCCCGAGCGCGCGAAGGACGGCCCGTTCGGCGCGCCGATCGCGCACGGGTTCCTCACCCTGTCGCTCGCCGTGAAGTTCTGGACCGACCTGCTCGACGTCGACGGCGTCGGCACGAAGGTCAACTACGGCCTCGACAAGGTTCGCTTCATCTCGCCGGTCAAGGTCGGCTCGCGCGTGCGCATGACCGCCGTCATCGCCGAGGTGACCGAGGTCGCGGGCGGCTTCCAGCTCGCGGTCGACCAGACGATCGAGATCGAGGGCGGCACGAAGCCCGCCGTCGTCGCGCGCGGGCTGTACCGCTTCTACGCCTGAGCCGCGCCGGCACGCACGACCCCGCACGACCCCGCACGACCCCGCAACCCGAACGCTCAACGAAGAGACGACGATGCACAATCACGGACTCGGCGCCTGGATGGCCAAGCGGCGCCTCAAATCGCCCGACAAGACCGCCCTCGTCTTCGACGGCTCCGACGTGACCTATCGCCAGCTGGCGGATGGCGTCGACGGGGTGTCGGCGCTCCTGTGGCAGCGAGGCATCCGTAAAGGCGACCGTGTCGCGTACCTGGGCGAGAACAGCCCGGAGTTCCTCGAGGTGCTCTTCGGAGCGGCGCAACTCGGCGCCGTCTTCGTGCCGATCAACACGCGCCTGGCGGCGCCCGAGATCCTCCATGTGCTGACCGACTCCGGCGCTCGCGTGCTCATCCACGATCCGGAGTTCTCGGGGCGCGTCGCATCCGCCGTTGCCGGCGCGAAGGTCTCGCACGTGATCGCGACCGGCGAAGGCGACGCCGACGAGCCCGGGCTCTCCCAGCTGCTCCGGCTTACCCGAGCAGGGCACACCGACGCCGAGGTCTTCCTCGACGACCCCGCCGCGATCCTCTACACGTCGGGCACCACCGGCAAGGCGAAGGGCGCCGTGCTGACGCACGAGAACCTCACGTGGGTGGCGATCAACAGCCTCGTCGACTACGACATCGTCTCGACCGACGTCGCCCTCATGATCTCACCGCTCTTCCATGCCGCGTCGCTCGGCATGGGCGCCCTGCCCATCATCCTCAAGGGCGCCACGATCGTGCTCGAGAAGGGCTTCGAGCCCGGACGCGCCCTCGAGCTCATCGAGCGGCACGGCGTGACCATGCTGAGCGGAGTTCCGACCACGTACCAGTTGCTCGCCGACCACCCGAACTGGAAGAGCACCGACCTGAGCACGCTGGGGAAGCTCACGTGCGGCGGGTCCCCGGTGCCTACGCGCATCCTCAACGCCTACGAAGAGCGCGGGCTGTCGTTCTCGCAGGGCTACGGCATGACCGAGACCTCCCCGGGTGCGACGTCGCTGCCCCCGTCGATGACGCGCACCAAGCAGGGAAGTGTGGGCCTGCCGCACTTCTTCACCGACATCCGCATCGCCGACGAGCACGGAGCGATGGTGCCGCGCGGCACCGTGGGTGAGATCGAGATCGCCGGCCCGAACGCCTTCCCGGGCTACCTGAACCTCCCCGAGGCGAACGCAGCCGCGTTCTCACCCGACGGCTGGTTCCGCTCGGGCGATATGGGCTACCTCGATGCCGACGGCTACCTGTACATCTCCGACCGCCTGAAGGACATGATCATCTCGGGCGGCGAGAACATCTACCCCGCCGAGATCGAGAACCTCATCAACGACATCGACGGCGTCACGGGGGTGGCCGTCATCGGTGTTCCCGACGAGCAGTGGGGGGAGTGCCCTTGGGCTGTGCTCACTGTGCGGCCCGGGGCATCTGTGACCACCGAAACCATTCAGGCGTACCTCGACGGGAAGATCGCCCGCTACAAGCTGCCCAAGAACGTCGTCATCGTCGACGAGCTGCCGCGGACGGCATCGGGGAAGGTGCGGAAGGCCGATCTGCGGTCGCGCTTCGGGGGCTGACGCCCGCGAGCTCCGCGAACTGTGCGGCGGCGGGCTCCTCGAGGGCGTGCCGACCGGCCCAGTAGACCTCGAACGACTGGTCGGCCGGCCAGTCGTCGTTCATGAAGGCGCGTGGAAGGCGCGGGTCGGCCCGCAGGAGCTCCAGCCAATCGGCGACGAGCATCGTCTGCGCCGAAAGTGCGGTGCCGGCCTCCGCCGAGGTGGCAGGATCGCTCCACGTCTCGATGAACGAGAGGTGCTCGTCGCGGATCCGGTCGATGTCCCACGCCGCGCGGACGTTGTCGGCCATCGCGTACCCCGGCAGCTCTTGAGCGTGGAACGCGGTGATGGCGGCCGGCGGGAGATCGGCTTGGAGTGGCTCGAGCGCTGACTTCAGGTCCACCTCGCCGGGTGCGAGCCAGAGTCCGTCACGGAGCGGCGCGAACCCCTCCCAGGTGAGTGCGGACCGCAGCCGGTGGCGCAGGGTTCGCTGGTTCTCCGGCACGGTGAATGTCACGAGGGTCCACCCGCTGCCGTGCGGCTCGAACGGATGCGGGCCGCGAACGCGCTCCGTGGCTTCGCGCAGCACCGCGCTGCCCTCGCTGGTGAGGGTGAAGAGGATCTCGCGGCCGCGGCGCTCGCGGGAGATGAGTCCGCGCCGCACCATCCGGTCGAGTGTCGCCCTCGTCGCCGGTGCCGCCACCCCCGCGCCCTCGAGCACCTCGATCAGCACGCTCGCGCGGAGAGGCAGTTCACCCTGGTCCAGGACGTGCTCGCCGAAGAAGGCGAGGAGCAACTGCTTCGGCTGGCGGCTTCGCATGCTCCTCCTCCCGGCAGACTGGTCGCTCTCGGTCACGCGGCCGGTCGCACGGCCTGCCCGCGCTTGGCGCGCTGCACCTGCTGGTACACGTGCGTGCGCAACTCGGTGAAGCGGGGCAGCGCCCGCGTGGTGATCTGGTCGCGCTCGGGGGCGAGGTCGATCGTGAGGTCTTCCTGCACCCAGGTCGGCGACTTCGAGAGCACGATGACGCGCTCGCCAAGATACACCGACTCGTCGATGTCGTGAGTGACGAAGAGGATCGACATCCCGCGCTCGACGTGAAGGCGTCGCACGAGGTCTTCGAGGTCGGCGCGGGTCTGCGCATCGACCGCCGCGAATGGTTCGTCCATGATGAGCACCTCCGGCTGGTACGCCACCGCCCGGGCGATCGCCACGCGTTGCTGCATGCCGCCCGAGAGCTGCCACGGATAACTCTTGGCGGCCTGGTCGAGTCCGACCGCCTCGAGGGCGTCGTCGATGAGCCGGTCTCGTTCGACGCGGGAGAGCTTCTTGTGCTTGAGCGGCAACTCGACGTTCCCGCGCACGGTGAGCCACGGGTAGAGGCTTCGACCGTACTCCTGGAACACGAGCGCCATGTTGGGCGGCGGCGCGTTCACGAGCTTGCCGTCGAGCATGACGGTGCCCTCGGTCGAGCGCAGCAGCCCGGCGATGCACTTGAGCAGGGTCGTCTTGCCGCACCCCGATGGGCCGACGATGCAGACGAGCTCTCCGGCGCTCATCGAGAAGCTGATGTCTCCGATGGCCTCGACGTTGCCCGTAGAGGACTCGTAGACCTTCTTCAGGTGCTCCACCTGGAGCAGCGTTTCACGCACGTTCGACCTCCTTGATTCCGTAGTACCAGCGCAGCACGCGCTTCTCGACGATGCTGAAGGCCGCGGCGAGCAACACGCCGATGAGTCCGAGCAGCACGATGCCGCTCCACATCTCGGCGATGAGGTAGTTGCGCTGGAAATAGGTGATCCGGTAGCCGAGCCCTGACGATGAGGCGAACATCTCCGAGATCACCATCAGTATCAGCGCGACCGAGAGGGTCTGGCGCACACCCGCCATGATCCGGGGGCTCGCGGCCGGCAGCACCAGGTAGCGCAGCCGCTCCGCTCGGGTGATTGCGAACGAGCGGGCGGTCTCGGTCATGACACTGTCGGTGGAGCGAACCCCCTCGATCGTGTTGAGCAGCACGGGCCACACCGCCCCGGCGACGATCACCACGACCTTCATCGTGTCGGTGATGCCGAGCAGGAGCATGGCCACGGGGATCAGCACCGGCGGCGGGATCGCCCGGAAGAACTCCAGGAGCGGCTCGAGGAGTTCGCGCAGCCAGCGCACGAGTCCGATGAGCGTGCCTGCCGCGATGCCGATGACGATCGACAGGATGATCCCCAAGGCGAGACGCCCCAGGCTGGGGAGCACGTCGGTCACGAACGCCGGACCGACCCAGGTGTCGACGAAAGCCTGGGCGATGATCACGGGGCTCGGGAAGAACGTCGCCGGGGCCGCGGTCGACCAGGCGCCCCAGATCACGAGCAGCAGGAAGGGGAACCCGATCGCGGAGAGGGTGCTGTCGCCCAGGCGCCTCCACGCTTCGGATCGGCGGCGTGGCAACCTGATGGTGCTCGTGTAGAGGGTCACAGCACGATCTCCCCTCGCACGGACTGGTGCCACGACAGGGATCTCCGCTCGATGAGGCGGAAGCCGAGGTTGACGGCGAGGCCGAGCAGGCCGGTGACGATCACGAGGGCGTACACCCCGACCCAGTCCGCTGCCGATTGGGAGAACACGATCGTCCTCCCGAGCCCGGGATTGCCGATGACCATCTCCGCGGTGACGGCGAGGATCAGGGCGACGGATGCCGCGAGGCGCAGCCCCGTCATGAGATACGGCAGTGCCGTGGGCAGGATGAGGTACCGTACGCGCTCGGAACGCGTCAGTGCGAAGCTGCGGGCGGTGTCGCGGGCGACCGCATCGACGTCGGCGACGCCGTAGAGCACCTGCACGAACATCTGCCAGAAGGCCGCGAAGACGATGATCACGAGGGCCGCCTGAAGCTGGATTCCGAAGACGAGGATGGCGAGCGGGATCAGCGCGACCGACGGGATCGGACGCAGGAACTCCACCGTCGTGTGAGTGGTGCGACGGAGGAAGGGCACGAGCCCGATGATCGTGCCCAGCACGGTCGCCGCGATGCCCGCGATCATCAGGCCGAGGAACCACGCGAGCATCGTGCGTCCGACGTTGCGCCAGAACTCGAGGTCGCGGAACTCCTCACCCAGGCGGGCAAGGGTGTCGGTCGCGTAGGGCAGGTACTTCGGGCTGATGATGCCGAGCGCCGGGATGAGCTGCCAGACGAGGAGGAATCCGACGATGCCGGCCGCTCCGAGCGCGACCTTGCGCGTCGTGCGAACGGCACGGGTCGAGGAGGGAGCCATGATGCCTTACTGCTGCTGGATGAGCCGGTCGAGGTCGGGCTCTGCGTCGAGAACACCGAACTCCACGGCGAGCCCGGCCAGCTGCTCGAGAGCATCGACGTCCACCTCGGCCGTGAACTCGGGCAGGGTGATTCCGGCGGCGGCCTCTTCAGGGATCCCCATGTTCTCGACGATCGCAGCGCGGACTGCGTCCTCGTTGGCGGCCGCCCAGTCGAGCGCCTCCGTCATGGCCGCGGCGTAGTCGGCCACGAGGTCGGGATCCGAGTCGACGAGCTGCTGGGTGGTGATGTTCACGAGCAACGGCAAGCCGGGGATCGTCGCCTGGTAGGGGTGCACGACGAGGTTCCCGCCAGCGCCGACGATCTGCGACATGAACGGATCGGGCACCCAGGCGGCGTCGATGTTCCCGGCATCGAGCTGGGCCTGTGCGTCGGGGAACGCGACCTCGATGAACTCGATCGTCGAGGGATCTCCGCCGTCGTCCTCCACGGCCTTCATGATCGTCACGTCACCGGCGGCACCGAGGCTGTTGACCGAGACGCGCTTGCCGGCGAGGTCGCTCGGGCGCGTGATGCCGGAGTCGGCAAGCGAGACCACCGCGTTGACGTCGTCGCCCTCGGCAAGCGAGCTCGCGTAGTTGCCGATGACGGCCACACCCAGGTCTTGGATGTCGGCCCGGAAGGGGCCGAAGGGCTGTCCGATGGCGAACTGGATGTCGCCGCTGAGCAGCGCGGGAATGGCTTGTGCGCCACCCTGTGCCGGGACGATCTCGACATCGAGGCCGTGCTCCTCGAAGATCCCGGCGTCGATCGCGCCCCAGAGTGCGCCGGTCTCGGCGATGGGGAGCGCGGCGACGCGAACGCTCGTGTGTTCGTCTGCGCCTTCCGCCTCGGTGGGAGCGGCGCTCGGGCTGCCGGAATCCGTGCAGGCGGAGAGGGCGAGGATCGCGGCGGCCGCCATGGTGATGGCGGCAGGACTCTTCTTCATTGACAAGCCTTTCTGGACACTGTGGGCAGGTTGTCGGCGAGGCGATGCGAAGAGAGAGCTGGTCGGGCACCTCTGCCAGAGGTCCGGTCGGCACCGCGCTGTATTGACAGTGCCATCGTCGAGGAGGGTCATCCGAATGTCAAGCTTTTCATGACGCCCGTCATGAATTGTTTAAATAACCAAGGTACCCGTATTCCCTGGGCGCGGTAGGGTCGCTGTCGTGCTCGACGATGATCGCCTTCGCCAGCTGGCCACCGAGCTCTGCGCGGTGCGTGGTGTTCGAGCGATCGCGCTCGGGGGGAGTCGAGCCCGCGGGACACATCGGCCGGATTCCGATGTCGATCTGGGCCTGTATGTCGAGATGACCGTCGATCTCCCCGCGCTCGAGGACGTCGCCCGTCGATGGGCAGGTGCGGATGCGTCGATTGAGCCCCGTGGGGGCTGGGGTCCGTGGGTGGACAGCGGAGCATGGCTCGTCGTAGACGGGGTCGCGGTCGACCTGATCCTTCGAGATGTGGCACGGGTTGCTGAGCAGTGCGCACGAGCTGAGCGCGGCGAGTTCGCCTTTCACCACCAGCCCGGCCACCCGTTGGGGTTTCTCGATATCGCGTATGCGGGCGAAGTCGCGATGTGCGTGCCGTTCTGCGACCCCGACCGGCTTCTGGAGGACCTGGCTCGGAGCGTCACGCCCTACCCCGAACCTCTGCGAACCGCATTGCTCTCGAACTTGTGGCAGGTGGATTTCCTGCTCGATGCCGCGATCAAGGGGGCCAAAGCGACCGACGTCGCATATGTGGCCCTGTGCGCTGCCGCGGCCACGATGCTCGCAGCCCATGGATGGCACGCTGCAGCCGGTCACTGGGTGACCAACGAGAAGGGGCTCATTCCGAACGTTGCGCGTCTGCCGATGGACACCGACGGGTTCAGCTCCTCGGCGGCCACCCTGCTCGGGGCATTGGGTTCCACCACAGACGAGCTCTTGGAGACGATCGCGAAATTGCGCGAACTGCCGCGTCCCGTCTCGGCAGCGTGACGCTGCGGATCAGTACCGACCGATTGCCGCACGCTCGACCCAGGAGCAAGATGGGCCTGTAGTCCGAGGGGAGCACTCCATGCCCGATGACGAGTATTCCGACGTGCTGAGCGTGGCCGAACGGCACACGCACGACTGGCTGGCTTCGATCGCCGAGCGTCCGATCGATCCTCCCGCCGATGTGGAGGAGGTCAAGGACGCACTCGGCCGCGAACTCGCCGACGAGGGGCAGGATGCCGCGGCCGTCGTCGATCACCTCGCCACGGCCATCGAACCCGGCCTCATCGCGATGGCCTCGCCCCGGTTCTACGGATTCGTGATCGGCGGCACGTATCCCGCCGCGTTGGCAGCAGACTGGCTCGTCTCGGCGTGGGATCAGAACACGGGGTCGCGCACCCCCACGCCCGGCGCCGCCGCCGTGGAGGAGCTCGCGGCCGCATGGTTGCTGGACCTGCTCGGCCTTCCCGAGGGATCCGGCGTGGGATTCGTCACCGGAGCCACGATGGCCAACTTCTCCTGCCTGCTGGCGGCGCGCGGGAGCGTGCTGCGAGCGGCCGGGTGGGATGTCGAACGGGACGGACTGCAGGGCGCCCCGCGCGTCCGGTTCCTCGCCGGTGACGCCGTGCACAGTTCCATGGTCGTCGCCGGCCGGATGGCAGGCTTCGGACTGCCGCGCACCGTCGGCGCGGATGCCCAGGGCCGCATCGACGTCGACGGGCTCGCCGCCGCGCTGGGCGAAGACGACGGTCCCGCGATCGTGGCCCTGCAGGCAGGCGACGTGCACTCGGGTGCGTTCGACGACTTCGCCGCAGCGATCGCCGTCGCGCATGCAGCGGGCGCGTGGGTGCACATCGACGGCGCCTTCGGTCTCTGGGCGGGTGCGAGCCCGTCGCTGCGGCACCTGGTCGCCGGCTACGAGGCCGCCGACTCATGGGCGACCGACGCGCACAAGACCCTCAACGTGCCCTACGACAGCGGGGTCGCGATCGTCGCCGATGAAGCGGCGATGGCCGCCGCGCTCGCCATCCACGCGGCGTACCTGCCCGAGGTCGGTGCTGTGGCGGAACCCTACGATCACACGCCCGAGCTCTCGAGACGCGCGCGGGGCATCCCCGTGTGGGCGACGCTCCGCACGTTGGGCCGGCGCGGCGTCGCCGATCTCGTCGACGGGCTCGTCGCGTCGGCGAGGGGACTCGCCGACGGCTTCGCGGCGACGCCGGGACTCGAGGTGCTGAACGACGTCGTGTTCACCCAGGTCTGCGTCGCCACCGAAGACGACGCGCTCACCCTGGCCCTCGCGGACCGCCTTCGCGGGGACGGCGTGGTCTGGGCCTCGCCGTCACGGTGGCACGATCGCGCCATCGTGCGCTTCTCGGTGAGCAATCGGGGCACGGATGCCACGGCCGTTGACCAGACGATCGGGGCCGTCAGAAGCGCCCTTGCAGAAGTCCGCGAGGCGGTCGTTCCCGCCGCGACCGAGTAGCAGGATGTACGCGGGTCCATGGTCGCGCCGATGCCTGTGTTGAACGTCATCGGGGTGCCCAGCAGCGCCGGAAGTTACTCAGCGGGGCAGGAGCAGGCCCCGCGAGCGCTGCGAGAGGCGGGTCTCCTCGCGGCGCTCTCCGCGGTTGGTCACGAGGTGCACGACGCCGGTGACCTCCCCATGCAGACGTGGGCGCCCGACCGCGAACATCGGTATGCACAGAATCTCGAGCAGGTCGTTGCGTCGCTTCGAGCTCTCGCCCAAGCGGTTCCGTCGCTGCTGTCGGGGGATGACCGCCTGCTGGTGCTCGGCGGCAACTGCACGATCGCCTTGGGCGTGTGCGGCGGATTGCGCGAGGTCGGCGAGGAGCCCGGCCTGGTGTACTTCGACCGGCACTTCGACCTGAATACTCCCGAGAGCACGACCGATGGAACCTTCGACTGGATGGGCGTCGCACATGCGCTGGCGTTGCCGGGCGCGGTCGACGAACTGGTCGACGCATTCGGCGATCGACCGCTGCTCGCTCCCGAACGGATCGCGTACCTGGGGGTCGATCCGGAGGGGTCGACGACCTGGGAACGCCGGCAGGTCGACGTTCTCGGTCTCGCTGTCGTCCCGCAAGCTGAGCTCGTGAGCTCTCCGGGGGCCGCCGCCGCGAAGGCCATGAGCGCGCTGCCGGAGGGACCCTTCGCGGTGCACCTCGATGTCGACGTCCTCGACTTCATCGACGCGCCGATCGCAGAGAACGTGAACGGCCGGAACACGGGCCCGACCCTCGAGCAACTCGGCGAAGCGCTCGCGGAGCTCTGGCGGAACCCGGCCTGCCGAGCGCTGTCGATCGGAGAACTCAATCCGGTGCACGCGGCCGCCGACCCCACCGCGCTGACGCGCTTCGTGGAGACGCTGACTCGTGCGCTCGCGCCGCGTTCGAGCTAGGGAGCCGGCGGTCGAGTGCCCGCTCCAGAAACGCGAAAACCCCCGGCTGAACCGGGGGTTTTCGTTGTGGCTCCGACCGGCATCGATCCGGTGACCTTTCGATTTTCAGTCGAACGCTCTACCAACTGAGCTACAGAGCCTCGGGGCATCCGCTCGATTCGCATCGTGGCGTGCCTCGATTTAAGGAGAAAGCCCCTTCTCTCGTAAGGGAAAGGGCTTGTCGCCTGAGCGACCCTGACGGGACTTGAACCCGCGACCTCCGCCGTGACAGGGCGGCACGCTAACCAACTGCGCTACAGGGCCTCGATTTGGTGTTCGTTTCAACACCGGGCTGTTCAATTGTATGTCGTACGTGACCCCAACGGGATTCGAACCCGTGCTGCCGCCGTGAAAGGGCGGTGTCCTAGGCCACTAAACGATGGGGCCGGGTGGTCTTGCCTGGGGCACGACCGCCGACAGCCAAGCATACGGGTCGTCGCGCGAGACGTCAAAACGAGGGCTGCGGATGCCTCGTGCCCGCGGTGCGGCATCGCCCACACGCCCCCGAAATCCCGGGATCCTGCGCAGGCGGCCCTTATCGTGAGGGCTGCCACTGCCCACATGAGAGCGAGGAGCGCGGGGCCCGAGGCCCGCGTGGACGGGGAACCATGCACCGCACCACACACCGCACATCGACGGCCCGGGCTCGAACGACCCGCGAGCCTCGACCGCGTCGCCGCACGCCGAACCGGCTCTTCGCCGTGCTCGCCATCGTCGCAGCGGCGCTCGCCGGACCGGTCGCCGCTGCACCGCAGAGCGCGATGGCCGCCGACTACCCGAGCTGGGCCGAGGTGGAGGCCGCGAAGGCGAACACCGCCGCAGGCGCCGCCGCCGTGCAGCAGATCATCGCGCTCATCGCGCAGCTCGAGGCCAACGTCGAGACGACGCGCGCCGAGGCCGAACGTCGCACCGACGAGTTGTTCGTGGCGCAGCAGAAGTACGACGACGCCGTGATGCGCGCCGATCAGATCCAGGCGCAGGCCGACGCATCCGCCGCCGAGGCCCAGGCCGCCGAGCAGAACGCCGGCCAGGTCGCCGCCCAGCTCTACCGCTCCGGCGGCGGCGACGTCGGCCTCAACCTGTTCCTCGATGCGGGCGACTCCGCGGTCACCGAGGCGCTGCTCGCGAAGCTCGGCAACATGACCAAGATGGTCGAGCGCACGTCGGGCATCTACGACCGCGCGCAGGAGAAGCACAACATCGCGACGTCGCTCAGCGACCAGGCCGCGGTGGCGCGAGCCGAGCGCGAGAAGCTCCGCATCGCCGCCGAGGCCGCGCTCGTCGCCGCGCAAGAGGCGCAGGCCGCTGCCGAGGCGGCGCTCGCCGAGTCTCAGGCGAAGAAGATCGAACTCGAGCAACAGCTGAAGTTCCTGAAGGATGCCGAGGCCAAGACGACTGCCGCCTACCAGGAGGGTGAGCGGATCCGGAAGGCCGAGGAGGAGCGACGCCGGCAGGAGGCCCTGAAGAACGGCTCGCCCGGCACCGTCGCCAGCTCGGGCTGGGCGCGGCCGGCCCGCGGCGGGCTCACGGGCACCTTCGGCCCGCGATCGCCGATCTGCTCCGGCGGATGCTCGGGCAGCTTCCACTACGCGATCGACCTCGGCACCGGGTGCTCGGCCCCGATCTACGCGGCCAACAGCGGAGTCGTCACCTTCGCCGGCTACTCGGGGACCTACGGCAACTACGTCAAGATCGACCACGGTGGCGGCATCTCGACCGCGTACGCGCACATTCGTCCGGGTGGCACGTTCGTCGGCTACGGACAATGGGTCGAGGCCGGGCAGAACATCGCATCGAGCGGCACGACCGGCGCTTCCACAGGATGCCACCTGCATTTCGAAGTCTGGAACGGCGGAGGGCGCATCAACCCGCAGCCGTTCATGGCCGATCGGGGGATCTACTTTGGCTGAGCACCGCACTCGTCCCGTGTCGCGCGTGAAGCCCGCCACCGTGTTCTCCACCGTCGCGGTCGGCGCCGTCACGGCCTCCGTCGGCTTGGCCGGCGGCCCCGCCTTCGCCGAGCCCGACTATCCGTCGTGGAGCGACATCGAACAGGCCAAGCAGAACGAGGCAACGAAGCAAGCCGAGATCGGCCGCGTCACCGAACTGCTCGCCGGCCTGCAGCGGGCTGCGGATGCCGCGGTGCAGGCGTCGCAGATGGCCGACGAGGCCTACCGCATCACGATCGACCAGCGCGACCGGGCTGCCGAACGTGAGCGCACGCTCGGCCGGCAGGCCGACGAGGCCGACGCCGTCGCCGAGATCTCGAAGATGCGCGCCGGACTCCTCGCCGCACACCTCGCGAAGACTGCGGGCAACGACCTCACCGCTGAGCTGATGTTCTCGAACGACGACGCGACGGGACTGCTGCAGCAGCTCGGCATGGCGTCGAAGCTCGGCGAGCAGTCGCAAGCCGTCTACGACCAGGCCGTGGCCGATCGCAACACGGCCGACGCGTTGCGCGAGCAAGCGGCGCAAGCGGCGACCGAGCGAGTGCGGCTCGCCACGCTCGCCGAGGCGAAGGCGGCCGAGGCGCGCACGGCGGCGAACGGCGCACTGACGGCTGTCGCGGTGCAGGAGCAGCGCTCGGCCGAGCTCTATGCGCAGCTCGCCACGCTCAAGGACACCACGGCCGAGCTCGAGCGCGAGCGTGTCGAGGGCGCGGCACGCGAAGCCGCCGCGGCTGCATTGCAGCAACAGGCGGCCGCGAGCGGCGGGGGAGGCGGCTCGCCCGCACCGGCACCTGCGCCCGCAACCGGCGGCGGCGGAGCCCCGGCTGCTGCACCCGCTCCCGCGCCGAACCCCGCCCCGGCGGCACCCAACACCGGCGCGGTGGAGACGGCCATCTGGTTCGCGAGCCAGCAGCTCGGCGAGCCGTATCGGCTCGGCGGAGCCGGCCCCAACGTGTGGGACTGCTCGGGCCTCACGAAGGCCGCGTACGCGGCGGCCGGCATCGGCATCGGCACGCACTCGGCGACGAACCAGTACTACACCCTCGCGGGCCGCGGCAAGGCGGTGTCGCTCTCGCAGATCCAGCGCGGAGACCTGCTCTTCTGGGGGTCGGGCGGCGACTACTACCACGTCGCGATCTACCTCGGCGGCGGCCGCATCCTCGAGGCGCCCCGCGAGGGCGTGCCGGTGCGCGAGTACTTCATCTGGGGTTCCCCCTCGGCGGCGGCCCGCCCGGCCGGCTGAGGCATCCGGCGCCCAAGGTGCGAGAAGGGGCGAGCCGTCAGGCTCGCCCCCTCAACGCTCTCTCAGGACTGACGGCCGAGACGGCCGTCAGCGCTGGCGTCGCGGCGAAGGCCAGAAATGGCCTTCGCCCTCAGCTCCAGCGCGCGCTCAGTTCATGAGGTGCTCAGTGACCGGGGAACTTCTCGATCGCCTTCGCGATGAGCGACTCGGCCTCGGCGACGTCGCCCCAGCCCTCGGTCTTGACCCACTTGCCGGGCTCGAGGTCTTTGTAGTGCTCGAAGAAGTGCTCGATCTCCTTGCGGGTGAACTCGGGGATGTCGTCGACGTCTTGGATGTGGTTCCAGCGCGGGTCGCCCGCGGGCACTGAGATGATCTTCTCGTCGCCGCCGCCGTCGTCCGTCATGCGGAACACGCCGACCGGGCGCACTGACACGCCGACCCCGGGGAAGAGCGGGTAGTCGAGGAGTACGAGCACGTCGAGCGGGTCGCCGTCATCGCCGAGGGTGTTCTCGAAGAACCCGTAGTCGGTCGGGTACGCGAAGCTCGTGTAGAGCACGCGGTCGAGGAAGACGCGACCGGTCTCGTGATCGACCTCGTACTTGTTGCGGCTCCCCTTGGGGATCTCGATGATGGCGGCGTACTCGCCCATGCTGTTCTCCTTGAGTGTTGGAAGCTTGGCCCGTGGCGGCCGGGTTCGGAACCCGGTGCGATCGGCGGAATAAGGTTACTTGATGCCTTCCGACGAGCAGCCACCCGGGCGACGGCCCCGCTTGACGCCGCCGATCGCCGATGTGCGACGTGCGGTGAGATCGGTGCTTCCGGATGCCGCGGGCCGCCCAGATGCCGCGGCACGCTCGGCGTCCGAACCCCCCGAAGCCCCCGCCGCATCCGCTCCGCTCGTGCTCGTCGCGCTCTCCGGCGGAGCCGACTCGCTCGCGCTCGCGGCCGCCACGGCCTTCGAGGCGCCCCGAGCCGGCCTGCGGGCGGGCGCCGTGATCGTCGACCACGGGCTGCAGGGGCGTTCGGCCGAGGTCGCCGCTGCCGCCGCCGCGCAAGCTCGCGAGCTCGGCCTCGATCCGGTGCTCGTGCGCCGCGTCGAGGTGACGGGCGATGGCGGCCCCGAGGCGGCCGCCCGCACGGCGAGGTACGCGGCGCTCGAGGCGGCCGCAGCCGAGACGGATGCCGCACTCGTACTCCTCGGCCACACGCTCGACGACCAGGCCGAGACGGTGCTGCTGGGGCTCGCTCGCGGATCGGGCGTTGCGAGCCTCGCGGGCATGCCCGCCCGCAGCGGACGGTTCGCCCGCCCGCTCCTCGGCATCCGCCGCGAGACCACGAGGCAGGCGTGCACGGATGCCGGGCTCACCCCGTGGGACGACCCGCACAACGTCGACCGCGGGTATGCGCGAGTGCGGGTACGCGAGCGAGTGCTCCCCGTGCTCGAGGCGGAGCTCGGCCCCGGCATCGCCGAGGCGCTTGCTCGCACCGCCGAGCAGTTGCGTGAAGACGACGAGGCGTTCTCCGAGCAGATCGACGAGTTCATCGAGGAGATCTGCGAGCCGTCCGAGGCCGGCATCGCCGTGTCCGTCGGTGCGCTCACCGCCAACCCCGCGGCGCTCCGGCAGCGCATCATCCGGCACGTCGTGCTGAGCGAGTTCGGCGTCTCGCTCTCGCGCGCCCAGACCATCGAGGTCGCCCGCCTCGTGACCGACTGGCACGGCCAGGGACCGATCGACCTGCCCGCCGGCATCCGTGCCCACCGCATCGCCGCCCGAATCGAGTTCGCGGCGCGCTGACCTCGCGCGAAGGTAGGCTCGGGGCATCCGACGCCGACGACCCAGGGGAGCACCATGTACGCGCGCGAGATCGAAGCCGACCTCACCGAAGTGCTCGTCACCGAAGCCCAGATCCAGGAGAAGCTCGCCGAGCTCGCCCGTCGCATCGAGGCCGACTACGAAGGGCGTGAGATCCTCCTCGTCGGCGTGCTGAAAGGCGCCGTCATGGTGATGGCCGACCTCGCCCGCGAGCTCCGCCCGCACGTGCGCACCGACTGGATGGCGGTCTCGTCGTACGGCGCCGGCACGGAGTCGAGCGGCGTCGTGCGCATCCTGAAAGACCTCGACACCGACCTCACCGGTCGCCACGTGCTCATCGTCGAGGACATCATCGACTCGGGCCTCACCCTGAGCTGGCTGCTCGCCAACCTCAAGTCACGCGGAACGGCATCCGTCGAGATCTGCGCCCTCCTTCGCAAGCCGGATGCCGCGAGGGTCGACGTGACCGTGAAGTACCTGGGCTTCGACATCCCGAACCAGTTCGTCGTCGGCTACGGGCTCGACTATGCCGAGCGCTACCGCAACCTGCGCGATGTCGCGATTCTCGCGCCGCACATCTATTCCTGAGCTGCTGGGCCGCAGGCCCTAGAGTCATCCCATGGGCGATGGCCGGCGCCGCAGCAGGGTCCGCGAGGCTGCGGCGGCCTTCTCGAGCAACGCGCGCAACCCCAACCTCCGCCGCGCCCAGCTGAGCTTCCTCGCAGCCTGGACCGCCGAGTGGGCCTTCACCGTGGCGCTCGGAATCGTCGCCTACCGCGACGGCGGCGCGACCGCCCTCGGCCTGGTCGGACTGCTCCGCATGGTGCCGTCCGCGATCCTGGCACCGCTGCTGTCCCCCATCGCCGACCGAGGGCGCCGGGAGCGGGTGCTCATCCTCGTGTCGATCGTGCGGGGAGGCGCGACCGCTGCCGCCGCGGTGGTCGTTGCGGTGTCCGGCCCGACGGCGGTGGTCTACGCGCTCGCCGTGCTGTCGACGATCGCCGCCACCCTCTACCGCCCGGCGCACTCCGCACTCCTGCCGTCGCTGTGCAGCACCGGGTACGAGCTCGCGAGCGCGAACATGGTGCGGGGACTGCTCGACTCGGCAGCCACACTCGTGGGTCCGCTCCTGGCGGCGGTGCTGCTCCAGTTCACCGGTGTCGACGTCGTGTTCGCGGTCGCAGCGGCCGCCTCGTTCTGGGCGGCTGCCCTGCTCGTGCGGCTCCGGTACGAAGCCCCTCCTCGCCCGCCGGCGCCGAAGCGCTCCAACCTGGGCAGGGAAGCAGTCGACGGTGTTCGAGCGGTCACGCGGAACCGCGATCTGACGCTCATCCTCGGTCTCGCCGCGGCGCAGGCCCTTACACGGGGCGCGCTCACCGTGTTCTCCGTAGTGGTCGCGATCGAGCTGCTGGGCACCGGCGAGCCCGGCGTCGGCGCCCTGATGACCGCGGTCGGGGTGGGCGCGGTGCTCGGATCGCTCGCTGCCTCGCTCCTCGTCGGCTCCGGGCGACTGGGCGCGTGGTACGCCGTCGGGGTCGGACTTTGGGGACTGCCGCTGACCCTCGTCGCCCTCGTCCCCCAGCAGTCGGCGGCACTGGGCCTGCTCGCGTTCATCGGCGTCGGCAACGCCCTGATCGATCTCGCCGGGTTCACGCTCATCGGCAGGATGGCTCCCGACGAGGTGCTCGCACGCGTCTTCGGCGTGCTCGAGAGCCTCGTGGCGGTGTTCATCGGGATCGGTGCCATCGTCGCATCGACGATGGTCGAGTGGGTCGGGGTCCAGGCCGCGCTGATCGCGATCGGGCTGGTCTGCCCGGTGCTCGCGGTGGCGTCGTGGTGGCGACTGCGGGCCCTCGACCGGTCGGTCGATGTCCTCGATGAGGAGATCGGACTGCTCCAGCAGGTGCCCATGTTCCGCACCCTGCCGCTGCCGTCCGTCGAGCAGCTCGCCCGCGGCCTCGAGCCGGTCACGGTGCCCGCAGGCCACGTGGTGTTCACCCAGGGGGAGATCGGCGACCGGTACTTCGTCATCGAGTCGGGCGAGGCCGACGTGGTGGGCGACGGAAAGGTCGTGGCAACGCTCGGCCCAGGAGAGGGCTTCGGAGAGATCGCATTGCTCCGCCGTACCCGCCGAACGGCGACCGTCGTGGCCAGGAGCGAGCTCCTGCTGCAGGCACTGGGCTCGGACCGGTTCCTTCCCGTCGTCCTCGGGTACACGCCGAGCGCTCGACAGGCGGCGGCGGCCGTCGACGACCTGCTCGACCGCTACGAGCCGAAGGACCGGTTCGGAGAACCGCCGGCGCAATCCTGAGAATCTTTCGGTTGAGATGCCCGGGCGTTGGTGCGATGGTGAGGCATGGAGTCCGGGCGTGCTGTGCTACTGATCGCAGACATCAGTGGCTACACCGACTACATGAGCTCCCACCGCATGAGTCTCGCGCACGCCGAGGTCAACACCGCGCGCATGCTCGAGAAGATGATCGATGCCGCTCCCGGCTTCGACCTCATCGAGATCGAGGGCGACGCAGCCTTCCTCTCCCGCCAGGCCGACGCAGTCGAGACCGACACCGCGATCCTCGAGATCCTCCGGGCCGCCGTCACCATGCATCGGGCGTTCCATCTCGAGCGGCAGTATGTCACGGCGAACCTGTGCCCGTGCGCGGGGTGCAAGGGCGCGGCCGACCTCAAGCTGAAGTTCGTGGCGCACATCGGCGACGTGGCCATCCAGACCATCCGGGACCGCATCAAGCTCGTCGGGATCGACGTCATTCTCGTCCATCGCCTGCTGAAGAACCCGGTCGGGATACCCGAGTACGTCCTGCTCTCCGAGGAGCTCTACCGCACCGCTGAGGATTCGCTGTCCGCTCCCGTGCACGAGGTCTCGCCGGAGCTCGAGGGCTTCGGAACCGTCCGCGCCTACTTCGTGGACGTCGGAGATGTCGAGGGCTCGCTCCCGCCGTTGCCCGCGCCGTCGTGGCAGGGGCGCCTGGGGAGGACGGCCGTGGCGCTGGGCCTGGGTATGCCGTACATGATCGGGCTTCGCCGCCCGCGCCATGCGTCATCCGCTCGGTGAAACCGCCTGGCCCTGACCCGCCGCGCCCTGGGGCACTGCCCCGGTCGCCCCGGTCTTGGCCGTGGGATCCCCGGCGACCGCCGCCTCGTCGTCGGATGCCGCCGACCCGGGCTCGACCCGATAGGCGCCCGCCCCCCGAAGGAACGTGAGCGCGAGCACGGCCACGGCGACCATGACGATCGCGATGAGCGCGATCCCGAACCACATCCCCACGAGCCACGCATCGCTCGCCGCGGCGAGCAGCGCCCCGGCCGGACCGGCCGGCAGCGAGCCGGCCACTTCGGCGGCACCCGTGACGCTGTCGTTCGCGAGGTCTGCATCGGCGGGGTCGAGGGACGCGGTGGTGTCGGCCACGCCGAGCCGGTAGACCGCGGCGACGACCGATCCGATCACCGCGATGCCGATCGCGAAGCCGAGCTCGCTGCTCGTCTCCGAGAGTGCCGCCGCATTGCCGGCTCGCGGCGGCGGCACCGATCCCACGACGAGGTCGGTGCCGAGCGCGACCATGGGGCCGCAGCCGAGCTGCCAGATGGCGTAGCCGGCGATGATCCAGCCGAGCTCGGCGCCGGTGGTGGCGACGGCGATGAGGCCGAGGCCCACGATGGAGACGGCCATCCCCGAGGCGATGAGGGTGGCCGGTCGCACGCGTCTCGCGAGCACCGGCGCGAAGAGCATGCTCATGACCCCGGCAAGGATCGCCGGCACCATCGCGAGCCCGGCTGCGAAGGGATCGAGCTCGCGCACGAGCTGCAGGTACTGCGCGATCAGGAGCATCAGCGCGCCGGTCACCGTGATGAGGTGCATGCCGACGAGCGCCGCGTTGAACTGCCGGTTGTGGAACAGCGTCAGGTCGAGGAGCGGCTCGGGCAGGCGCCGTTCGCGCCGCACGAAGACGAACCCGGCGATGGCGCCCACGACGATCGCGGCGATCGGCCCGGCCTGCCACCCCGCACGAGCGATCTCCTTGACCCCGTAGACCACCGGCAGGATCGCGGCGAGCGAGAGCGCGACGCTCGCGAGGTTCAGCCGCCCGGCATCGTCGTTCCGGTACTCGGGCAGCAGGATCGGCCCGATCACGAGCAGGAGCACCATCGGCGGGATGCCGAGCAGGAACACGGCGCCCCACCAGAAGTGCTCGAGCACGATGCCGCCGAGGAGCGGTCCGATCACCGCGCCCGACATGAAGCACGTGAGCCAGACGCCGATCGCGAGCGAGCGCTGCCTCGCGACCGGGAACATCGTGCTGATGAGCGAGAGCGTCGACGGCGCGAGGGTCGCCCCCGCGATGCCCATCGCGGCGCGGGCGAGGATCAGCAGGAGCGGTGTCGCCGAGAAGGCTGCGATGACGGATGGCGCGGTGAACGCCGTCGCCCCGATGAGCAGCAGCTTGCGCCGGCCGACCCGGTCGCCGACGGCACCCATGGTGATCATGAATCCGGCCAGCAGGAACGAGTACACGTCCATGATCCAGAGCTGCTCGGTGCTCGTCGCCCCGAGATCGGCGCTGAGGCTCGGCAGGGCGAGGAGGAGCACGAAGACGTCGATCGACACGAGGAGCGAGGCGAGGCCGAGCACCCCCAGTCCGACCCACTCCCGCGGGCCGGCGAGCTTCGCCCCGTTGACGTCGGTGGCCGAGCCTGCCGCAGGCTCGTGCGCTGTGCTCATGTCGCCCTCGCTCATGTCGTCCCCTTCGTTCGGCGACAGTCAAGCAGCATCCGCTTCAGAAACGCAAGAGGTAACTTTGAATAATGAAGTTCGCTGGTAGGATGGCGACATGGTGAAGCGCAGCTATCAAGACGGATGCGCGGCGGCGCAAGCCCTCGACCTCGTCGGCGAGCGGTGGGGCCTGCTCGTCGTGCGCGAGCTCACACTCGGCCCGCGCCGTTACAGCGATCTCCTCGTGTCGATGCCCACGATCGGCACGGCCGTGCTCGCCCAGCGACTCGGCGACCTCGTCTCGGCCGGCGTGGCGCGCCGCCGAGAGTTGCCGCCGCCCGCAGCTTCGACCGTCTACGAGCTCACCGAGTGGGGCGCGGGCCTCGAGCCCATCATCCGTGCGCTCGGGCGCTGGGGTGCGAGCTCGCCCTCGCTGCGCCGCGACCTGCCCATCAGCGTCGCCACCGCGGTGCTCGCCCTGCGTACCAATGTGGTGCCCGAGCGCCTGCCCGCGAGTGACCTCAGGGTGGAGCTCCGCCTCGACGGCCGTCCGTTCGTCGCCGCGGTCGCCGACGGCCGCTTCGCGGTCGAACCGGGGGAGTCGGCGGATGCCGCGGCCACCCTCACGACGACGCCCGAGACGCTCGCGGCGATCGCCCTCGACGGCGACTCGCTCGACGAGGCGATCGCGAACGGCGACGTCGAGATCGCGGGCGACGTCGAATCCGCGCGATCGCTGCTCGCGTGCTTCGAGCTGCCCGCGACCGCGGTGGCATAGCCCACAGCGGCTGTGTCCATCGTTCGCAGTGGGCTCCGCGGCCTACGGTCGCGCAGCCCACAGCGAACACGCAGCCCTCGTGCAGTAACCCCCATGTAGCCTTTGAGCACCATGAACATCAAGAAGATCCTGCGCGGGCCGATCATCTACATCCTGCTCGCGATCGTCGCCGTGTGGATCGGATCGAGCCTCATCACGGCCTCCGGTTTCCGCGAGGTTTCGACGCAAGAGGGCCTCGAGCTCCTGAACGACGGCAAGGTTTCTGCGGTGAAGATCGTCGATGGCGAGAACCGCGTCGACCTCACGCTCGCGAAGGCCGAAGAAGACCTCGGCACGCAGGTGCAGTTCTACTACGTCACGCCGCGCGGGCCCGACATCGTCGCCGCGATCGACGATGCCAACCCGAAAGACGGCTTCAACGACGAGGTGCCCCAGCCGAACTGGTTCCTCTCGATGCTCGGCATCCTGTTGCCGCTCGTGCTCATCGGCCTCTTCTTCTGGATCATGCTCTCGGGCATGCAGGGCGGCGGCAACCGCGTCATGCAGTTCGGCAAGTCGAAGGCGAAGCTCGTCTCGAAGGAGAGCCCGAAGGTCACGTTCGACGACGTCGCCGGCGCCGACGAGGCGATCGAGGAGCTCCACGAGATCAAGGAGTTCCTGAAGGAGCCCGCCAAGTTCCAGGCCGTCGGCGCTCGCATCCCCAAGGGCGTGCTGCTCTACGGCCCTCCGGGAACCGGCAAGACGCTGCTCGCTCGCGCGGTCGCCGGTGAGGCCGGCGTGCCGTTCTACTCGATCTCAGGTTCCGACTTCGTCGAGATGTTCGTCGGCGTCGGCGCGAGCCGCGTTCGCGACCTCTTCGAGCAGGCGAAGCAGAACGCCCCGGCGATCATCTTCGTCGACGAGATCGACGCCGTCGGGCGCCACCGCGGTGCCGGGCTCGGCGGCGGTCACGACGAGCGCGAGCAGACGCTCAACCAGTTGCTCGTCGAGATGGACGGCTTCGACCCGAAGACCAACGTCATCCTCATCGCGGCGACGAACCGCCCAGACATCCTCGACCCCGCGCTCCTGCGTCCGGGCCGCTTCGACCGGCAGATCGGCGTCGACGCTCCCGACCTCAAGGGCCGCTGGAAGATCCTCGAGGTGCACTCGAAGGGCAAGCCGCTCGCGAAGGGCGTCGACCTCGAGGTGCTCGCGCGCAAGACGCCCGGATTCACGGGTGCCGACCTCGCGAACGTGCTGAACGAGGCCGCGCTGCTCACCGCGCGCTCGAACGCCCAGCTCATCGACAACCGCGCCCTCGATGAGGCGGTCGACCGCGTGATCGCTGGCCCGCAGCGTCGTTCGCGCGTGATGAAGGACAAAGAGAAGCTCATCACGGCCTACCACGAGGGGGGCCACGCGCTCGCCGCGGCGGCGATGAACTACACCGACCCCGTGACGAAGATCACGATCCTGCCGCGCGGCCGGGCGCTCGGCTACACGATGGTGCTGCCGCTCGAAGACAAGTACTCGGTCAGCCGCAACGAGCTGCTCGACCAGCTCACCTACGCGATGGGCGGCCGAGTCGCCGAAGAGATCGTCTTCCACGATCCGTCGACCGGCGCCTCGAACGACATCGAGAAGGCCACTGCGACGGCGCGCAAGATGGTCACCGAATACGGCATGAGCGCGAACGTCGGGGCGATCAAGCTCGGCCAGTCGCAGGGCGAGGTCTTCCTCGGCCGCGACATGGGCCACCAACGCGATTACTCCGAAGAGGTCGCCCTGAAGGTCGACACCGAGGTGCGTTCGCTGATCGAGCAGGCGCACGACGAGGCGTGGCAGGTGCTCAACGACAACCGTGACATCCTCGACGTCCTCGCGGGCGAGCTCCTCGAGAACGAGACGCTCGACCACCACCAGATCGCCGAGCTCTTCAAGAACGTGAAGAAGCTGCCCGAGCGGCCGCAGTGGCTCTCGAGCAACGATCGTCCCGTCTCCGACCGGCCGCCGATCTCGTTCCCCTCCGAGAAGCTTCCGATCGACCAGGGCGCCGTCGACGGCGGCGTGGACTCCGGATCCGGACAGTCTCCGATCGACGACGGGGCGGCCGCTCGCACGCCGCGCACCAAGCCGCGGCCCGCGACGGCGTAATCTTCCCTCGACCCGAAGGTGGTGCCATGGCGGGAGTGGACGCTCGTCGCATCGAGCGTGCGGTGCTCGAGATCCTGCTCGCGATCGGCGAAGACCCTGACCGGCCGGGCCTCACGCGCACCCCTCAGCGCGTTGCCGAGGCCTACGCCGAGTTCTTCGCCGGACTCGACGTCGATCCGCTGAGTCACCTCGCCGATACGGTGCCGCTGGGCGCCACCGAGGCCGGCGCGCCGGCCACCTCCGATGCCGTCATCCTTCGCGACCTCGCGTTCCGCTCGGTATGCGAGCACCACCTACTGCCGTTCGTCGGCACGGCGCACGTCGCCTACCTTCCGAACGAGCGGGTCGTGGGCCTCGGGCGCATCCCGGCCGTCGTCGACACGCTCGCGAGCCGGCCGCAACTGCAGGAGCGCCTCGCCGAGGAGATCGCCGACACGCTGCAGGCCGGGCTCGACCCGAAGGGCGTGCTCGTCGTGCTCGACGCGCAGCACCGCTGCGTGACGACCCGCGGCTCCCGCCAGGAGCGCAGCTCGACGGTCACGATCGCGAGTCGCGGTGCCCTCGCGTCACCCGCGGCGCGGGCCGAGATCATCGCCCTCATCGGGATCAGCAGCGATGCCTGATGCCGAAGATCGGCAGCTGAGCCGGCCCGACGGCGCCGGGTGGGATCCCGCTCGAGGCGGCCGCACCCTCGTCATGGGCGTCGTCAATGTGACGCCCGATTCGTTCAGCGACGGCGGTCGCTGGTTCGATGCCGACGCCGCGATCGCACACGGGCTCGAACTCGTCGCCGACGGTGCCGACCTGCTCGACGTCGGCGGCGAGTCCACGAGGCCCGGCGCCGCGCGCGTCGAGCCCGAAGAGGAGTTGCGGCGGGTCGTGCCGGTCATCCGCGAGCTCGCCGGTCGCGGCATCCGGGTCAGCGTCGACACCATGCGAGCAGCCACGGCCCTCGCCGCGGTCGAAGCAGGCGCCGAGATCATCAACGACGTGTCGGCAGGGCTCGCGGATGCCGCGATGGGCCGCATCGCCGCCGAGACGGGCGTGCACTACGTCGCGATGCACTGGCGCGGGCACTCCGACCGCATGGACTCCCTCGCCGAGTACACCGACGTCGCCACGGAGGTGCGCGACGAGCTCGCGACCCGCATCGACTCGCTCGTGGCGGCAGGAGTCGACCCGGGGCGTCTCATCCTCGACCCGGGCCTCGGATTCGCCAAGCGTGGCGAGCAGAACTGGGAGCTGCTCGGCCGGCTCGACGTGCTCGCCGGCCTCGGCCTGCCGTTGCTCATCGGCGCCTCGCGCAAGCGGTTCCTCGGAGCGATGCTGCCCGACGACGCGCCCGTCGAGGAGCGAGACCTGCCGAGCGCCGTCGTGAGCGTGCTGTCGGCCCAAGCGGGCGCCTGGGGTGTGCGCGTGCACGACGTGCGCAGCACGCGTCGCGCCCTCGACGTGCTCGGAGCGTGGCAGAGTGGAGCACGTGGCTAAGACGCGCGATCGGATCACGCTCACGGGCGTCCGCGTGCGCGCGCACCACGGCGTCTTCGACTTCGAGCGCGAGGCGGGCCAGGAGTTCGTGATCGACGTCTCCGTCGCCGTCGACCTCGCGGCCGCGGCATCTGGCGACGATCTCGGACGCACCGTGCACTACGGTGAACTCGCCGAGGCGATCAGCGCCGCGGTCGAGCGTGATCCCGTCGATCTCATCGAGACCGTCGCAGAACGCGTCGCGAGCGTCGCGCTCGCGTTCCCCGCGGTCGAGGAGGTCGAGGTCACCGTGCACAAGCCGCAAGCCCCCATCACCGTGCCGTTCACGGATGTCGCGGTGACGATCGTGCGAGGCCGGGCGTGACGCGCGCGGTCATCGCCTTCGGCGCGAACCTCGGCGACCGCGAGGTCACCATCGTCTCGGCCACCCGTTCGCTCGCCGAGACCGAGGGCGTCGTGCTCGTCGCCGTCTCTCCTGTGTACGAATCGGTGGCGATCACCGACGCCGGGGCCGACGTCGACGCGCCGCGATACCTGAACGGCGTCATCGTGGTCGAGACGACGCTCGAGCCGCACGCCCTGCTCGACATCCTGCAGCACATCGAGCAGCAGCACGGCCGCGAACGCGCGCGGCACTGGGGCGACCGCACGCTCGATCTCGATCTCATCGACTTCGGCGGCATCGAGCTCGCCGACGAGCGCCTCGTGCTGCCGCATCCGCGAGCCTGGCAGCGCGCGTTCGTGTTGCAGCCGTGGCTCGACGTCGAACCCGACGCCGTGCTCCCCGCTCGAGGCCCGATCGCCGAACTCCGGCATGCCGCGACCGACGAGGTGGTGCGCCGATGAAGCGCACGCCGGCCTCCACTCTCATCGCCTTCACGCTCTCGGGGCTCGTGATCGGCTACCTCGGCGAGCTCTCGATCGTGACCGCCGGGTCGAAGGCGCTCGTGCCGCCGATCTCCCTTCCCGTCACACTCGTCGGCGTCGCCGTGATCGTCATCGCGCTTGCGTGGCCGATTCGCCGCGCAGTGAAGGGCAAGGCCACGAAGCACCTCGACCCGTTCCGCGCGATGCGCACGGCCGTCCTCGCGAAGGCGTGCAGCCTGAGCGGCGCGCTCGTGTTCGGCATCGGCATCGGCATCGCGTTGTTCGTGCTCACCCGCAGCGTGCTCCCGGCCGGCGAGACCGTGTGGCTCGCGATTGCGACGGCGGTCGGGGCGGCCCTGCTGCTCGCCGCCGGCCTCATCGCCGAGCACTTCTGCACCCTGCCGCCAGATGACACCGACCTCGAGAAAGAAGAGCACGCGCATGCCTGACCTCCGTGACGACGGCCGCGAGCAGGGCGAGGTCGTGCAACAGATGGGATCGGATGCCTCGGCGTCCGACACCGGGTGGCGTCGCGTCTCCCCGAAGTACCTCGTCGTCGAGATCGTCGGGTCGCTCATCGGCCTCGTGATCTTCGTCGGCGCGTTCCTCATCGCCTTCCTGGTCTTCGGTCAGCCGTGGGCGCTGTGGGCCGCGATCGCCGTCGGCGTGATGTCGCTCGTCAGCCTCGCGTTCGAGCCGCGCCGCGTGCGCTCGATCGCCTACCGTCTGCGTGAAGACGACTTGCTCTTCCGGCGCGGCATCATGTTCCAGCGGCAGGTCGCGGTGCCCTACGGCCGCATGCAGCTCGTCGACATCACCCGAGGACCGGTCGCACGCGCCCTCGGGCTGGCCGACCTCAAGTTCGTGACCGCCGCCGCCGCCACCGCGGTGACCGTGCCCGGGCTGCCCATCGAGGAGGCCGACCGCTTGCGCGACGAGCTCGTCGCGCTCGCAGAGACGCGCCGGGCGGGGCTGTGAGCACTCCCGCGCCGCGGGTCACGAACCTCGCCGACGGCGAGTGGCACCGCTTGCATCCTGCGAGCCCGCTGCTGCGCGGCGGCCTCGTGTTCATCGCGGTGCTCGGGTTCATCATCGCCAACATGCGCGAGCGAGTCATCGACTTCTTCCTCGTCATCTTCGCGCCCGACATCGGCCCCGGCATCGAAGAGGGATACGGCAACTGGCGGCAGGACTGGGCGAACGACCCGATCGGCGGCATCGTCTCGAACGGGCTCGTCGGCTGGGCACTGCTCGCCCTCGCCGGCCTCATCGTGGCCGTGATCATCGGGTTCCGGCTGTCGTGGCGCATGCACACGTTCCGCATCACGCACGAGGCGGTCGAGGTGCGCAGCGGCATCCTGTTGCGCTCGCACCGGAGCGCCCGTCTCGACCGCGTGCAGGGCATCAACGTGACCCGGCCGCTCTTCGCACGACTCTTCGGCACGGCAAAGCTCGAGCTCTCGGTCGCAGGCCAGTCGGCGAACGTGCAGCTCGCCTACCTCGGCTCCGCCCTCGCCGACGACCTGCGCGCCGACATCCTCCGGCTCGCCTCGGGCGCGCGGGCCGAGCGGGCACGCACCGCCGTCGGGCCGACGCCCGACGCGCCCGCGAGCCCCGGTGATGACGCGGCCGCCCCCGGGCAGCTCGACGTCGAGGGGGAGACGCCCGAGGCCGCGGCGGCTCGCCGCACGGCAGCCGCCCGCGCGGGCGCGCTCGTCGGCCAGCGCGTCGACGAGTTCCTCGCCCCCGAGCTCGACCCCGACCTCGCTTCGCCCGAGTCCGTCGTCCATCTTCCGCTCGGGCGGGTCGTCGCCTCGACGCTGCTCGGCGGCGCCACCGTCTGGATCGCGATCTTCGTCGCGATCATCATCGTCGGGTTCACGACCGGCCAGTTCTGGGTGCTGTTCACCTTCGTCCCGGCGGCGATCGGTCTCTTCAGCTACATGTGGACCCGCATCACGAAGTCGCTTCGGTACTCGATCGCGGGCACGCCCGACGGTGTGCGCATCGGTCACGGATTGCTCTCGACGGGCAACCAGACCATCCCGCCGGGCCGCGTCCACGCGATCGAGGCGATGCAGTGGCTGCTCTGGCGCCCGTTCGGCTGGTGGTCGATCCGCATCAACGTCGCCGGCCAGTCGGTGAGCTCGTCGAACGACGCCGCCCAGCGCACGCTCGTGCTGCCCGTCGGCACCGTCGCCGACGTGCATCGAGTGCTCGCGCTGCTGCTCCCGGATGCCGCATCCGCCGTCGACCCCCTGCTCGACGCCGGCCTCACGGGTCGCGACGGCGAGGGCGGATTCTCGCGCACGCCCCGGCGCGGCGCCTGGCTCCGGCCGTTCTCGTGGCGACGCATCGGCTGGGCCGCCACGGCGGGCGTCGCCCTCATCCGTCACGGCGCGATCGCTCGCAGCCTCACGCTCGTGCCCCTCGCCCGCATGCAATCGGTGGCGGTGACGAGCGGGCCGATCCAGCGGATGCTCGGGCTGGCTTCCGTGCGCATCCACACCGTCGCCGGCCCCGTCGCCGCGGGCCTCCCGATCGCGGAGCGCGCCGAAGCGGAGGCGCTGTTCGAGCGACTCGCCGATGAAGCG
This sequence comes from Agromyces albus, assembly GCF_030815405.1. NCBI lineage: Bacteria > Bacillati > Actinomycetota > Actinomycetes > Micrococcales > Microbacteriaceae > Agromyces > Agromyces albus. Next base: position 2,889,854 of record NZ_JAUSWX010000001.1, on the reverse strand, counting down.
GTCGAGCGCGCCGCAAGCGACACGTCCCATCACTGGGGTGCGGTCACCTCGGCCGCAGCGGATCCGGCCAGGGCCAGCCGAACGAGCGAGGTCGCCGGGCCGGGCACGCCGCCTGCGCAGGGCACGTCGGCTGGGCCGGGCACCCCCACCGAGACGAGCGAGGTCGCAGATGCCCGTTGAGTCCCGCGCGGGGCGTCTCGGCGTCGGCACGATCGGCGCCGGCAGGGTCGGAGCGGTGCTCGCGGCGGCCCTCGCGGGCGCCGGGCACGCGCTCACCGGCATCGCCGCGGTCTCGCAGTCGAGCCGCGATCGCGCCGCGGCGATGCTGCCCGCCGTTCCGGTGCTCCCCATCCCCGAGATCGTCGAGCGCAGCGAGCTCGTGCTGCTCGCCGTGCCGGCCGACGAGCTCGAGCAGCTCGTCGCAGGGCTCGCCGAGGCCGGTGCCTGGCAACCGGGGCAGCTCGTGCTGCACACCGCCGCGCGCTACGGCGCGCGCGTGCTCGACCCTGCGCGACGAGCGGGAGCCATCCCGCTCGCGGTGCATCCCGCGATGACCTTCACCGGCACGACGATCGACCTCGCCCGACTGCCGGGCACCTGGTTCGCCGTCACGGCCCCGGCGCCGGTGCTGCCGATCGGCCAGGCGCTCGTGGTGGAGATGGGCGGCGAGCCGTTCATCGTCGCCGAGGCCGATCGAGCGGCGTACGCCGAGGCGATCGACACGGCCGTCTCCTTCTCGAGCGCGATCGTCGACCAGGCGAGTGAGCTCCTCGACGGCATCGGCGTGGGCCGCTCGGGCGCGGTGCTCGCACCACTCGTGCGCAGCGCCGTCGAGAACGCCCTCGCCCGCCACGACAGCGGCCCGTTCGCCGACGGTGCCGGTACGATCGACGAGGCCGGAAGCGACCGGCCGCTGGGAGGTGGCGGGTGACCGAGGTCACGGCGGGCACGCGCACCGTGCCGACGATCGCCGAGCTACGCCGGTTGCTCGCCGAGCGTCGCGCCGACGGGGCATCCGTCGCCCTCGTGCCCACCATGGGCGCCCTGCATGCCGGACACCTCGCACTCGTGCGCCGGGCGCGCGAGCTCACCGACGTCGTCGTCGTGTCGATCTTCGTGAACCCACGGCAGTTCGGGCCAGGCGAAGACCTCGATCGGTATCCCCGAAGCCTCGAATCGGATGTCGCTGCACTCACCGAACTCGGCGTCGACTTCGTCTTCGCTCCCGACGTCGACGAGATGTACCCGCGCGGCGCCGCCGACGGCACGACCGTGAATGCCGGTCCGATCGGCGACCGCTACGAGGGCGCATCACGGCCCGGTCACTTCAACGGCATGCTCACGGTCGTCGCGAAGCTCTTCGGCATCGCGCAGCCCGATGTCGCGGTATTCGGGCAGAAGGACGCGCAGCAGGTGTTCCTCGTCACCCGCATGGTCGTCGACCTCGATGTGCCGGTCGAGATCGTCGCGGTGCCGACCGTGCGCGAACCCGATGGACTCGCGCTCTCGAGCCGCAACCGCTTCCTCGACGACGCCCAGCGCGCGGCGGCGCTCACCCTCGCCGAGTCCTTGCGGGCAGCGGATGCCGCGGCCGCACAGGGCGCAGGCGAACTGCTCGCCGAGGGGGTCGCTGCATTCGGCGACCACGACGGCGTCAGCCTCGACTACTTCGTCGTCGTCGATCCCGACACCCTGCTCCCCATCGGCGACGACTTCCGCGGCCGCGCGCTCGTGCTCGTCGCCGCCGTCGTGGGCACGACCCGCCTCATCGACAACACGTTCGTCGACGTCGGCCCCGCCCTCTGAGGGCTGCGGAGCACCGCAGGCGGCGGGCTTCACCGGTTCCTCTCTGCACAGACCGCCTAGGCTGGTGCACGCATGTTTCCGCGAATCGAGAGTGAACGATGACCGACACCCAGACGGATGCCGCAACCGAGCCAACCGCCGAGGAGATCTCGGAGCAGAAGGCCGTGCGACTCGCCAAGCGCGAGCGGCTGATCGCCGCATCCGACGACCTCGGACTCGGTGCCTACCCCGTTCGCCTGCCGATCACGACGACGATCCCCGACGTTCGCGATCGCTTCGTGGGCCTCGGCGTCGACGAGGCGAGCGGCGAACAGGTCGGCCTCGCGGGGCGCGTCGTGTACTCCCGCAATACCGGCAAGCTCTGCTTCGCCACGCTGCAGTCCGGTGACGGCAGCCGGATCCAGGCCATGGTGTCGCTCGCCGAGGTGGGGGAGGAGTCGCTCGCCGAATGGAAGGAACTCGTCGACCTCGGCGACCACGTATTCATCGCGGGCGAGGTCATCACGAGCCGCCGGGGTGAGCTCTCGGTCATGGTGAAGGAATGGCGCATCGCCGCGAAGGCGATCCTGCCGTTGCCGAACCTGCACAACGAGCTCTCCGAAGAGACGCGGGTGCGCAGCCGCTACCTCGACCTCATCGCGCGCGACCAGGCACGGCGCAACGTCATCGACCGCGCCAAGGTGAACGCGAGCCTCCGCCGAACGTTCGACTCGCTCGGCTTCATCGAGGTCGAGACGCCGATGCTGCAGGTGATGCACGGCGGGGCATCCGCTCGTCCGTTCGTGACCACCTCGAACGCGTTCGACACCGAGCTCTACTTGCGCATCGCACCCGAGCTCTACCTCAAGCGCGCCGTCGTCGGCGGCATCGAGCGGGTCTACGAGATCAACCGCAACTTCCGCAACGAGGGCGCCGACTCGACGCACAGCCCCGAGTTCGCGATGCTCGAGGCCTACGAGGCCTATGGCGACTACAACACGATCGCCGACCTCACCCAGAAGCTGATCCAGGATGCCGCGATGGCCACGAACGGCTCGCATGTCGTGACGTGGGCCGACGGCACCGAGTTCGACCTCGGCGGCGACTGGGCGCGCATCTCGATGTACGGCTCGCTCTCCGGGGAGGTGGGCGAGGAGATCACGCCAGAGACTTCGATCTCCCGGCTCGCCGAGCTCGCCGCTGCAGTGGGCATCGAGATCGACCACCCGCTGCCCGGCAAATACGTCGAGGAGCTCTGGGAGCACCACGTGAAGACCGGACTTGAGCGACCGACGTTCGTCATGGACTTCCCGCTCGACACGAGCCCCCTCGTGCGCCAGCACCGCGCACTGCCCGGCGTCGTCGAGAAGTGGGACCTCTACATCCGAGGCTTCGAGCTCGCGACCGGATACTCCGAGCTCGTCGATCCCGTCGTGCAGCGCGAGCGCTTCGTCGAGCAGGCGAAACTCGCCGCCGGCGGCGACCTCGAGGCGATGCGCCTCGACGAGGAGTTCCTGCGTGCACTCGAGTTCGGCATGCCCCCGACGGGCGGCATGGGCATGGGCATCGATCGTCTGCTCATGGCACTGACCGGTCTCGGCATCCGCGAGACGATCCTGTTCCCCCTGGTGAAGTGATGAACGACTTCCTGCCGAAGAACGAGCTCCAGCCCGAGGGCGACCCGAAGCGACCGTCGAACACGCGCCTCGCGATCTGGATCATCGTCGGCGCGATCGGCTTGTATCTGCTGGGCTCCGGCATCTGGGGCATCGTCACCGGAGGCTGATCCCCTGTTGGGGCACACCCTGCGGGGACTCGGGCGGAGAGCCCGGGGCCCGCTTTCGCGCTCTGCGCATGCACCGATGCGCGGAATCCGAGGAAACCCCCGTATTCTGGAAATCCTATGGACGAGTTCTGGGCGAATGCGATCTGGTCGCTGGCACCGACGGTGCTCATCGGCCTCATCTTCTGGTTCGTGATGCGCGCCATCTTCCGTGCCGATCGCAACGAGCGCAAGGCCTACGCCCGCATCGAGGCCGAGGAGCGCGCAAAGCTCGGGCGCGAGCGGCCGGCAGCCTAGCCGGGCATGGAGCTCACCGCGGGGCAGGCGGCACTGATCGTCGGCGGGGTGCTCCTCGCGATCGATCTCATCGTGCGCATCGTCGCGATCATCGTCGTTCCGCGCAACCGCCGCCCGACCGCGGGCATGGCATGGCTCCTCGCCATCTTCTTCATCCCCTATCTCGGGGTCATCTTCTTCCTCATCATCGGCAACCCGAAGCTGCCAAGGCATCGTCGCCAGCGACAGGCCGAGGTCGATCGGTACATCCGCGAGAGCACTCACGGTGTCGAGCGGGTGAGCGACAGCACCTCATGGCCGGCATGGTTCGAGGGCGTCGTGCGGCTGAACCGCAACCTCGGATCGATGCCGCTCATCGGCTCCAACAGCGCGAGCCTCATCGGCGAGTACCAGGGCTCGCTCGATGCGATGACGGAAGCCATACGCAGGGCGAGGCACTACGTGCACGCGGAGTTCTACATCCTCGCCTACGACCGCACCACCGCGCCGTTCTTCGACGCGCTCGGTGAGGCGGCGGCGCGTGGCGTCGAGGTGCGGGTCCTCCTCGACCACATCGCCTCGTACCGGGTGAAGGGGTACCGCGCGACGGTGAAGCGGCTCACGCACATGGGCGTGGAGTGGCGGCTCATGCTGCCGGTGCAGCCGCTGAAGGGCAAGTACCAGCGACCCGACCTCCGCAACCATCGCAAGCTCCTCGTCGTCGACGGCGACATCGGCTTCATGGGGTCGCAGAACATCATCGACCGCAGCTACAACAAGCGCGTCAACATCCGTCGCGGGCTGAAATGGAAGGAACTCGTGATCCGGGTCGAGGGCCCGATCGTGTCGGGACTCGACACGATCTTCGCAACCGACTGGTATCTCGAGACCGAGGAGGCGCCGAGGCGCGACCTCGCCGAGTCCCTCCACCAGCGCGGCGAGGCGCAGGACCTCGACTGCCAGGTCGTGCCGAGCGGTCCCGGCTACCGCAACGAGAACAACCTGAAGCTCTTCCTCTCCCTGCTCTATGCGGCCCAGGAGAGGATCATCATCACGAGCCCCTACTTCGTGCCCGACGAGGCGATGCTCCTCGCCATCAGCGGGGCGACGCAGCGCGGCATCCACGTCGAGCTCTTCGTCTCGGAGATCGGCGACCAGGCGCTCGTCTATCACGCCCAGCGCTCGTACTACGAGGCGCTCCTGCGAGCCGGCGTGAAGATCTACATGTACAAGGCGCCCTACATCCTGCACGCGAAGCACTTCTCCATCGACGACGACGTCGCGGTGATCGGCTCGAGCAACATGGACATCCGCTCGTTCGAGCTCAACATGGAGATCACGCTTCTCGTGCGCGGCGCGTCATTCGTGCGAGAGATGCGCGCTGTCGAAGACGGATACCGGCGCGACAGCCATGAGCTCACCCTCGACGACTGGCTGCGACAGCCGCTGCGCTCGACCGTGCTCGACAATCTCGCGCGGCTCACCTCGGCCTTGCAGTAGCCCCCGACTCCTTCGCCCTCGAGCCGGCTCAACCATGGCCCAGGGAAACGGTTACCCTATAGGTCATGCCTGGTGCACCCCTCTCGGTTCCGTCTGTCCTGTCGCTCTCCAGCCCGTTGCCGGGAACCGGCCAGGTCGCGCCGGCCGCCTGGCTGCCGCGTCCCACCGATGTCGACCTGGGAGGGAGCTGGCGGTTCGCACTGTGGCCGAGCGCCGCCGAAGCGCCTGCCGATCCGGCGGAGTTCCGGGAGTCCGAGGCAGGCGACATCCAGGTTCCCGGGCACTGGGTGCTGCAGGGGCATGGCGCGCCCGCGTACACGAACGTGCAGTATCCGTTCCCGGTCGATCCGCCGCATCCGCCCGACGCCAATCCCACCGCGATCTATCAACGCACCGTCTGGGTCGACGAGCTCCCCGAGCAGGCACGGCTGCGGTTCGACGGGATCGACGGCGCCGCGACCGTCTGGTGGAACGACACCCTGCTCGGCAGCACGAGGGGGAGCAGGCTCCCGGCCGTGTTCGCCCTCGACGACAGCCTTCGACTCGGTGAGAACGTGCTCACCGTGCGGGTCTCCCAGTGGTCTGCCGCGAGCTACCTCGAAGACCAGGACATGTGGTGGATGCCCGGAATCTTCCGGGCCGTCACGCTGCAGTCCCTCCCGGCGCAGGCGATCGACGACGTCTTCGTGCACGCCGACTACGACCACGGGTCCGGTGCCGGAGTGCTGCGCGTCGAGGTGCGAAGCGACGCCGATGCGGTGATCGACGTGCCCTCGCTCGGCATCACCGAGCATCCCGCCGGTGTCGAGCTCTCGCTCGCCGGTATCCGTCCCTGGTCGCCGGATGACCCGGTGCTGCACGAGCTCCGCGTGCGCACCGACCGCGACGAGGTCGTGCTCAAGGTCGGCTTCCGCCGGGTGAGCATCGACGGCGGCTCGCTCCGTGTCAACGGAACGCCGGTGCGGCTCAGCGGAGTGAACCGGCACGAGCACCATCCCGACCTGGGCCGCGCCGTGCCCATCGCCACGGCGCGGGCCGAACTCGAGCTCATGAAGCGGCACAACATCAATGCCGTGCGCACCTCGCACTACCCGCCTGACCCGCGCTTCCTCGAGCTCACCGACGAGCTCGGGCTCTTCGTCATCGACGAGGGCGATCTCGAGACCCACGGTTTCGAGCTGAACGGCTGGCGACGCAACCCGTCCGACGACCCGATGTGGTTGCCTGCGTTCCTCGACCGCGTCGAGCGACTGGTCGAGCGCGACAAGAACCATCCGAGTGTCATCATCTGGTCGCTCGGCAACGAAGCGGGAACCGGCCGGAACCTGGCCGCGATGACCGAGTGGATCCATGGGCGCGATCCGTCACGACCGGTGCACTACGAGGGCGACCGCGACGGTGCCTACACCGACATCGGCTCGGCGATGTACCTCTCGCCGGCGGATCTCGACGCGGTCGGTGCCGGATCCCTGCCGCCCGGTGCCAAGCCGGGATCGCCCGCCGGTGCTCCCGGGCGCCCGTTCATGCTGTGCGAGTTCGCGCACGCGATGGGCACCGGTCCGGGCGGGCTGAGCGAGTACCAGGCCGCCATCGACGGGCACCCGCGCATCGCAGGAGCGTTCGTCTGGGAGTGGATCGAGCACGGCCTGCGGCAGCGCCTCGCCGACGGATCGGTGCGCCTCGCGTACGGAGGTGACTTCGGGGAGCTCGTGCACGACGGCAACTTCGTGATCGACGGACTCGTCTCGCCCGACCGCGAGCCTCGACCCGGTCTTGCCGACGTCGCCGCGGTGTTCTCGCCGGTCGGGCTGGCGCTCGACGGGCATGAGCTGACGGTCACGAACCGCTACCACGGCCGAACGACCGAGGGGCTCGAGGCGACGCTCGCCGTCGTGGACCTCGACGCCGACGGCGTCGCCGGTGACGAGCCGCCTGCTGCTCAGCAGATCCTGATTCCCGTGCTCGCCCCGGGCGAGTCGGCGACGGTACCGCTTCCCGCGGAGCTCTCGCTCGACAGCGGCGTCCCGCGGCTGCTCACGGTCTCGGTCGCGCAGGCGCACGCGACCGCCTGGGCTCCCGCCGGGCACGAGATCGCGTGGGTGCAAGCCGAGCTGCCCGACTCAGTCGCGACGTCGCAGCCCGGCTCGGCCTCCTCGGCTGCATCGCCTGCGGCGTCGTCGGTCGCATCCGCGGAGGCACTCTCGGGTCCGGCGACGTTCGGCGTCGGACGGTTCGACGCGAGCGGCAGGCTCACCCAGGTCGGCGACATCCCGATTCACGACTTCGGCTTGCGATTCTGGCGAGCGCCGACCGACAACGACTTCGGGACGCCGTGGGATGACGACGACCGACGCAGCGACGCGCAGCGCTGGTCGGATGCCGGCCTCGATCGCCTCCAGGCGCGGACGACCGAGTACTCGGTGGCCGGCGACGAGCTCGTCGTCAGCAATCGGTACGGCGTGATCTCATCCGACCGCGGCATCGACTCGACGCTGCGCTGGAGCCGAACCGAGGCCGGCGTGCTCGCACTCGCTGTCGAGGTGGCCCCGTTCGGTCAGTGGAACGTTCCGTGGCCGCGGATCGGGCTGGGCTTCCGGCTGCCGGGAGACTTCGGCGACGTGCGGTGGTTCGGACTCGGACCCGGTGCCGCCTACCCCGACACCGGCCAGGGGGCCAGGCTCGGCTGGCACTCGATGCCGGTCGACGGCCTGCAGGTGCCGAACATCCGTCCCCAGGAGAACGGCTCGCGCGGCGGGCTTCGGCGACTTGCGCTCATTGCGTCGCAGACGGCCCTCCAGATCGACGGGCACGGGCACGCCTTCAGCGCACGTCCGTGGTCGGATGCTGCGCTCGACGCCGCCGATCACCTGGAAGACCTGCGCCCCGACGAGAGCACTCATGTGCACCTCGACTTCGCTCGGCACGGCATCGGCACCGCAGCGTGCGGGCCCGGTGTGCTCCCGCAGTATCGGCTGGAACCCGCGCGGTACTCGTATGCCGTGACCTTCCGAGCGGTGCCGGCGCTGTAGCGAGGCGCCCGGTGCACCGACGTCGGGCGCGCCCCGGAACGTTCGGGCCGCCCTACCGGCGGGGCTTGAGCCGCACCGTCGGCAACTCGGGAGCCGGCAGCGGTGCGCCGTCGTAGCCGGCGACCGTGCCGAACCGGCCGTCGGGGTTGTCGCGCCCGATCACGTCGGCCTGCCACTGCCGCCGGAACTCGACGACCTCGTCGTGGCTGCGGCCGATGAAGTTCCACCACATCACGAGCTCCTCGCCGAACGGCACGCCGCCGAGGAGCACGACGCGCACCGGTGCATCGCCAGCCCGGAGGGTGAGACGGTGCCGGCCCGGCTCGACGAAGGCGAGCTCGGACCATGCGACCTCGGTCGCGGCATCCGCTCCGTCGACCTCGACGGTCACCGGCCCGGCATCGACCAGCACGCCGTGTTCGAACGCGGGGTCGAGCTCGAGCTCGACGGATCCGCCCGCGGGCAGGTCGAGCTGGGCGCCGAGGAGCGGCGAGAACACGGTGACGTGCGACTCGCTGCCGGCGAGGGAGCCGACGAAGACCCGCAGGGTCGCGTCGCCGACGGTTACGGGGGTGATCTCGGAGTGCTCGAAGAAGGGACCGACGTGCCGCGAGGAATCGGGCAGCGCGACCCAGAGCTGCACGCCGTGCAGCGTGGTCGTCTCGGGGAGCGACACCTCGGAGTGCGAGATGCCGCGGCCCGCGGTCATGAGGTTCACGGCACCCGGGCGCACAATGGCATGGCTGCCCGCGCTGTCGCGATGCTCGATCTCGCCCTCGAAGAGCCAGCTCACGGTCTGCAGCCCGGTGTGCGGATGCGGCGGCACGACCATGCCACCCGTGGCGTCGACCGCGTCGGGGCCGTAGTGATCGGCGAAGCACCAGGCGCCGATCGTCGTGCGGCCGCGCTGGGGGAGCGTGCGGCGCACGCTCATCGCACGAGGGCCGCCGAGCGGCACATCGCGCGGCGCGAGCACCTTCACGATGGGGCCGGCTGGCGCCTCAGGCGGGGCGAGGAGCTCCACCGGATCGCGTTCCAAGTTGCTCATGTCGGCAGCCTAGTCTCGGCTGAGCGAGGTGAGGCCGAACCCGATCGACCCAACCGATAGCATGACGGAATGGCTCCCTCCGTTGGTTTCCGCCGTGCCGGCTTCGCGGCCGTGGCCCTGGCGTCCGTCTTCCTGCTCGCGGCGTGCGCTGCGAGCGGCAGTCCTGCGGAGCACTACGCCGGCCTGCCCGTCTCGGAGCACCAGGAAGAGGGCGGCCACGAGGAGCCCGAGAACGAGGAGGGCGAGCCCGTCGCCGCATGGGTCGGCCAGGGCGCGCAGCTCGCGGTGACCATCTGGGGCAGCTCGTCGTGCCCGCAGGTGGGCCGCAACATCACCGTCGTCGAGCCGGCCGGCGAGGGCAATACCGTCGCCATCGACCTCGTCGAGCGACCCGAAGACGAGGTCTGCACCATGGATCTCGCGCCGTACACGACCGTGTTCTGGACGCCGGTCGACGTCACGACGACCGAGCCGCTCAGGGTCGAGGTCGGGGACTCGGCCGTGACCGTTCCGGTCAAGTAGCCCGGCCCGCGCCAAGGCCGAATCCGTTACCGGTCCCCGCGTCAATCCCCGGTGCCAGCGCTGCGCCGAGGGCGAACACTCGCATATCCCTGACCAGCGCTGGTTACGCTCGTTGTATCGACGCCCCGTCCCAGCCGGCGCCGTAAGGAGTTGAGGATGTTCGAGAGATTCACCGACCGTGCCCGTCGTGTCGTCGTGTTGGCCCAAGAAGAGGCCAAGATGCTGAACCACAACTACATCGGCACCGAGCACATCCTGCTCGGCCTCATCCACGAGGGTGAGGGCGTGGCCGCCAAAGCGCTCGAGTCGCTCGGCATCTCGCTCGATGCCGTGCGCGAGCAGGTGCAAGACATCATCGGGCAGGGTCAGCAGCAGCCGACCGGGCACATCCCGTTCACGCCGCGCGCCAAGAAGGTGCTCGAGCTCTCGCTCCGCGAAGCGCTCCAGCTCGGCCACAACTACATCGGCACCGAGCACATCCTGCTCGGTCTCATCCGCGAGGGCGAGGGCGTCGCAGCCCAGGTGCTCGTGAAGCTCGGCGCCGACCTCAATCGCGTGCGCCAGCAGGTCATCCAGTTGCTCTCCGGCTACCAAGGCAAGGAGCAGGTCCAGGTGGGCGCCAACGAGCAGGTCACCCCGCAGGGTGGCTCGCAGATCCTCGACCAGTTCGGCCGCAACCTCACGCAGGCTGCACGCGAGTCGAAGCTCGACCCCGTGATCGGCCGCGAGAAGGAGATTGAGCGGGTCATGCAGATCCTCTCGCGCCGCTCCAAGAACAACCCCGTGCTGATCGGCGAACCCGGCGTCGGCAAGACCGCCGTCGTCGAGGGTCTCGCGCAGGCGATCGTGAAGAACGAGGTCCCCGAGACGCTGAAAGACAAGCAGCTCTACTCGCTCGACCTCGGTTCGCTCATCGCCGGCAGCCGCTACCGCGGTGACTTCGAGGAGCGCCTGAAGAAGGTCACGAAAGAGATCCGCACGCGCGGCGACATCATCGTCTTCATCGACGAGATCCACACTCTCGTGGGCGCTGGGGCCGCCGAGGGCGCCATCGACGCGGCATCCATCCTGAAGCCGCTCCTCGCCCGTGGTGAGCTGCAGACGATCGGTGCGACCACGCTCGACGAGTACCGCAAGCACTTCGAGAAGGATGCCGCGCTCGAGCGCCGCTTCCAGCCGATCCAGGTCGCCGAGCCGAGCCTGCCCCACACGATCAACATCCTCAAGGGGCTGCGCGACCGCTACGAGGCGCACCACAAGGTCTCGATCACCGACGGCGCGCTCGTCGCGGCGGCGAACCTCGCCGACCGCTACGTCTCAGACCGGTTCCTGCCCGACAAGGCGATCGACCTGATCGACGAGGCCGGCGCACGCCTCCGCCTCTCGATCCTCTCGAGCCCGCCCGAGCTGCGCGAGTTCGACGAGAAGATCGCCGTCGTGCGCGCCGCGAAGGAGACCGCGATCGAGGAGCAGGACTTCGAGAAGGCCGCGTCGCTCCGCGACGAGGAGAAGCAGCTGCTCGGTGAGCGACTGCGCCTCGAGAAGCAGTGGAAGTCGGGCGACGTCAAAACGACCGCGGTCGTCGACGAGGGCCTGATCGCCGAGGTGCTCGCACAGGCCACCGGTATCCCCGTCTTCAAGCTCACCGAAGAGGAGTCCTCGCGACTCGTCTTCATGGAGAAGGCCCTGCACGAGCGCGTCATCGGACAGGAGGAGGCCATCTCGGCCCTCGCCAAGACGATCCGCCGCACGCGCGCCGGCCTGAAAGACCCGAAGCGCCCCTCGGGCTCGTTCATCTTCGCCGGCCCCACGGGCGTCGGCAAGACCGAGCTCGCCAAGGCGCTCGCGGAGTTCCTCTTCGACGACGAGGCGGCGATGATCTCGCTCGACATGTCGGAGTACGGCGAGAAGCACACCGTCTCCCGTCTCTTCGGCGCCCCTCCCGGGTTCGTCGGCTTCGAAGAGGGTGGCCAGCTCACCGAGAAGGTCCGCCGCAAGCCGTTCAGCGTCGTGCTGTTCGACGAGATCGAGAAGGCGCACCCCGACATCTTCAACTCGCTCCTCCAGATCCTGGAAGAGGGCCGGTTGACCGACGGTCAGGGCCGCGTGGTCGACTTCAAGAACACGGTCATCATCATGACGACGAACCTCGGCACGAAGGACATCTCGAGCGGGCCCGTGGGCTTCCAGCTCGAGGGCGACCCCCGCACCGGATACGACCTCATGAGCGGCAAGGTGAAGGAGGAGCTGAAGAAGCACTTCAAGCCCGAGTTCCTGAACCGCGTCGATGAGGTCATCGTGTTCCCGCAGCTCTCGAAGCCCGAACTGCTGCAGATCGTCGACCTGTTCATCAAGCGGCTGAGCGAGCGCATGCTCGACCGCGACATGACCGTCGAGCTGTCGCAGTCGGCCAAGGAGCGGCTCATCGAGGTCGGGTTCGATCCGGCCCTCGGCGCCCGGCCGTTGCGCCGAGCGGTGCAGCACGAGGTCGAAGACCGCCTCTCCGAGAGGATCCTGCACGGCGAGCTCAACTCGGGCGACCACGTGTACGTCGACTTCAAAGACGGCGAGTTCATCTTCACCACGACGCAGCGCGCGCTGCCCGTCGGCCTCGGCGTGAACACGAGCGCCGCGATCGGCACCGGTCCGGTCAGCCCCGACCTGGCGGCCGCGTCGGGCGACTAGGCGAAGAGCGACATGCGAAGGGCGGATGCTGCGGCATCCGCCCTTCGTCGTTCCCATACGATGATCGGATGACCGACTTCACGGTGCGCCGCGCGCGCACGAGCGACGTGCCGAAGATCGTGGCCCTCGTGGAGCCGCTCGTGCAGCGACGCATCCTGCTCGGCAAGGAACGGGTCGACCTCTACGGCTCGGTGCAGGAGTTCCGCGTCGCCGAGGCATCCGACGGCCGCCTCATCGGCGCGGGCGCGTTGCACGTCATGTGGGAGGACCTCGGCGAGGTGCGCACACTCGCGGTCGACGACTCGTGGCTCGGGCACGGGGTCGGCCACGCGCTCCTCGACGCGCTCGAAGCCGATGCCCGCGAGCTCGGCCTCACCCGACTGTTCTGCCTGACGTTCGAGGTGGGTTTCTTCAACCGCCACGGCTTCGAGGACATGGGCGCCGAGACCGTCGACCCCGAGGTCTACGGCGAGCTCGTGCGCTCGCACGACGAGGGCGTGGCCGAGTTCCTCGACCTGGCGCGCGTCAAGCAGAACACCCTCGGCAACACGCGGATGCTGAAGCTTCTCTGAGCGCTCGCCCGGCACGCCGAGCGGATGCCGCCGCCTGCCCCATCGCGGTCGTACCCTGTGTGCATGTCGACGAACCCAACACCTGCCGGGCGTCAATCGCCGCAGGTGTACCGTCGACGCCGGCTCCTGGTCCTGCTCGGCCTCATCGCCGTGATCGTCGCGGTCGTGCTCATCATCGTGCGGCCCGGTGCGAGCCAGGGCGGCGAGGGTACTGGGCCCGGAACGGATGCCTCGACGCCACCGACGACCGCGCCGGCCGACGCGTCGACCATCCCGACCGAGCCCACCGCGGCAGATGGCGACCCGTGCGCGGAGAAGAACGTGCTTGTCGAGGCCACGACCGACAAGCTCGAGTACCAGGCCGGCGAGCAACCGCAGCTCTCGGTCACCATCACGAATACCGGGTCGAACGTGTGCATGCTGAACGTCGGCACCAAGGTACAGGTGTTCACGATCAAGAGCGGCGAGGAGGTCTACTGGACCTCCACCGATTGCCAGGTCGACCCGATCGACGCTGAGGTCTCGCTCCAGCCGGGCACCCCCATCAGCTCGAGCGTGCCGATCATCTGGGACCGCACGCGGTCGAGCACCGAAACGTGCGATGGCCCACGTGAATCGGTTCCGGCTGGCGGCGCGTCGTATCACCTCGGGGTCTCGGTCGCCGGCTTCGCGGCCGACGAGACGAAACAGTTCCTGCTGTACTAGCGTCCGCTGATCGCGGACAGCGGCGGGCGAGCGGCATCCGCTCGATAGCCTTGAGGTATGGCAGGCAAGGCACGTAAGAAGGCTGCGGCGGAGCCGTTGGAGTTCCGATCGCAGGCGCTCGCCGAGGCGCTCGAGCGTCAGGACATCGCGGCGGTGGCGCTCGCGTTGCGCCACGGCAACACCGTCGTACCGCTCGTGAAGCCCGGGCCGCGCGACAAGCCGCTCGACGGCGGCGAGGTGTGGATGTACCGTGACCCGAGCACGGGCGACGTGGCGCTGCTGCTCTTCAGCGACGCGGTGAACAAGCCCGAGAACCTGCCGCCCGGCGTGGGGCTGCAGAGTCCCGCGTGGCTGAAGTCGTTCCTGAAGCGCTACGAGTCGACGATCACGACGGTGTTCCTCGACATCGCCGGGCCGCATCCGATGCAGGCGCCGCCGTCGGAGCTCTTGCGCGCGCTCGAAGCCTGACTCAGAACGCGACGTCGAGCTCGCGCTCGCGGGCGCTCGTCGAGGCCATCATCGCCTGCTCGACCGCACTGCGAACGCTGCCAGCCTCGACGTCGAGGATCGTCGTGTAGCCGAGCCGGCGCGCCTCGGCGCCACGCTGGCGGGCCGAGGTGACGGGGCGCACTTCGCCCGCGAGGCTGATCTCGCCGAACGCGGCGAGCTCATGCGGCACGGCGCGATCGCGCATGGCCGAGGCGATCGCGACGGCGATGGCGAGGTCGGCCCCGGGCTCGATGAGGCGCACGCCGCCCACCGTGGAGACGTAGACGTCGTGCTCGCCGAGCTGCTTGAACCCCGCGCGTCGCTCGAGCACCGCGATGATCATGGCGACGCGCGATGTGTCGACGCCGTTGACGACCCGGCGCGGTTGCGGCGCCTTGGTGGCGACGACGAGCGCCTGCACCTCGACGGGCAGGGCGCGCCGGCCCTCGAGGGCGACGGTGACGCACGTGCCGCTCACGGCGCTGCGGCCGCTCGAGAGGAACAAGCCGGACGGGTCGGGCACCTCGGCGATGCCCTCGCCGGTCATCTCGAAGCATCCGACCTCATCGGTGGGGCCGAAGCGGTTCTTGAGCGCGCGAACGAAGCGCAGCGCCGTCTGGCGGTCGCCCTCGAACTGGCAGACGACGTCGACGAGGTGCTCGAGCAGGCGGGGGCCCGCGATCGAGCCGTCTTTCGTGACGTGGCCGACGAGCAGCACTGGGAGCTGCCGGTCTTTCGCGACGCGGATCAGCGCGGACGCGACCTCGCGCACCTGGCTCGGCTGCCCAGGCAGGCCGTCGGAGAGCGAGCTCGACACGGTCTGCACCGAGTCGACGATGAGAAGCGCGGGGGAGACCGCGTCGACCTGGCCGAGAATGGTGGCGAGATCGGTCTCGGCGGCGAGGTAGAGCTCGTCGTGCAGGGCGCCCGTGCGGCCGGCGCGAAGGCGCACCTGGGCCACGGACTCTTCGGCGCTCACGTAGAGCACCCGGCGGCCGGTGGCCGCGACTCGGGCCGCGACCTCGAGCAGGAGCGTCGACTTGCCCACGCCCGGCTCGCCGGAGAGCAGGATCGCGGCGCCGGCGACGATGCCGCCACCGAGCACCCGGTCGAACTCGCCGATGCCCGTGGGGCGGTGTGCCGCGTCTTCTTCGGTGTTCACCTCGCCGATGGGCCGCGCGGTGCGAGCGGCGCTCAACTGCACCGCTTGCACGGCGCGAACGATGCCGGTCTGTTCGGCGACGTCGACGACGCTGCCCCACTGCTGGCACTCGGCACAGCGACCCGCCCATTTGATGGTGCTCCACCCGCACTCCGTGCAACGGAAGGTGGAGGTGGGACGGGCCATGGCGCGAGCCTAGCGCGCGCCTCCGACACCGGCCGGCTCGCGCGCCGGTTCGCGCGCCGGCCACGCGTCAGCCGCCCCGATCCGACGAGCGACCGACGCCAGGAGCGCGGGGCGGAACGCCTCGG
This sequence comes from Agromyces albus, assembly GCF_030815405.1. Lineage (NCBI taxonomy): Bacteria > Bacillati > Actinomycetota > Actinomycetes > Micrococcales > Microbacteriaceae > Agromyces > Agromyces albus. Next base: position 2,873,987 of record NZ_JAUSWX010000001.1, on the reverse strand, counting down.
CCCAGACCTCGTAGCCGTGGTCGTTCGGGTGGAACATGTCCTGCGCGAACTGCGTGAGGATGCCGACGATCCCCTGCCGCCTCGTGGTCTCGTGCAGCGGCGCGAGCGTGAGCCCGTACCCGCGAGCGAGGTCGCGCAGCATCCGATTCGCCACCGCCACCTTGCGCTCGTTGTGCCGCAGGTGGAAGCAGGGCACGTCGGCGACGATCGCGTGCGACGGCAGGGCCGCGAAGATCGTGCGGAGGTTGCGGCCGAATGCCTCCGAGTCCCATCCGGCGATGTCATTGGCGCCGATCGCGACGGTGACGATGTCGGGCTCGACTTCGAGCGCCTGGAAGCGGGGAAGTTGGTCTTCTACGGCGAGGGCCGTCGTCGCACCTGAGACGCTGAGGTTGATGACGCGAAGGCTGCGGCCGGTGGCCGTGCGGATGTCACCGGCGAGCACGCCGACGTAACTGCGATCGGGGCTCGTGGCACCGATGCCCTGCGCGGCGCTGTCGCCGAGCGCGACGTAGAGCAGCTCGCCCTCGGCCTTGGCTTGGTCGCGCCACCACTTCGAGTGCACGGGCAGCAGGTCGCTGAGGACCGCCGCGTTCTCGCGCACTCGCGTGCGGAACGTGCCCCAACCGAGGCCGCCGAGCACGTTGATGGCGGCGAGCCAAAGGCCGTTGCGCAGCCTCGACGACATCGCGCGGGTGCGCGGTCGATCGGGGCGAGGAGCGCTGGTCATGCGCACAATGTATGCCGGCCCGCTCCGAACCGGCTGCATGCCGACTGAACGTGCGCTGCATTCGCCGCGGGCGGTCGAGGGGCGGTCGACGGATGCCGCGGCGCCGGCCTCGTGGCATCCGCTCGTTTTGGCCCATGCGCCCCGGTCGTCTAAGATCGTCCTCGGTACCGTGTCCGAGCGGCCGAAGGTGCAACTCTCGAAAAGTTGTGTGGGTGAAAGCCCACCGTGGGTTCAAATCCCACCGGTACCGCCACGTGAAACCCTCTGACTTCCCAGTAAATAGGCGGAAGTCAGGGGGTTTTCTCTTGCCCTCCGACCGTTCGTGGCAACGCCTTGGCAACACTCGAGGCTGAGCGAGCCTTGTTCAACGCCTTCGCAACGGCGTCGAGATCGTCATCGAACAGGTCGCCGTAGACGTCCAGTGTCATCGCCGCCGAAGCGTGACCGAGCATCCGCTGCACCGCCTTGACGTTGGCGCCGGCCGATATGGCGAGTGAGGCGGCCGTGTGTCGGAGATCGTGCGGTGTCACGCGGGGGAAGTCCTCGTCGACCGCCTGCACTCGCTTCACGGCCGCGGTGAACCAGCCGTCGCGAGAGTGGGGGAGTCGCATGTGAGTGGCGCCGTCGCCGAAGAGGATGCTGTCGCGACCCTTTCCCTCGCAGAGCTGGGCGAGGGATGTCGACAGGAACGCCGGGTAGGGAACCGATCGCGCGGTGTGGCTCTTCGGAGTACCGACGTGGATGGTGCCGCCTACCATTACCGCGTTCTCCTCGACGCTCACACGCCGCCTGAGCGCGTTCAGATGCTTCACCCGCAGTCCCGTCGCTTCACCCCACCGAAGACCCGTGTACGCGAGGAAGAGCACCAGCGCGGGGTAGGCGGACGCGTCCGCGAGCTGCTGCACCTGGGCATGCGTGAGATACACCTTCGACTTGCCGGTCTTCCTCGGCAACGTGAGCCCCCGGGCAGTATTCGATGCCAACCGCCGGTCCTTCACAGCGGTGTCGAGGATGCCGGCGAGGATGCCGTACGCGCGAAGGACACTGGTCGCGCTCATGGAGCGGCTGAGCTCCGACACCCAAGTCTGAGCTTCGCTGTGCCGGACACTGCCGATCGCGCGGTGGCCCCACTTGGGCTTCACGTGGAGGCGCCACGACGACTCGAGCGGGCGGTACGCAGATGGCTTCAGGACGTGCTCTTGCCCCAGGAGCCATTCCTTGCCGAGTGTCGCAATGGTCGCTCGAGCGGATGCCGCGTCGATGAACTCCCCTCGCGACTTGGATACCTCTACTTCGGCGAGTCGGATCTCGGCGTCGCGTTTCGTCCTGAACCCTCGCTCGGACGTCTGCGAGTGGTCGGGTGTGCGGAAGATGATCCGGTATCGCTTGCCGGCCTTCGTCTCGTATGAGTGGATGCTTCCCATCAGTCGAGTAGCCCTTCTGTGCGCGCTCGAGCTATCCATCGGGTCGCAGTTCGCTGAGGAAGCGCGAGGAGATCCACGACTGTCCGATTGGGGTTAAGGCCAACGGTGCGGGCGTAGGCGTAGAGGATGGCAACGAGCCAGAGCGAGTCGGCCGGCCCTGTCGATGCCCGCGTGCGCATTGCGTCGAGATCGACTAGAGCCAAGAACTCCTCAAATCCGGTGAACTTGCCTGCCTCGCCCGTGATGGATTCGAGCTCAACGAGGACTCCTGACGAGGCAACTACGCGGACGAGCGTTGGTACCGAATAGGCGTGTAGGTCAGACGTCGATATCCCGCGGTCCGTGGTGATTCCGAGGTGCTCCACTCGATACCCAAGGGTCTCGCTGTCCCACCGAAGCCTCACGTCGAAATGCGTGTCAGGGAAATGTTCGAGCTCGACTGTTGCCCGCACCGATGTGGGGGCGAGCAAGCTCGGCTTGATCGCCACGTAGGACGAGCCGTCCGCCAGTTGCACGCCGTCAATCGAGGCTCCCAGACGGGCGGCGAGCGGCAGCTCGCGTCGATTATCAGGCATCCCGTCATCATAGATGGCCAATGTATTGATTTCTACGGCCACTTCTGTATATTTGGGATATGGCCATGATGAAGAACGGCATGGCCACTGATGATCGAGAGGAAGAACGACGGATGACGGTTCAGCACCCCGCGGTGAGCTCGGCCGCGCGAACTCGATACCTCACAGTCGACGAAGTGTGTGAGCTTGTCCCTGGGATGACGAAGACGAACCTCGCGCAGCTTCGGTTCAACGGCAAGGGGCCCCGATATCGGAAGCCCACGCCAAAGACGGTGCTCTACCTTGAGTCCGAGGTAATCGAGTGGGTCGAGGCGAGCGCTCGACAGGGTACGGCCGAGGTGAGTGCGTAGTGTCCGCTCCGATCGCGCGGCCGCACGACCCGGAAACGTCATGGGATGCCGCGGACGCGCAGTCTGCCACGCGGCGCCAGCTCGTGCAGGCCGCGATCGTGACGCTCATCAAGAGCCACGGCCCGATCTCAGACGAGAGGCTCGTCGACCTCTACGAGGCTCACCGCTTCATGCATCCGAGTGTGCCCGCGGCCACGCCGCAGAGCATCCGCACACGACGCAACGAGCTCGTCGTCGAAGGGAACGTTCGCGCCGCATCCCAGCGGGGACGCACGCGCACAGGGTCGACCTGTCAACTGTGGACCCTCGCGTGACCCGCAAGAAGAAAGCCCCCGCCGGCCAGGGCGAGGGCGAGATCCAGAATCCAGAGAGGAACCAGAACATGACCATGATCGCACAGGCTCCGACGCAGGAGCGAGAAGTCTCGGAGGAGTGCCCCGCATGGGGCTGGCGGGTGCGCCGCGTCTTTACCGAGTTCGGTGCCCCGATCGATACGCCCATCCCCGACATGGAGGTGTTCCTCCAGAAGTCGACGGCGACGTCTTTCGCGGCGGTCTGGACCGAAGAGAGCGGGGGATGGTCGCACGAGTTCACCGTCGGCACCATGTTCCAGATCGACCGGCTGCTGCGCGGCATCGCCATTTCGCTCACCGAGGCGGTGGCGAGCTCATGAGTGACGAGAGGATCGACTGCCCGGTGCCATGGTGCTCCGGCCACCCGAGGGACCACAAGCCCGACAACAGCATGAACTTCCACATCAGCCACAACCTCGAGGGGTCGCCGCTGCCTCTCAATGCGTTCTACATCCGCGAGGACGACGGGCCCACGCGACTCGGTGTGGACGTCGAGTCAGGTTGGGCGCGGGAGCTGACGGTCGTCGGTGTCCGCGAGCTCGCGGATCAGGCGGAGGCCGCCGCCGTGTGGCTGCGAGAGCTGGCAGACCAGGTCGCCGCCCTCAATGGCGGAGCGACGCCGTGAGTGCCCCTAGCGTGTCGACCGGTGTCTCAGGCGATGGCGCCACGGTGGTCATCCTCGAGCCGGCGGAGGGCGACGCGTGGCGCGTCACCCCGGCGGAGGCGCGGCGCACCGCCGTTCGTCTGATCGAGGCTGCCCACCGGATAGAGAATCCCGTCGAGGGCGACGAGTGGCCGTGACGACGGCTGCGGGCAGGCGAGACAGGGCTGTGGCTCTGTCTCGCCGCTCACGTGCGCGGCAGGAGCCCGAGGTCGCGGCAGCGCTCCAGCCACCGGTACAGGGTGGCGCGGGAGATCTTGAGGAACTCCTGCCGGTTCTCGAGGTCGCGGAGCGTCGCGGCCATCGGCGAGCGCGGGCTTCGCACGATGTTCGCCTGGTACGTGCGCGCGAACACACGGAGGCGCTCCTCGTCACCGCGAAAAGCTCGACTGGGCTCGGTCAGCGTCGCTGCGCCCTCGACGTAGGTCTGGTGCATGAGTGCCCACTCGATCTGGGCTCGGAAGTCGTCGTACGGCGGGACCTCGGTGGGGCTGAACCCCTTGTGAAGCTCGCGCACGATCTCGCCGAGGCGGATGCTTCGGAGCACGTCTGCGGTGATCTCCGCGTTCGGCCAGGTCGCGCCCACGACGAGACCGGTGACGACCGGGCGGCCGTTCGCTGCACGCGACACCCGGATGTAGATCGGTGCAGGCAGTCCGCCGCCGCTGACGTGCGTCCACGATTCTTCCTCGAAGGCCTCGGCCGGTGGCCGGCTGTCGGGAGCGAACTCGTAGGGCTGCACAGACCGACTGTAACCACTGCGCTACCGATGGTGCAACAGTCGCGCGGGAGTGTCTCATGCCCGCGCCGACACGAGACAGCCCACGCCATCCCGAGAGCGACACCGAAGCGCAACCTAGACGTGCGAGCCCAACGAATGCGGAGGTTGAAATGACACTGATCGAGGAAGTGCGCATCGCGCGAGACCTCCCCAAGCCGGAGGTCGCTCGACTGATTCGAGAGAGCGCAGGAGTGTCGCAGATCAGGCTGGCGAACGAGCTCGGCGTTGCGCGCAACACGATCTCGCGCTGGGAGACGGGCGATCGTCGACCGCGCGGCGAGTTGCGCCTCCGCTACGCGCAGCTTCTCAGCGAGCTTCGGGCGGTGGCGTAGTCCGATGCCATGGTTCAAGGTCGATGATGGGCTCTCCACAAAGGTGGAGACCACGCGCATCCCGCGCGCGCATCGGCCGGCAGCCATCGGCCTGTGGGCGCTGGCGGGCTCGTGGAGCGCGCGAGAGCTCACCGACGGGCATATTCCGGCCCACATGATCGAGGAGCTCGCTGGCACGCCTGGGGACGCGCAGCGCCTCGTTGACGCTGGTTACTGGGCAATCGTCGATGCCGGGTTCCAGTTCGTAACCTGGGGTCCCGATCAGCCGTTGCGCGAGCCGACGCTCGAGCGGCGCCGGAAGAATACCGAGAAGGTCGCGAACTGGCGTTCGCGTAACCGCGGTACCGACGAGGTCACCAACCATGATGGTGACCAATTGCCAACCCTGCCCCCGACCCGACCCGACCCGACCACTACTTCTGACGAAGTAGTAGATGTGCATCACGATGCACGAGCGGGCAAGAAGCAGGGGTATTCATCGGAGTTCGAGGAGTTTTGGTCCCTGTACCCCCGCCGCCAGGCGAAGAAGCCGGCCGCGGAAGCATTCGCGAGAGCGCGGAAGAAGCACAGCCTTGAGACGATCATGTCCGGGCTGCGCTCGTACGCCCTCATGAACGCCGGGGGCGACAAGACCAGGATCAAGCTGGCTGCCGGCTGGCTGAACGACGAGCGCTTCACGGACGAAGAGCAGCTCGCCAACGAGGCCTCAGCCAGCAAGCCGCAGCGCGCAACGGTCACACCGATCCCGCCGCGGGAGCTCGCTGAGTGCAGCGCACACCCGGGCTATCCGCCGAGCGGCTGTCCGCGCTGCGCCGAGGACCGGATGGGAGGCGCCGCATGAGCGAGCAACCGGACGAGGATGCGCTCGTCGCGCTGTTCGCGGCCGACCTAGACGATCTCGTCATCGTCAGCGACCAGGCAGCGTTCCACGCGGACGTTGAGGAGCTGTTCCGCCGGATCGCCCTGTCGCCGGATGACCGTGAGGCGGTCCGCGCGGTGCTGGAGACCTCGGCGAAGACGTCGCGTCAGTACACGGTCGTGCTCATGCGCCAAGTCTCGAGGATGCTGGGCGAGTTCATCGTGTTCGACGTCGAGACGTGGCAGATGTCGTCATTCCGAAGCCGGCTGAGTGGTGTGGCTCTTGCGGTGCGCACGCTGCTACCTCCGAGCTCGCAGCGTGTCGAGCAGGATCGTGACTTCCCCGCCGAGCCGCGTCGCGGCCAGGGCGAGGGCATTGAGGCGGGCGATGGGCCCGTCTCCAATCCGGCTGAGCAGGGCAGCCCTGACGATGGTCCTCGGGCCATAGACGGGCGGTGACGCATGTTTGATGCAGGCGCGCTGATCTTCACCATCAAGGCCGCGGGAGCGCAGGTCTTCCAGCAAGACCTCCGCCAAGCTGACCAAGCGATCGAGAAGACCGGCCGGTCGGCGGCTGCAGCGGCGAAGCCCGTCGAACAGCTCGGCACCGCCACGGACGCGACAGGCAAGAAGTCCCGCGCGGCGAAGCAGCCCCTCGACGAGCAGGCCCGGGCGACCGAGCGTGCCGGCGAGGAAGCTCGCAAGGCGAAGGCCAAGCAGGAGGCGCAAGCGGCCGCGTCGGAGAAGCAGGCGCACTCCGCCCGGCAACTCTCCGTCGCGCTCCTTGCAGCCGGTGTCGCCGTCGCCGCCCTCGTGGGCCTGTCTGTAGCGAAGTTCGCCACGTTCGATCAGGCGATGTCGAACACGGCCGCCGCGACCATGGCCACCGCGGCCGAGCAGGAACAACTCGGCGAGGCGGCCCTCGATGCTGGCGCCGACACCGCGTACTCCGCGACGCAGGCGGCTGCGGCTGAGGAAGAGCTCGCGAAAGCCGGCCTGAGCGTCGCGAACATCGTCGGCAGCAGCCTGAACGCCTCCCTCGCGCTCGCGGCGGCCGGTCAGCTCGAGGTAGCTCGGTCGGCGACGATCATGGCGACGACGCTGAAGCAGTTCAAGCTGCCCGCGTCGGATGCCTCGCATGTCGCGGATCTCCTCGCGGCGGGTGCTGGCAAGGCGCAGGGCTCCGTCGACGACCTCGCACAGGCGCTGCAGTACGTCGGCCCCGTTGCGGCCGGCATGGGCCTCTCGGTCGAGGAAGTCACTGGCACCCTCGCGCTGTTCGCTGAGAACGGGCAGCTCGGTGAGCGCGCCGGCACGGGCCTGCGCGGTGTGATCCAGTCGCTCGTCTCGCCTTCATCGATCGCGGCGAAGACGCTGAAGGATTACAACGTCGAGATCTTCGACGGCCAGGGCAAGATGAAGTCCCTCGCGCAGGTCGCTGAGGCGCTCCGCACCGGCTTCGCTCACCTCACCGAGGAAGAGCGGTCTGCCGCGCTCGGCCGGATCTTCGGCAACGAGCAGATCACCGCCGCGCGCGTCCTCTACGAGGGTGGCGCGCAGGCTGTAACCAAGTGGACCGACGCCGTCGATGAATCCGGCTTCGCCGCGGATCAGGCTGCACGCCGGCAGGACAACCTCGCGGGCGACATCGAGAAGCTCGGCGGCGCGTTCGACACGGCCCTGATCAAGACGGGCTCGGGCGCGAACGAGGTCCTCCGTGACCAGGTGCAGCTCGTCACCGGGCTGATCGACGGTTATGGCGAGCTCGACCCGGCCGTACAGAGCACCGTCCTCACAGCCGGAGTAGCCATCGGAGCGTTCCTCCTGCTGTCCGGTGGCACGCTCGGCGCGATCGGCAAGATCGGCGAACTCAAGCAGAACCTCAGGAGCCTCAACCTCACGATGGGCAAGACCGCCATCATTGCCGGCAGCGTCGGTATTGCCCTCTCCCTCGTGGGAGCCGCCTTCGCCGTGTGGGCCGCTCGTCAGGCCGACGCCTCGGCTGCGGCCTCCGAATTCCAAGCCTCACTCGACCAGACCACTGGCGCGGTCACGAAGCTGACGCGCGAGTTGGTGGCCCAGAAGCTGGCCGAGAAGGGTGCGTTCGAAGCAGCGAAGGAAGCCGGAATCTCGCAGAAAGAGCTCACCGACGCCGTGATCAACGGCGGTGAAGAGCTGGAGCGAGTCTCCGCGAAGATCGCCGGCAACAACAACCTGGTGAACTTCTTCACCGGCGTCGGCGTGCGCGCAGGTGATGCAGGTCGCGCGATCGACGATCTCGCAGCGGCGTTGCCGCGAGCGAAGGAGGGCTTTCAGGATCAGAAGGCTGCCGTCGACGACTCAGCCGACGCGACGGAGTCGGCTGCTGGTGCGACGGATGTCCTCACCGAATCGATGCAGGCAGCCGAGCAAGCCCAGGAGAGCCTCCTTGGCGAGTTCGCTGTCGCTGATGGAGCGTTCGTAGATTTCAAGAGCGGCATCGACGCCGTCGTGGCGAAGAACCAGGAATGGGCGGAGAAGACCGCCGAGGCAACCAGCTCGTCTTCGGACTCGTGGGAGTCCTACTACGACGGGATCTCCGTCAGCGTCGGCGAGTACCTCGCTGAACTGCAGACGCAGGTGGATGCCCAGAACGCGTGGGAGACGAACATGGTGCTCCTGTCGGGGCGCGTCTCTTCCGGAGTGCTCGAGGAGCTGGCGAAGCTGGGCCCCGAGGGGGCGCCGCTTGTCGCCGATCTCGTGAACGCCTCCGACGACGAGCTCGCGCAACTAGAGGGCATCTACGGGCAACGGTCGCAAGAGGCCACGGATGCGTTCGCCGGCACTCTCGACACGGCCGGGCCGATCATCGCCGCCGCCGGCGCTCAGCTCGGGAAGGACGCCGCGACCGAAATCGCGACGAAACTCGCCGACGGCACCGCAACCGTCGAAGAGATCATGCGCGACTACAAGCTGAAGGTCGAGGGATACGTCCCCACGATCGACGTGGACACGAGCACCGCTTACGGCAAGATCATGACGCTGCAGGCGCAGATCCGCGCCGCGACCGGCGACTACACGATCCGCGTCGCAACGGGCGCGGGCGGCCAGGGCGGTCTCACCATGGCTGACGGTGGCATCGTCGAGCACTACGCCAGCGGTGGCATGCGCGAGCACCACGTGGCCCAGATCGCTCGGGCGGGCGCGTGGCGGGTGTGGGCGGAGCCTGAGACCGGCGGTGAGGCATACATTCCACTCTCGCCCGCGAAGCGCTCCCAGTCGGTCCCTGTGCTCGCCGATACGGCGGCGCGACTGGGCTTTGACTTGGTCCCCGCCGGCGCTGGCCGAAGCGCGAGCGGCCCGCCTCAAATCACAGCTTCAGCGGGTTCGACGGCCGCCGCCCCGGCGTCGGTGGTGCAGAACAACCACTTCCCCCCGGGCCTCGACGAGTCCGCGTACGCGAATCTCGCGCAAGACCGCCTGAACAAGATGATCCGAAAGGGCGGCTGACATGCTGCACGACAACCTGAACGACTCGGCGCTCAAAGAGGTTCTCAGCCGCATCCGGAAGCTGGAGAACGGCGCCCCAGTCGGCTTCACCGCGATCACCCGCGGCCAGCTCCGCGTCGCCTCGAACGAGGGCCTGCTCGTGCAGGGCTCCGCGAAGGTCGAGGGGTGGCTAATCGTCACCGGCACCGCGTCGGTGATCGGCTTGCTGACGGGCTCCGGTGAACTGATCTGGACCGGGCCGGCATCGTTCTCGGGCGACTCGAGCATCGGCGGCTCGCTCGATGTCGCCGCGAACGCGAACTTCACTGGGAACACGGAGATCGGTGGCAATCTCGACGTGACAGGGCTGACGAAGCTCCTGAATGACTTGGTCGTTGAGGGTGCGGGGAAGATTCTCATCACGGGCGGTTCGTCGCCGCTGACTCTCCAGAACGGCGCCCCTATCGTTCGGCACGGGCGGAGCACTCGAGGCAGACACCGCGAACGGCGGCATTCGGATGGTCGCCGGGGGTCGGACGATGTATGTCGGCACCGGACTCGTCGGGATGCAGCACAGCCTCGGTCACGCGATCCTCGTCACTGGCACGCAGACGACCGTCGAGGGTCCCGTCGTCGCCAACGACGACATGAGCGTGCAAGGCGACTTCTCCGCAGCGTCCAAGTCGTTCCTCATTCCGCATCCGACGCACGCCGACAAGATGCTCCGGCACGGCTCGAGTGAATCCCCGGTGCACGGCGTCGAGTACTGGGGCAACGCGACGATCGGGAACGACGGAGCCGCCCGAGTCGAACTCCCCGGTTACTTCGAGTCGCTCGCCCTCCCAGACGGGCGCAGCGTCTTCGTCACAGGTCGCGGGTTCGTGCCCGGCTGGACTGACATCCAAGACGGCGCGTTCACGGTGACAGGAACGGCGGGTTCGGCGTTCTCGTGGCTCGTGAAAGCGGCCCGCGCGGTCTTCGAAGTCGAGCCGACGAAACCACCAACGGCGGAGGGAACCCCCGAATGATCGACACCGGCGTCTACTTCTTCCGACTGCCCGTCTCCAGCATCGTCCCGACAATGCCCGGCCAGTTGCCCACCCAACGGCTCGTCGCGTTCCACAGCCCCGAGTTCATTCGCGAGCACGGCGAGGGCTGGGTCCCGGTCAGCCACCAGCTCACGGTCATCTCCGACTCCGAGGTCCTGCTCTCGGTGATGCTCAACCGCGAAGTCACGCTCGACCTCGACGCCGAACCGCCACACCCGCGCCAAGATCCATCCCCACATCCTCGATGAGCAACTCGCCATCGACAACCCAGAAGGAGACACACCATGACCACGTACAGGCTCGCAGCACCCGACCCGGAAGCGATTGCCACGATCGGCGACATGAACGACCACAGCCGAGGAGTCCGCATCGTGCTCGGCGTCGGCTACACGACTAGCGACCACATCGCGGAGTGGGTTGGCCGCAAGGGCTACAGCGTCGAGACCGTCGACGAGATCCCGCAGGACCACCTCGACAAGGTCGCCCGACTCGACGCGTTCCCGGTCCAGTTCCTGGGCTCGCTCGGCGACGGCGAGGACCCCGAGCAGCGGTTCATGGTCACTGCGGCCGACGGTCACACGGCCGTCGATCTGCGCGACATCATCAACGGCACCGCGACCATCGATGACAACGGCCGCCTCACCGGCCAGCACTGAAGGAGACTCTCATGACGATCTACATCACCAGCGTCCGCATTGCGGCCGAGACGATGCGCACGGCCAGGGAGCGCGCCTCGACGCTCGCGAAGCAGCTATCCGACGCGCTCGGCAAGGCCCGCACCTTCACCGACCCGAACCTCAGCCCGCAGGGCGTCGCCGAGAAGCGTGTCGAGCTCGAGTCGACATTCCGCGCCGCGGCCGCCACCGATCTCGCGAAGCTGAGGGGCGAAACGGTGCAAGCACGCGACTACCTCGCCTCGACCGCCGCTGAGCACACCCGGCTCGCCGACGATCCGGCAGCGCTCATCCGGGCTGAGCAGAAGTGGCGACAGGTCGAACGCATCCTCGCAGCCGGCGGCGACCTGCTGCAGCAGATCCGCAAGGCAGACCCCGACACCGCGCTCGCGATCGCCGAGTTCGCCCCGTCGTGGGCGGAAGCGCAATCGACCCGCCCGCACGGCCTCCAGGGGGCCGTAGGCAACGCCTTGGGTGCCGCTGCGTCGGAAGTCGCACCCGGCATCCGTCGCAACGTCTACGCCCGTCTCGCGGAGATCACCCCGGACGCGGCGCTCGCCGAGACGCTACGTGGAACGCTGACCGCGGAGCAGGGCGCGGCCGGCGCGGAACCGTGGTTGTACGCCGCGGGTCAGCTGATCGATGCCGGTCACACCGACATCCTCGGCGCGGCGATCAGCGCGCAGCTCGCCGAGTCCGAAGCGCAGCCCGTCGCAGCAGAGGCTGCATAGCCCGCGACAGGTCGCGGCGGGCTGGCCCTGTGCAGGGTGCCAGCCCGCCCCACACCCCCAGAAGGAGTAATCACGATGGCCACCGGGAATCTTCACCGTCGAGCGAAGCAGGCACAACGCGAGGCAGAGGAGCGCGCTACAGACGAACTGTTCGACTGGCACAAGGTCGAGAAGGCGACGCTCGATGCGGACGAGTCGCTCACTCCGTTCGATCGAGGCCAGGCCGAGCTGGAGCTGCTGATGGAGTTCGGCCGCCGCTCGAAGAAGGCGCTCGCGAAAGCGAAGCGCGACAACACCGTTGTGAAGATCCTCGAGCGAGACGTGCGCAGTGACGTCGACGCCGAGCTCGAGAACCGGCGGCATCGGTGGACCCGCTGACCCAGCTACTCGATGACGCCGAGCGTGGCCGCTGGCCGGCCGCTGACGAGGATGCCTTGTGGCTACTTCTGGCGACGTGGGCATTCCAGACCGAGTGCTTGATGACGGACGAGGCCGAGAACGTCGCTTGGGAGCATCAGATGCGCGACCTCATCGGCCGCGAGCTGCGGTACGCCGAGTACACCGCTGAACGCGTCGCCGCACTGAAATACCGGCTCCGGAGTAGGAAGCTCGCGCAGCGGAACCTGCAGTACAAATACGGGTTTCGCGAGTCACGCGATCGATCTCTGTTGCGTGCCGCCGTGCGAGAGTTCTACGCCATCTGGTCGGCCGTGTAGGAGGTCGTTATTCTGCCTCAGATTCGCCAGACGTCTCGTACAGCGCCCGGAGATCCGCGAGCTGTGAAACGTAGCGGGCGGGCGGGCGGCCGCCGCGGAGGTATGCAGCAACGATGAAGGAACACGCGGTCATGGCGCGCCCAACGTGATTCCACTCGACCATTCCTTGCCCCTGTCGGGCTGCGAGAGTGAGTCCGACCGCGAGCGCGGATCGGACTTCTGTGTCCGGCACCAGAAGGTAGCGGCCGCGCAAGGCGAGCATGAGCTCGTCTTGCGGTGTCGGCGTCACGCGGCCCGACAACGCGAGCTGCAGTTGATTGAGGATGTCGTGGACGGCGAGCGTGTGGCTCAAACCCTGCTCTCGGAGCTTCGCTCCTTCCTCGACCTCGCGCCGTTCGGTCTCTCGACGGTCCTCCTGACGTCCCCTAAGTCGCTCAACGATGAGCGTCGTGCTGAGCGTGATCGCGGCACCGACAATCACGAGGGCGATCGATTGCAGGAACTCCGGCGTCATGCCCACACTCCATCGATTGGTGAAGCCCTAGTCAGCCTGGGTTACCGCGAGTCGGCCCGTCGCAAGCCCGTGCGCGATCTGGTAGAGCTGCCCGACCACCGTGTTGAGGCCATCGGATAGTTCGTTCACGGCCGCGCGCAGCGAAGCGATGTCATCGGGGTTCTCCGTGAGCTCTTCCGCACGGCGGAAGGCATTGCCCGCAAACTCGGCAGCCAACCGGATGGAGCCGACGTCGAGCGAGCCGTAATCGTCGGGGCTTCCAGCGATGACCATTGCGGGCGGGTCGGTCGGGATCGTCAATACACGGTCTGTCATGAGCCCATCCTGTCGGGGCGGAAGCCCGACCAGAACCCCGCGAACGGGGCATCAGGGTGAGCACCGTGCCGAGACACCGCCCAACTTCGAACGTTCGACGGGTGTTCGACATCAAGATCCCGGAATTGCGCGGCCTTGGGCTACCTGCGCACGCGCCTCGCGCACGCGCGCATAGGTGTGACCGATCCGGGTCACGAACGATAGGTGCCGTCGTGGTGGCGCTCGACGTCGTAGAGGGCGTAGCTGGCTCGTCTGGAGCGTCGTGTGGGTGTGCCGTCCTGTCGGTATGGGGCTTGGAGGTACTCGTGCAAGAGTTGCTCGGCTCTTTCGATTCGTGCTGCCCAGAGATCGATCTGGCGGGCTTTGGTGGCGGTTGCAGTCTGGGAGGAGCGCTCGAACCAGAGGCCATAGTCGCGCGCGATCTTCGACACGGACCCGGGGGAGATGTTGAAGGCACGAGCGATCTCGTTGCGGCCCCGGCCGGCGTGAATGGCTTCAGCGACTGCTTCGCGCGTCGAGCTGGGGATGGGAAGCGGCTTCGGCATGGCTACCAGTCCCGGGAGGTGCGGGGCGATCGTCGCGACGGCGCGTAGCCTGCATCTCTGAGCGCCCGCCCACGGGCATGCTTGATCCAGCCGGCTTGGGACTCGGTGGCCGTGCGGCTGCCCTTGCCTCGGCGGCCGCAGGTGCACTTCCAGACGGCAAGAACAATCCCCGCCCGGTTCAGGACGGGCTCGATGCTTGCGAGTTCGTGCATTGGGCCACCATACGGCTGACGTGCGACACGCGCGTTGCGGCGAGGCTCGTTCTGGGGGTGTGGGTTTGGGCGTCTTGGGGGTACGTTCGCGGCATGGCGAATGATTGGGATGACCTGGCGGACGCTCTCGAGCGGGAAGCGATCGACGCCGTATATGAGGAGACCGCTCAAGGGATCGCGAAGACGGCGCGCGAAGCTGGCCTCACGTCAGCGGATGGTGTGGAGCTCGACATCCACTCGGATACCGGCGAGAAGCTCGACTACGCCCGGCTGCGGCGCCGCGCGAACCAAATACTCGCACTTGGCTAGGTGCGCGAGTACCCTGTCAAACGTTCGGCATCGTACGGTCTGCAGTGAAAGTCCCGCTTGGCCTGTACGCTCCAAGGCATGACGTGGGAGACCGCCGACATCCTCGCCCTGATCTTCGGTGCAGCAGGGCTCGTCGGCGGTGTCGTGGGGTTCTTCCGGTCGGCGAGTGCGTCGAGAGCGGCTGGACGGGCGAACGCCGCTGCACAAGACGCGCGGGGGGACGCGGCCGCAGCGTTGCTGCGAAGCGCGGATGCGGCCGAGCGGATCGCGGAAGCGATCGAGATCATCAGTGCCCGTTCGGCTGTCCTCCACGTGCGCCCGACCGATGCGCCGGCCGAGCTTCGTGCGCTCGTGCCGCAGCCCGAGGTGAAATGGGCCGTCGAGGAACGAAGCGAACCCGACACGTTCCGTCTACGGAATATCGGCTCCATCGGCGCACGTGAGGTTGGTGTAACAACGGTGCCGCAAGAACACTCGGCGCTCGTCCGCATGGTCGCTGATCGACCGACACTCGAGCCGGGGTCGGCGATCGTCGTGCGTACAGAGCGTCGTCTCGCGCTGCGCGTCAAAGAACTCGACATCGCGTGGCTCGACGACACGTCATCCGAGATGCAGCACGCGAGCGTCTACCTGCCGTAACTTCCCGAGGCCGGGGAGTTCTCTACCGAGGGTGCGGCCGCGGCGCCAGAGGCGTAGCCTGCTCGCGTGATCACCCCCTTGACCCTCAACGACGTGGAGCATGCGACCGACGATGAGATCGTCGCCGCGTATATCCGTGACGGCGAGACTGAGGAAGGTGCACGCGCGTACCTCGCCATGATCCGAAACACTGACCGGAGGTTCGTGGTCGACTAAGACGCAATGTGCGCGGGCGATGCGGTCGTGTGCTCTGACCACCGCAAAGGCTCGTGCGGGAGGCTCGCCCGCCGCCGCTCGAGTTCGGTCCCGCCTCGCCCTCCCAAGTAGGGGGCCGCGTCGGACTGCCCCACACACCCACGGAGCTACTACTCGTCGACGTCGACCGGCTGCTCTCCCATGTTGAGCGTGTGCCCGTGCTCGCACAGATACCCCGTGACGACCGGCGCCGATGCTATGCGGCGCCCCGATCGCATGCCTTGACGGGTGCTCCTGATCTCAGTGAGCCGGCCGCCGTCCCTCGGACAGACCTTCATGCGCCTCACCATACGCCGCCGCACCGACTCTCCGGTCAGAGCTGCCTCAGTCGTGAGTCACTGCTCCGGCCGCTCCGGAGGCTGAATAACCGTGCCGTCCGCGAACGATTCCTTGGCGGCGGCTTCGCCCATCTGCCGGTACGCGTTGATAATCCAGCCCAAGCGGTACCCGGCGTCGGTGTCCTCGAGGTGTTCGTTGCAGTAGGCGAGCGTCCCGGCGCTGAACAGGACGCGGTTGTTATCGCGTGGGTCGTTCTCGGACTCACGGATGGTGTCGACGAGTACGAGCGTGTCTTTCGTCGCCCCGGCCGTGAGGGCGTCGCACGCCTGATGGGCGAGTGCGATCCTATCCGCCTCGGGCAGCGAAGCGAGCGGCTCCATCCCGCGCGGCGCAGAGGTCATGTTGATCACAGCCAGGTCTGGATAGAACGCGGCGCAGATGACGTCGTTGAGGTTGTGCGGGTCGCACACCTCACCGGGATTGGTCTTGGACGCGAGATCGACGACCTCTTCTGTAGCTGTTGGGGTCTCATCTTCGGCGACGGCGGCGGAACGTGCTGCGCTCTCGACGCTCTCACCAGCTGCCGCGCATCCGGTGAGAGCGAAGACGACGACGAGGAGGCTCGCTGCGAGGGTCGTGATTGGGAGCAGCCTCTTCATGGCGCTGAGCCTATCCGCGAGCTGGTACCGGTTCGCCCCCCTATGCAGGGGCCGTGCCCTGCAATTCCGGGTCTCCTTCAGATGGACCCCAACCCTCACAGAGCTCTAGACTCCGGGAATGGCCAGGCTCCCATCCCCTCTCCTGATCATCGCCGATTGCGCTCCCATGCCTCGGACTCACTCGGGAGCGGCCGCGTGACCCCGGCGCGTGAGGAGAGCATTGCGGCGGCGCCGGGAGCTCCTCCTCGACGAGCGCCGGGCCTCCCCGTGTACCTCACGCCAGCCGAGGTCGTGGTGCGCACCGGCTTTGCCATGCAGACGCTCGCGAATTGGCGCGCACGGAAGGTCGGCCCGCCGTACCTGAAGGTTGGCGCTCGCGTGCGCTACGACGAGGCCGAGCTCTACGCGTGGATGCGTTCGCAGCCGACAACGTCGGCGTGACTGATTGAAAGTCGGGAGAGTTCACACACTCTTCTCGTCGTCGATTGATCGGCCACCATGGAGTTGATCGGCCACCATGGAGTCGTGGAGAACAGGTCACCCGAGAAACTCGCTTACACGCTCCCTGAGGCCGCAGAGGCGGTGGGGGTGAGCCTACGAACGATTCAGTACGAGATGGCGTCAGGTGACTTGCGGCCGGTATATGTGAAGACGAAACCGCTACTCACGCGAGACGAGCTCGTGCGGTGGCTAGGTAACCTCCCGACTGAGCCGAAGCGAGCCTCGAGGTAGTCCTGTGGCAACGGAATGGCAACACTTCGCCGGAATTGAGGCGATGCGCACTAACCGAATCGGCCCCAACTTCCGCGTAAGTGCGGGCATCTAGACTCTCGCTCCCGCCGTTGCTGGTGGCGCATTCGGGTTCAAATCCCACCGGTACCGCTCGCTGAAAGCCCCGAGATCCCAGTGATCTCGGGGCTTTCGCGATGTAAGGGGTTTGACGCCGCGCAGGCGTCGGCGTAGACCTGAGCCATCGAGAAATGGGAGGTGCATCATGGCGAAGGATCTCTTGCTCACACTCGAGGACACCCCCGGCGAAGGAGCGCGCGTCGGCGAGGCACTCGGCAACGCGGGCGTCAACATCGAGGGCCTCTGCGCGGTGGTCCGAGACGGAAGGAGCATCGTCCACGTCCTCGTTGAGGACGTCCCGGCTGCGCGGGCAGCGCTCGACGGCGCCGGCATCAGGGTCGAGGGCGAGACCGACGTGTTCGTCAGCTCGCCGATCTCCGACAACGACATGGATACACCGGGCCGGTTCGGCACGTTGGCGCGCGCTTTGGGCGACGCCGGGATCAACATCGCGCTCGTGTATATGGCCAGTGGGAACCGCATCGTGCTCGCGACGAGCGACAACGCTCGGGCTCAGGAGCTGCTGCAATCGACGATGTAGCGTGACGCGGCGCCGCGTGGCGTCACTTCGACGTCGACGGCGCCGCACTCGCCCGCGTCATGCGCGCAATACCCTGCCCGGCGACGCGGGCGAGCCACCACACCACGATGCCGACCGCGAACGAGGCGAGCGTCGCGAGCGCGGGAGAGACCTCCTCGATCGGCGGGTACACCTGCCAGTGCGTGAGGTAGACGTACATCGACGACGCGGCGAGCACCACGACCGTCGGCACGAGCACGCGCGGAACTCGCAGCACCGGCATCCAGCACAGCAGCAGACAGCCCGCGACGACGATGGCCTCGCGCAGCGGCTCGCCGAAGAACCCGGGCGCGACGACGAGCACGGCCGCGCTCGCGATGAGGCGGCGGGTGAGGGTGTCGGCGCGCGCAATGAGCCAGCCGAGCACGACGAAGGCCACGACGCTGAGCACCGCGTACCGCTCCACGCGCTCCGCCTCGATGCCGCCGATGACCAGCACCCTCACCGCGAACGCCACCGCGAGCAGGATGAGCGCGAGGCCGAACGGATGCCGCCGCTCGAACCGGTCGACCCACGGGATCGCGAGCAGCGCCGCGACGCCGACGAGCGTCCAGATGATCGCCTCGAGGAACCAGAACTGCCATTGCTCGGACCACACCGACTGCTGGCCGAGCACGCCGTTCAGGAGCGCCGCCGTCGACGGATCGTAGAAGCCGGTCGTCATGGCGACCCCGCCGATCCAGATCACAGCGGGCACCGCGATCCAGGCGGCTGCCCGCAGCAACCCGGTCACGCGGGCGGCG
The DNA here is from genome assembly GCF_030815405.1 of Agromyces albus. Taxonomy (NCBI): domain Bacteria; kingdom Bacillati; phylum Actinomycetota; class Actinomycetes; order Micrococcales; family Microbacteriaceae; genus Agromyces; species Agromyces albus. Next base: position 2,855,386 of record NZ_JAUSWX010000001.1, on the reverse strand, counting down.
CCGGATGCCCCGGTGACCCGAAACCTCACGAGGTTGTAGCCCGCGACCGCGAGCAGCAGGTGTGCGCCGCCCTTCACGTCGATGAAGTCGGTGTGCGTCGCGACGATGAGCACGATCGCCGCGGCCCGCAGGAGCACGGAGGTCTCCATCGAGGTGGTGCGTGGTCGGCGTCGGGGGCGTGCAGTCTTCGTGTTCGTGCCGGCCGGCTCCGCCGACTCGGCGGTGGTGGCTCTCGGTTCGGGCGCCACGAGTGCGGCAAGCTCGCGGATGCCGCGTTCGGGCCAGTCCCTCGGCAGCGTCCCGAGCATCCGCCCGAGCCGCACCGAGACCTCGACGTAGCTCAGCGAGTCGCCGTCGAGCGAGACGAACGAGTCATCCGCAGTGGCATCCGGCCGCCCGAGGAGTTCGGCGTAGAGCTCGCGGATCCGCTCCGATGCCGGCGCTGTCGCGTCATCCGGCTCCACTTGCTCGAGGCGGCGCGCGTGCGCGACGAGGGTCGCGTCATCGGGCTTTCCCGACGCGGTGCGCGGGAAGCGATCCACGGCGTGCACCGCGAACGCGTGCGCCGGCAGCCCGAGCCGCTCAACGATGACGTCCCGTGCGGCCGGGACGAATCGCTCGGCGCGGACGAACACCGCCAGCCGCTCGTCGCACGCGACGGCACGGGCATCGATGCCGGCTTCGAGCAGCAGCTCCTCGACCCGGTCGAGGGAGACGCGCAGCCCGAACGTCTTCACGAAGCGGCTCGACCGCCCGACGATCTCGTAGAGGCCGTCGTCGTGCTGGCGGGCGATGTCCCCCGTGCGCAGTTCCGTCAGCACCTGGCCGAGCGCGAAGTCGCCGGCGTCCCCGGCGTAGCCCATCATGACGTTCGGGCCCGAATAGACGAGTTCGCCCTCGTCGTCGCCGTCGATGCGGAAGCTGCCGCCGGGGATCGGAACACCGATGGTGCCCGCGCGAGCCTCGGCCAGTTCAGGCGGCAGGTAGGCCATCCGCGCGGTCGCCTCGGTCTGGCCGTACATCACGAAGAAGCGGAAGTCGTGGTCGCGTCCGAGTCCGGCGTAGTGCCTGACGGCGTCGGCTGGCAGTCGCCCGCCCGCTTGCGTGACGTGCCGGAGCGTTGCCGGCACGTGATCTGCGAACCCGGCGCCGCTGAGCAGCTCGAAGGTGTACGGCACGCCCGCGAACGAGGTCGCGCCGACGTGGTCGAACTCGCGCCAGAACAGCGGGTCGACCACCGAGCGCGCGGTGAGGTGCACGCTCGCTCCGGCGAGCAGGTGGCTGTTGATCACCGACAGGCCGTAGCAGTAGTGCATCGGGAGGGTCGTCGCCGCGCGGTCGTCGGAACGGAGTCCGAGGTACTCGGCGATGCTCGCGGCATTGCTCTTGAGATTGCGGCGCGAGAGCCGCACGAGCTTCGGCGACCCCGTGGAACCCGACGTGCTCGTGAGCATCGCGAGCTCGGGGTGCAGTGCGTGGCGCGTGCCGGGCCGGCGCTCCTCGAACCGCAAGCCGCCGTCGCCCTCGCCGCTGCCGTCGACGATCACGTCGCCCTCGCCGCTGCCGTCGACGATCACGTCGGGGTCGAAGCGGTCGACGAGGTTGCGGCGATGCGCTTCAGCCTGCTCGCTGCCCGAGCCGTCGAGGAGCAGCACCGGGTGCCCGCCGGCGACGGCGGCGAGGTAGGCCACGAGCGAGTCGACGGTGTTGGTGCAGGAGACGAAGACGAGCCGGCGGATGTCTCCGAGCAAGCGTCGGGTGTCGTCGACCCGGTCTCGCAGCTCAGCTCGCGTCATCGTGCGCTCTGCCGTGGTGATCGCGAGGTCGTCGTCGGCACCGACCGCGAGGAGGTCGAGCCCCACATCGGGCCGCGTGGGCATCAGGAAACGGACGGCGGCAGTCGTCTCAGCCATCACTCACTCCCGCTGGCGAGGTGGTCGAAGCGCACGAGCATGGGCATGCTGGAGTGTCTCCGATCACTCTGGGGGCGGGTGATGCAACCAGGTGAGCCTAGCCTTAGCTAACTTCTGAGCCAAACGCGGATGCCGAAGCTGCGTAAGAAGTGGACGCATGGCTCATCGCTTGGAGGAATCGGGCGCTCACCAGCCGCCGCGCGTCGGCGTGTGTCCCTCGCGGGCGTCCTCGGGCATGGGCATCTCCGCCCGCAGTCCCAGCAGTCTGATCGGCCGGCCGGGCTCGATCCTGCCGACGAGGCCGAGCGCACCGGCCAACACGACGTCGCGGTCGAACGTCTCGGAGATTCTCCTGGTGAAGACCTTTGTGATGAACGGCGCGTAGCGCACCTTGAGCGTGAGCCCGATCACCGGCCGGCCTTCGGCCGCGATGTCTTCGAGCACCTTGGCCGCGAGCTCCCGCACGGCAGCTTCGACCTGTGCGGGCTCGGTGAGGTCCTGCTGGTACGTGGTCTCCCGGCTGTGGCCGCGGGCCACCCAGGGCGTGTCGTCGACGACGTGTGCGCCTTCGCCCCGGCCGAGCTGGGCGTACCACGGGCCCATCCGCGGGCCGAACTCGGCCACGAGGCTGTCGGGGTCGGTGGCGGCCAATTCGGCGACGGTTTTGATGCCGTGCCCCGCGAGGCGGCGGGAGATCTTCGTCCCCACGCCCCACAGGTCGATGGTGGGCCGGTCGCCCATCACCTCGAGCCAGTTGTCGGCGGTGAGCCGGAACACCCCGCGGGGCTTGCCGAACCCGGTCGCGACCTTGGCCCGCACGAGGGTGTCGCCGATGCCGACACTGCAGTGCAGTCGGGTGCGTTCGAGCACCGCCTGCTGCAGCCGGCGGGCGTACGCCTCGGGATCGTCGGTCTCCACGCCGATGAACGCCTCATCCCAGCCGAGTACCTGCACGGTTGCTCCCGGTTGCGCGCGAAGCGTCGCCATGACCTCCTCGGATGCCGCGAGGTAGGCCTCGGCGTCGACCGGGAGGATCACCGCATCGGGTGCCTTGCGAGCGGCGATCCGCAGAGGCATCCCTGAACCGACTCCGAACTCGCGGGCCTCGTAGGACGCGGTCGAGACTACTGCCCGCTCGGTCGGGTCGCCCCGCCCGCCGATGATCACCGGCTTGCCCGCGAGCTCGGGACGCCGGAGCACCTCGACGGCCGCGATGAACTGATCGAGGTCGACGTGCAGCACCCAGGAGCTCCGGCGTTGGCTCACAGGACCATTCTGTCGACACCGGTGCGGATCGGTGCCGGTTTTCAGCTCGCGCGCGTCGCCTGCCGCCCGCGCAGGGCGATGGCGACCCCGAAGCAGAGCGCCGACATCGCGATCGTCGCCGGCACCCAGATGGCTCGTTCGACCGGGCTCGGCGAGATGGCGTTCGTCAGCACACCGAGCGCGGTGTAGCCGGCGAGCACCCACACGGCCACCGGGAGCGCACGGCGCGGCAACGGCGCCCAGACCGGATGCCCGGCGCGGCGCAGGACGATGAGGGCGGCCGCCGCCCACACGACCGCGGTGACACCGGCAGCGACGCGCAGCCCCGGCTCGAGCACGGCCGATGCTCCGCCGAACGCCGCTTCGCCCCATGGCACTCCGGCGGCGAGGGCGATCTCGAACGCGGACAGCCCGCCGAACAGGATGGCGACGGCGACCGCGGCGGGCCGGGCGAACCGGCGCGCGGGCAGGGGATCGAGCTGGGTCTTCATCACGGGCATCCTCTTGTGTAGGCTGAAGCGAAGTATCTTGAAGATATATCTAACAGATAGGTACGGCGGATGGCAAGAGTGAAGCAGACCGAACTCGCGGTGCTCTGCGTGCTCGGCGTGCAGCCCATGACGGGGTACGCCGTGCGAGCGGCGATCCGCGAACAGCTCGGGTTCTTCTGGAGCGAGAGCTTCGGCCAGATCTATCCCGCCCTGGCCGAGCTCGAACGAACCGGGCTCGTCGAGCGCCACGAGGGCACGAGGGCAGGTTCATCCACCTACTCGCTCACGTCCGACGGCCGCGCGCGCCTCGTGCAATTGCTCAAGGAGCCGGATGCCCCGGCTCCACGCCGTGACGGCCTCATGCTGCGCCTCTTCTTCGGCCGCGTGCTCGGACCCGACGCCTGCAGGGAACTCGTCGAACGAGCGAGGGACTCGGCGCGCCAGCAGCTCGCAGCGTACGAGGGCGTGCGCGCGACCGTCGAATCGGAGACGGCGTTCCCCGAGCACCAGGCCTACTGGCTCATCACCATCTCCGCAGGAGAGTACAGCGCACGGGCCGCGATCGAGTGGGCTGACGAGACCCTCGCCTCGCTCGACGGGCAGCGCGAGCGCTACGTGCGGTAGTCCGAGGAGGAGTGAATAGGCGCCTCTTTTGCGCAAGGATTGGAAGTCCGCGCCGCCTGCTGGGATCCTCGACAGGGCGTATGGAAAGAGGTCGAAGATGACGAAGGACTCGTTGCGGGTCGCCATGATCGGAACCGCCTTCATGCTCGACGTGCAACGCGTGCTCGCTTCAGTCGAGGCAAGCGCATCCGACAGATCGCGGGCGACGCCCGTCGAAAGGCACCACGCATGACGCAACACCGAGCGCTCGTCGTCCGCGGCGGCTGGGACGGCCACCACCCGGTCGAGAGCACCGAACTGTTCATCCCGTTCCTCGAAGCGAACGACTACGACGTACAGGTCGAGGAGTCTCCCGAGATCTACGCCGACGCGGCCGCCATGGCCGAGGTCGACCTCATCGTGCAGAGCGTGACGATGTCCGAGATCACGCACGAGCAGGTCATGGGCCTCCGCGCGGCGGTCGCGGCAGGCACCGGACTTACCGGATGGCACGGCGGCATCGCCGACTCCTACCGCGCGTCATCCGACTACCTGCAGCTCGTGGGCGGGCAATTCGCCACCCACCCGAGCAAGGAGCCGTCGCAGCTGCGCGAGGGCTCTGAGGAGAACAACTACCTCACCTACTCGGTCGACCTGACCGACCTCGGCCGGCGGCATCCGATCACCGAGGGAATCGGCGACTTCGAGCTCACGACCGAGCAGTACTGGGTGCTGCACGACGACCTGATCGACGTGCTCGCCACGACGACGCATCCCGTGCAGCCGTGGCATCCGTGGCACCGGCCGATCACCTCGCCCACCATCTGGACCCGCCTCTGGGGCGACGGGCGCATCGTCGTGACGACGCCCGGGCACAGCCCTGACATCCTCCGCGACGCCAACGTTCGCACCATCATCGAAAGGGGAATGCTGTGGGCGACCCGCACCGCATCGGCATCATAGGACTCGGGGTCATCTCCCGGGCGTACCTCGACACGCTCGCCGGTGCTCCATCCGTGCGCATCACCGCGGTCGCCGACCTCGATGCCGCGCGTGCCGAGGCCGTTGCTGCCGAGCTCCCCGATGCGCGCGCAATGGCGGTCGACGAGCTGCTCAGCAGCTCCGAGGTCGACACCGTGCTCAACCTGACGATCCCGGCAGCGCATGCCGAGATCGCGCTCGCGGCGATCGCCAACGGCAAGCACGTCTACGGCGAGAAGCCGCTCGCGGCGTCGTTCGCGCAAGCACGCGAGGTCGTCGATGCAGCGGATGTCGCCGGTGTGCGCCTCGGCTGCGCGCCCGACACCGTGCTCGGCACCGGCACGCAGACGGCCAGGGCGGCGATCGACGGCGGCGTGATCGGACGTCCGTTCGCGGCATCCGCCGTGATGGTCACGGCCGGCCACGAGCGGTGGCACCCGAACCCCGACTTCTACTACCGCGAGGGCGGCGGGCCCCTGCTCGATATGGGGCCGTACTACGTCGCCTCGCTCATCCAGCTGCTCGGCCCGGTGCGATCGGTCACCGGCGCCTCCAGTCGCCTCCGCGCCGAACGCGTGATCGCCACCGGACTGCGGGCGGGTGAGCGGATCCCGGTCGAGGTCGACACCCACGTCGCCGGCATCCTCGAACACGTCAACGGCGCCCTCTCGACGATCACGACGAGCTTCGACGGCATCGCGACGGCCGCCGCGCCGATCGAGGTGCACGGCGAACTGGGTACGCTCGCCGTGCCCGATCCCAACAACTTCGATGGCGAGGTGCGGCTCGCGACGATCGAGGGGCCGGGCTGGCGCGAGCTCGAGCCGTCGGCGGGCTACGTCGCGGCCACTCGCGGCGCCGGGCTGCTCGACTTCGTGAGCGCCGGCGACGGCCGTCGGCCGCGCGCCGGAGCGGATGTCGCGCTGCACAGCCTCGAGATCATGACGGCGCTGCTCGAATCGGCTCGGGTCGGTCGGCGACTGGAGCTCACCACGTCGGTCGACCGGCCCGAGCCGGTGCCCCTCACACCGCAATCGGAGTGGATGCGGAGCCGAGCTACTTCGCCTTCCCGATGACGTAGGCGATCGATGGAGAACTCGACGGCTTGAACGTCGAGGTGCCCTGGTACTCGGCGACCACCGAGTACGCGCCGACGGGAAGCGCCGCGATCGAGAGCTTCGCCTTGCCCTTCGCGAGCTCGGCGGTCGCCGTGGCGACGACCTCGGAGCCGCGATAGACGGTCACGATCACCGTGCCCGACGCCGTCGTCTTGTCGGCGGCACTCACCATCACGACCGCGGTGCCGGGCTTGCCGGGCGCCGGCGCCGGCGCGTCGAGCTTCGTCGTCGTGGTGATGAACGGCACTGCGGTGACCGACACCACCGCGGCGGCGCGCAGCTCGGTTCCCTCGACGCTGCCCGAGACGGTGAACGATCCGGCGGCCTCGTACGCCGACGGCTCGACCGGCTCCCAGACGACCGCGCGCTCCTCGGTGCCGCCGTCGCTGAGGACCACCGGCACCGCGGCCGGAAGCTCGGGTGCCGTGCCGACCGTCGTCTGCACCTCGACCGGCGGGATCGACGTGACGGTCACCGGCGCGGCCGAGACCGTGATGGTGGCGGTCGCCGTCAGCTCCGTGCCGTCCACCGAACCCTCGATCGTGAACGAGCCCGCCGTCGCATAGCTCTCAGCCGGGATGTCTGGCCAGACGACGGCGCGCGGCTCGGTGCTGTCGTCGCTCAGCACGACGATCACCGTGCCGGGCAGCACCGGGGGCTGCCCGGCCGTGGTCTCCGCGCTCACGGGAACGACCGAGGTCACCGTGACCGCTGCCGGATGCACCGTGACCGTGGCGATCGAAGCGACCTCGGTGCCGGCGACGGATCCATGCACCGAGAAGCTGCCCGCCGCCGCATACTGCGCGGCGTCGATCGCATCCCACGTGACCTCTCGCGACTCGGTCGAGCCATCGCTCAGCCCGACCGTGACCGACGGCGGCAGCACGGGGGCGACACCGGCGGTCGTCTCGGCCGCCACCGGGTCCACCGACGTCACCGTGACCGGCTTCGGCGAGAGCCGCGTGTCGAGCAGTGACGCGACCGAGGCGCCCTTGCCGTTGTTGCCGGCGGCGAACACCCCCGCGTCGAGCTTCGCGTCGGGGGCCGACAGGGTCGCGGTCCCGACGACCTTCCACGGGTCGGATGCCGCCGTGCGGTAGTAGCCCGTCGCCGTGGTGCTGCTCGTGTACTCGAGCTTCAGGTGCACCGGCCAGGCGCCGGCGGCGACGTTCGTCGTCTGCGCGTCGATGTAGCCGTTGTTGTTGGCGTCGAACTGCAGGTAGGCGCCCATGGGGCTCGTCGTCAGGATGACGTAGCCCTTCGCGCTCGCCTTGCCGGCGATCGTGAGGTCATTGCGCAGCACGAGTCCCGCGCGTGGGTCGGTGTTGCTGCCCTTGTCGACCGTCGACACGTACGTCTCGATGGCATCGCCGACGGCGACCGCTTCGGGTTGGGAGATGACGCTCAGGTTGTCCTTCGTCGTCCACGCCCCGTCGTTGGCATCCGAGATCCGGAACGATGATCCGGCGGCCTCGCAGAACGAGGCGTTCGCCGCGGTGCCCCACGCCGCCGAGCGCCAGGGCGCGTCGATGGTGGTGTCGGCGCATCCGCCAGGCGTGCTGAACGTGAGCACGTAGCGCTTCGAGTACGACGGATGCTCCGCCGTGACGGTGATCACCGCGGTCGAGAGGTCGACGCGCTTCGTGACGGATGCCGCCGCGGTGCGAGCGGTGGCCTCCACGACGGGCACTGCGCCCCACGCCCCGATGGGTACGGTGTAGGCGAGCGTGTCGGGGGAGAACCCGGCGACCGCGCTGCCGTTCACCGTCAGGGCGCCGAGGCTCGCGTCGGTGGATCGCGAGTCGTACGTGAACCCGAGGGTGTACGTCTTCGTCACGGCGGGATCCTCCGCGGTGACCGAGATGACGAGCTTGCCGCTCGCCGGGTCGAACGCGCCGACCGCGGCGATGGCCTTGCCGTCGGTGGTGGTCGCGGCCACCGTCGGGGTCGACCCATCGGGGATGGGGATCCCGTCATACGAGGTCGTGCCCGGCGAGAAGCCGGTCAACGGCTGGCCGTTGACGGTGATCGAGGAGAGCGTCGCGTCGGTTGCGGGAGTGATGAACCCGACCCGGTAGGTCTGCACCGCCGCGATGCCCGAGGCGTCGAACTCGGCGACCGTGGCATACGCGAACGGATCGGCCGCCGAGGCCTGCACGATCGACACTCGCGACGAGACGTTGCCCGGCGTCGCCGTCACGACGCGCTCGGCGGGGTTCTTGCCGACGACGGTGTAGCTCCACGTGGCCGGGGAGAATCCGGGCACGGTCGCCCCGTCGACCTGCAGGTCGCTGAGCGCGGTCGCCGCACTCGAGCCGTACCCGAAGATCTCCACTTCGCTGATCGACTGCCACGTACGGGTCTGCGTCGTCAGGTTGAGGCGGATCGCGGTGGTCGCCGGCAGCGCGGTGACGTCGAGTTCGATGACCGGGGCGGGGGAGGCGTTGTTCTGCTCGACGGTCGCAGAGACTGACGTGTCGACCCACTGGCCGGCGCCGTTGCGGTACTGCACCGCCACCTTCGAGGGCCACGTGGCGGTCGAGCCGTCCTTGAACGCGTGCACCTTGACGCTCGCGAGCGTTCGCGGCTCGTTCCACGTGTAGCTGAGCCAGCTGCTCAGCGGGTATGCCGAGTTCGTCGCCCAGTCGTCCCAGCCCTTCACGGTGCTCCCGTCGTTCGTCGTCGCCGCGAGATTGGTGCGGCTCGAGGCGCCGGCGGATGCCGCGGGCGCGATGTTGAACAGGCCACGACCCTCGACGTCGATCGTGCGCGTGAACGTGCGCCCCGCCGTGTAGGTGCCGTCGGCTGCGAGCGTGCCGGTGATGGTCTGGCGCCCGGGTGCCGTGAAGAGGGTCGTGTTCCACGTGACCGGCACCTGGGTGGCCTGGCCGTTCGCGGTCACCTCGACGGTGGCCGGCAGGAGCGAGGTCAGGTCCTGGTTCGTTCGAGCCGTGGCCGGCAACCCGGCATCCGTCACGTTCCAGATGTAGGGGCCTGCGCCCTTGTCGTCCCAGTAGGAAGCGTCCCAGCCGGTCGCCCACTTCGCGTTCTCGGCGGCGGGGTTGCGCATCTGGAGCCTGCCGTCCTCCCCGATCGTGATCGGCAGCCAGACATAGGTGGAGTCCGCGGCGCCCGAGTTCCACCGGTCGCCCATGTAGATGTAGTGGCCCTTCGCGGCGTCAAGCGGGAAGACGTTCGTCGATTGCGAGCCGAACGAGGTCTTGCGCGAGTCGCCGACGGAGAGTAGTCCGTCGCCACCCTCGGGGATCGTGTCGTAGGAGACCGCCTCGTGGGCGTCGCCTGGCTGGACGCCGCGGATCCACCCGCCGAGGATGCTGTCGGCGGTGTAGTAGGTCTGCGGGTTCGGCCGCCATCCGGTGGCGCCGGATGCCACGAGGTAGTAGCGCCCGTCGTGCACGAAGATCGCGGGCGCCTCGAGCAGGCCGCAACGCTTCACGATGGTGTAGTCGACGTGATTCTGCGGAGCACCCGCGGTGCCGTCGGCGAAGATGTACGGGTACCGTCCGTCGGCCGAGAACTGGATGCCCGTGGGGTCGGTCGTGGTGGTCTTCTCCACATTCGTGTACTCGGCGTTGAGCTTCGCGATGTAGAGCGAGCGGTTCTCCTCCGAGGAGTACGAGACGTACGCGTTCCCGTCGGTGTCCTGGAAGACGGTCATGTCTCGCGCGCCGCCGGGCACCGCGCCGTTCTGGTTGCAGGCCGTGCGATACGTCGGCTCGTTGTAGAGGCGGAAGGCGCCCTGCAGCGTGAACGGACCGGTTGGGCTGTCGGATGTCGCGACGGCGGCGAGTGACCGCGCGTAGTTGCTTCCGCCGGGTGACGTGCTGCCGTCGGCGTGCCACCACATCACCCACTTCTGGGTCGTGGAGTTGTAGAGCGCCTTCGGCCGTTCGAAGATCGCCTGGATGCGGGGCGTCGTGCCGTCGGCTTCGAATTGGCTGACGTTCAGGTAGTAGAAGAGCTCGTCGATGGTCGCGGTGTTCGGGTTTCCGGCGTCGTCGACGGTGTCGTAGAGCGCATCGAAGTACTCGCCCTGCAGCTCGGTCTTGCTCGTGACCGAGCGGAGCGCGACGCCCTCGTTCGACCAGTTCAGCGTGTCGTACGACTTGTACACGGCGACCCCGGGGCTGTTGTAGTAGCCGTTCGAGCGGTCTTCGCCATACCAGTAGTAGACGGCCCGGCCGTTCTCCTCGCCGGCGGAGATCTCGTCGGTCTCGACGCCGAGCTCGATGCCCGCGACGAGCTGGCCGCCGTGCGCCTGGATGTGACGACCTTCGGTGTCATACCAGTACGGCTGGAAGTAGCCCGGCGCCGTGAGGCCGGGATCGGTGACCGCCTGGTAGCGGTCATAGGTGGGCGGGGCATCCGTCGTGGGCACCGCCGCCGAAGCGCCGGATACCGGTGACAGCGTCGCGGCCGTCAGGCCCAGGAGCACTGCGGTCACCGCCGATGCCAAGAACCGCGTACGTCGAGCCGAACCCATGGAGAACCTCCGCGCCGTTGCGAATGTCGACGTGAGCATGTTCACGTAAACATCGTGTTGTCTGGGGAGAAGCTAGCACACGTTATCCGGGTCGCACGAGCGTGTGACGTCCAGGGTCGCAAGCTTCGCGCGGTGTTACCGTTGTCGCACCGAGGTTCTCGACGGGCGCGGCGCACCGGAACGGAAGGCGTGTGATGGAACTGCTCACGGCCCTGTTCCGCTACGCGCAGCCGTCGCTCGAGGTCTCGCTCGCGTCGAACCTGCAGGCGACGCTCCTGCTCATCGGCGTCGGCGTCGTCGGCGCCGCCGCCGTCGCGATCGTCGTCACGGCCTGCCACGCGCTGCCGGCGATCGTCGCGGCCGACCCGAGCGGCGCCGCGACGAGGTTCAAGCAGTCGCTCGAACCCTGGCGGTTGCTCGCGCAGATCACGCCCGACGCGCCGGGGCGTGCCCGCCCGAGGGCGCCGGGCCGCGGCATCCCGGCCGCGTAGCGACATCCGGCGTCGACCCTCACGACCTCGCATCGACGAGGCGATGAGGTGACCGCGCGGCCAGACGGATTCCGACATCCCTCGACCGCAAGGAACCCTCATGGACCTCTCTGCCCTCCCGCCCATCGCCGCCTTTCTCGACGGCGCCCACACCGTGCTCATGGGCCTCGCCGGCCTGCTCGAACCGCTCATCGGCGTCTCGAGCGCAGCCGCAGCCGTCGTGCTCGTCACCCTGCTCGTGCGCGCCGCGCTCATCCCCGTGGGCATCTCGCAAGCGAAGGCGGAGCGCACTCGCGCCCGCCTCGCCCCGAAGCTCGCCGAGTTGCAGCGACGCCACAAGCAGAATCCCGAGCGCCTGCAACGCGAGATGATGGCGCTCTACTCCGACGAGGGCACCTCCCCGCTGGCCGGCTGTCTGCCGATGCTCATCCAGGCGCCGATCGTCGGCATCATCTACGCGCTCTTCATCCTGCCGACGATCGCAGGTCATCCGAACGAGCTCCTCGCGCAGACCCTGTTCGGGGTTCCGCTCGGCTCGAGCCTCGCGGGCTCGGTCGTTGCCGGCTCCCTCGCACCGGGCGCGGTCATGGTGTTCGCCGTCGTCATCGTGGGCATCGTGCTCGTCGGCGAGGCCACGCGGCGGGTGTTCGCACTTCGACCGGATGCCGCCGCCGCGGCTCGTCCGGCCGGAGCACCCGCGTCCCCGCTCGCGGGGCCCGGCGCGGCGCGCGTGCTCGGGCTGTTGCAGTTCATCACGGCGGTGATCGCGGTCTTCGTACCGCTCGCGGCGGCGCTCTACCTCCTCGTCACGGTGGCGTGGACGCTCGCGCAGCGCGTGGTGCTGCGGCGCGCGTACCCCCTTCCGGAGGCGCGGACCGCCTGACGGCCCCTCGAACAAGCCGATCCGCGGGATTCCGGGCTCACTAGCGCGAATCGAGGCCTTCGGACAAGGGGTTGCCGCCGTTTTTTCACTGTGATTTCGTGAGCACACACCCCGAAACGAAGGAGCATCGCATGGGTTTCCTCGCGTTCTTGATCCTCGGCCTCATCGCCGGAGCCATCGCCAAGTTGATCCTGCCCGGCAGGCAAGGCGGCGGCTGGTTCGTCACACTGCTGCTCGGCGTCGTCGGGGCCCTCCTCGGAGGCTGGATCGGCAGTCTCCTCTTCGGGGTCGGCCTCGAAGAGTTCTGGGACCTCGGCACCTGGCTTCTTGCGATCGGCGGCGCGATCATCGTGCTGCTGATCTACGGGCTCATCACTCGCGGAAGCCGCGACCGGACGGCCTAGTCGACACCACAGCTCCAACCGCCATGGGCGGATGTCTCTTCGGAGGCATCCGCCCATTCCCGTCTCCGGCCGCGGCGGTGCATCGGCGGGCGCGTCGTAGGGGATATTTTGGAGCGCATGTCGAGCGACGTCGTGATCGTGGGTGCCGGCATCGTCGGCGCCGCGTGCGCGCGTGCGCTCGCCATGGCCGGACTGCGCGTCACCGTGCTCGAGCGCGGGGCCGCGGCATCCGGCACGAGCGCCCGCGGCGAGGGCAACCTCCTGGTCTCCGACAAGGCGCCGGGCCCCGAGTTGCGTCTCGCGCAGTTCGCGGCGTCGCTCTGGCCCGTGGTCGCCGACGAGCTCGCCGATGAGCTCGGCACCTCGTTCCCCGCGATCGAGTACGAGCGCAAGGGTGGGCTCGTGGTCGCGACGACGGATGCCGGTGCCGCGCCTTTGCTCGCCTTCGCGGCGTCGCAACGTGCCGCCGGCGTCGACGCACGCGCGCTCGACGTCGACGAGACCCGCGCCCTCGAGCCCCAGTTGAACCCCGCGATCACCGCCGCCGTGCACTACCCCGACGACGCCCAGGTGCAGCCCGTCATCGCGACCGAGGCCCTGCTCGCCTCGGCGCGACTGCGCGGCGCGGAGGTGCGCGTCGGCGTCACGGTCACGGGTGCGCTCCGCGATGCCTCAGGACGCATCACGGGCGTCCGCACGACGGCGGGTGACGTCGCCGCCGGCTCGGTGCTCGTGGCGGCAGGCCCGTGGTCGGGTGAGGTCGCCCGGGCATTCGGCGCCGACCTGCCGATGCGCCCGCGACGCGGCGTCGTGCTCGTCACGACGCGCATGCCGCACGCGATCTTCCACAAGGTCTACGACGGTGACTACTTCGCGGCCACGCAATCGAGCGACGCGGCGCTGCAGACATCGAGCGTCGTGGAGTCGACCCCGTCGGGCACGGTGCTCATCGGCTCGAGTCGCGAGCAGGTGGGGTTCGACGAACGGCTCCGGGTGGCCGTGTTGCGGGAGCTCGCGGCGAAGGCGCTGCGGCTGTTCCCGTTCCTCGCCGCCGCGAGCATCATGCGCAGCTATGGCGGCTTTCGACCGTACATGCCAGATCACCTGCCGGTCATCGGCGCCGACCCTCGCGTGCCCGGGCTCTGGCATGCGAGCGGGCACGAAGGCGCCGGCATCGGCCTGTCGCTCGCGACCGCCGCGATGCTCGCGGCCGGGTTCACCGGTGGTGCCGTACCGACGGATGCCGCGCCGTTCCGCCTCGACCGGCCGACCCTGCAGCGCCACCTCGCCGAGGCGGCGCCATGACGGCGCGGATGCTGCGCCCCGACGACGATCCGATCCGCCCCGCCCCGGTCGACGCGGTGGAGATCATCCTCGATGGCGAGGCGATGACCGGGGTGCAGGGGCAGACGATCGCGGGCATCGTGCTCGCGAGCGGACGGCTGGCGTGGCGCCGCACGAGCGTCGGCGGCCGTCCGCGGGGCCTCTTCTGCGGCATCGGCGTGTGCTTCGACTGCCTCGTGATCGTGAACGGCGAACGCGATGTTCGCGCCTGCCAGCGGCGTGCCGTCGACGGCGACGCCGTCGCGAGCCAGTACGACCGGCTCCCCGAGGCGAACGCATGAGCACCGTCGTCGTGATCGGCGCGGGCCCCGCCGGGCTCGCCGCCGCGCGGGCCGCCCGCGAACGCGGGGCATCCGTCGTCCTGCTCGACGCCGCAGACCAGGTTGGCGGCCAATACTGGCGGCACCTGCCCGAGTCGCGTCCCTCCGCTCGCGAGCAGCGGCTTCACCACGGCTGGCGCAGGTTCACCAGGCTGCGAGCGGCACTCGAGGCCGATCGCGGCTGCGAGATCGTCACGAGTGCGCAGGTGTGGGCGATCGAGACCGGCGAGCTCGCGGACGGCGCGGTCGTCGTGCACGCGCTCATCGGTCCGCCCGACGGCACCGATCGCATCCCTCGCACGCTCCGCCCCGACGCGCTCGTGCTCGCGACCGGCGCCCACGATCGCACGCTCCCGTTCCCCGGCTGGGACCTGCCGGGCGTGTTCACGGCGGGCGCCGCGCAAGCGCTCGCCAAGGGCGAGCGCGTCGCGATCGGCCGGCGCGTCGTGGTCGCGGGCGCGGGCCCATTCCTGCTGCCCGTCGCCGCGTCGCTCGTGGCCACCGGCGCCCAGGTCGCGGGCGTGTTCGAGGCCGCCCGCGCGACGACCCTCGCGCGCGGCTGGCTGTCGCGGCCATGGGAGCTCCTCGGCGTCGCGGCCAAGGGCGGCGAGCTCGCCGGTTATGCCGCGAGTCACGTGCGCCACCGCATCCCCTATCGCCTCGGTTGTGCGGTCGTCGCCGCGCACGGCACGGACCATGTGGAGTCCGTGACCGTTGCGCACCTCGATGCGCAGTGGCATCCGATTCCCGGCAGTGAGGTGCGGGTCGCAGCCGATGCCGCGTGCGTGAGCCACGGCTTCACTCCGCGACTCGAGCTGCCCATTGCGGCCGGTTGCGAAATCTCGCCCGACCGGTTCGTGATCGTCGACGACGCCCAGTGCTCGAGCGTCGCCGGCGTGTACGCCGCGGGCGAGATCACGGGCATCGGGGGCGCCGATGCCGCGCTCGCCGAGGGGACGCTCGCCGGGCACTGCGCAGCGGGCGGGCGCGCTGACGATCCTGCCGTGCGCGCGGCATCCGCGGCCCGGCGCACCTTCGCCGCGTTCGCCGCGCGCCTCGATGCCGCCCACGGCATCCGGCCCGGCTGGACCGGGTGGCTCACCGACGACACGGTCGTGTGCCGCTGCGAGGAGGTGTCCCATGGACGCCTGATGGCCACGGCAGCCGCCACGAGCTCGAGCGGCCTGCGATCCCTGAAGCTCACCACTCGCGCCGGCCTCGGCATCTGCCAGGGCCGCATCTGCGGCCGCACCGTCGAGGCGCTCCTCGGCGAGGCGGCGACGGATGCTGCATCCGGCCGTCTCGGCCTCATCGACGCATCCACGACCGACCGACGCCCCATCGCCGCACCGATCCGCCTCGGCGAACTCGCCGCCGGCGAAGCATCCGACCGACCCGCGGCCGAGGCCGGCTCCCACGCACCGACGTCCACGAAAGGACACGCATGACCACGCAGAAGTTCGACCTCGGCGGTGTCGTCGTTGCCACGACGCTCGCCTTCACCCCCGACCCTTCGGCCCCCGCTGGGCTCGCCGTCGACTACGACCGGTTCGCCGCGCACTGCGATTTCCTGATCGAGAACGGATGCCGCGGCGTCGGTCCCAACGGATCGCTCGGCGAGTACTCCTCACTGACCGACGAGGAGCGCCGCAACGTCATCAAGGTCGCGGTCGAGGCCGTCGGAGGGCGGGGTCTCGTCGTCGCCGGCGTGCACGGCGTCGGCTGGCACCAAGCCGTCAAGTGGGCCGAGTACGCGAAGGAGGACGGCGCCGACGGGGTGCTCCTGCTGCCGCCCACGATCTATCGCGCCAATCGTGCCGAGGTCATCGAGCACTACTCGAGGGTGAACGAAGTGGGGCTGCCGATCATGCTCTACAACAACCCCATCGACACGAAGGTCGACCTCACGCCCGACCTCGTCGCCGAGCTCGCACAGCTCGAGAACGTCGTGGCGATCAAGGAGTTCACGACCGACATCCGGCGGGTGCTCGAGATCCAGGAGCTGTGCGATATCGACGTCATCGCCGGCGCAGACGACCTGCTCTTCGAGTCGCTCGTCGTGGGCGCCACCGGATGGTTCGCGGGATACCCGAACGCCTTCCCGAAGGAGGCCGTCGAGATCTACACGCTCGTCACGGACGGCCGGATCGACGAGGCGCGCGAGCTCTACCGCAACCTCGTTCCGGTGTTCCGGTGGGACTCGAAGACCGAGTTCGTGCAGGCCATCAAGCTCTCGATCGACCTGGCGGGGCAGAGTTACGGTGGACCGACGCGACCGCCGCGCGGGCCCCTGTCGGCCGAGCACGAGGCGCGAGTGCGCCGCGACACCCAGAACGCGCTCGACTACATCGCGACCCGCTCGTCGCGGGTGGGCTGAGGACATTGTGCAGTCGAAGCGAATCATCAGCGCCGTCGACTCGCATACGGAGGGCATGCCGACGCGCGTCGTCACGGGCGGCGTCGGCGTGATCCCTGGTGCGACCATGAACGAGAAGCGTCTCCACTTCATGGAGCACCTCGACGACCTGCGGCTCTTCCTCATGAACGAGCCGCGCGGGCACGCCGCGATGAGCGGCGCCATCCTGCAGCCGGCCACGCGCCCCGATTGCGACTGGGGCGTCGTGTTCATCGAGGTCTCGGGTTGCCTCCCGATGTGCGGCCACGGCACGATCGGCGTCGCGACCGTGCTCGTCGAAACCGGCATGGTCGAGGTCGTCGAGCCGGTCACCGAGATCCGGCTCGACACGCCGGCCGGTCTCGTCATCGCGCGAGTGGAGGTCTCCGACGGCCATGCCGACTCGGTGACCATCGAGAACGTGCCGAGCTACGTCGATGTGCTCGACGCCTCGATCGAGGTGCCGGGTTACGGCACCGTGCCGTACTCCATGGCGTTCGGCGGCAACTTCTACGCGATGGTCGACCTCGATGCCGTCGGGTTGCCGTTCGACCGCTCGAGCCAGCAGGAGATCCTCGCGGCGGGGCTCTCCATCATGGCGGTGATCAACGAGGCAGCGCCGCCGCGGCATCCGTCGATCGAAGGGGTCGACCGCTGCAATCACGTCGAGTTCATCGCGCCGGGTTCCGACGCGAAGCACTCCCGCCACGCCATGGCGATCCACCCCGGTTGGTTCGATCGCTCGCCGTGCGGCACGGGCACCTCGGCTCGCATGGCCGAGCTGTGGGCTCGCGGCGAGCTCGCCCTCGACACCGACTTCGTGAACGAGTCGTTCATCGGCAGCCGCTTCATCGGGCGCCTCATCGCCGAGACCGAGGTCGCCGGCCGACCCGCGGTCGTCCCGACGATCACCGGCCGGGCGTGGGTGACCGGCACCGGCCAGTACCTGCTCGACCCCGCCGACCCGTTCCCCACCGGCTTCCAGTTCTAGCTCCCGGCCCCGAGGAGCACTGCGCTCAGCGGTGGTCGGCGAGCTGCACGAAGCGGTGCAGCAGGCGCTGCGGTTCGGTGACGGATGCCGCAGCCAGCCGCTCGCTCACCTCGCGTAACTCGCTCGCCGGGAAGTAGCCGTGATGGCGGTACACGTGCGCGCGGGCGACGAAGTCCTGCGCGCTGACCTCGGGATGGAACTGCGTGGCGTAGACGTTGCGCCCGACGCGGTAGATCTGCACGGGGCAACCGGCCGAGAACGCGAGCAGCACGGCGTCGCCGGGAAGCCGCTCGGTCGCCTCCTTGTGGCCGACGAGCGCGTCGAATCGCTCGGACAGCGCGCCGACGAGCGGATCGGCCGAGCCCTCGTCGGTGAGCGTGACCTCGACGGCGGCGGCGTCCTCGCCGTGCAGCGTGCCGACGGTGCCGCCGAGCACTCGCGTGAGCACGCCGATGCCGTAGCACGTGAAGAGCACCGGGTGGTCGGCCTCGAGCGCCTGCTCGGCGAGGCGGGCGAGGTCGGACTCGACGCGGCGCTGCACGGGGTGCTTGCCGTCTTCAGGCGTCGTGACGTTGTAGGGGCTGCCGCCGACGACGATGCCCGCGAAGGAATCGAGACGGACGTCGCCGAGCGGATCGATGTCGAGGCGCACGTGCTCGAGCCGGCCGGCATCGACGCCCATCGCGCGGCGCACCGACTCGTACTCGGGGCCGACCGCCTCGACCTCGGGTCGTGCCGAGAGGAAGAGGAACGGTCTCATCTGCCGCGGCCTCCTCGGCCTCGACCGCCCTTGCCGCCGCCGTGCGCGCCGCCCTTGCTGCCCTTGCCCGGCCGGCCGCTCTTGGTGCCGCCTCCAGCGCCGCGCCCTCCGCGGTTCGCCGCCTTGCCGCCCGTGCGAGGCTTGGCGCCACCCGAGCCGGCCTTGCCCGAGCCGCCCTTGCCCGAGCCGGCCTTCTCGCCGCCCTTGCCAGAGCCGCCCTTGCCCGCGCCTTTGCCGGCTGGCTTGCCCTTGCCGTCGGCGTCCGCCTCGGCGGCCTCTGCATCCGCCGCCTCGTCTTCCTCGCGGCGCGAGCTGCGCGCCGTGCGCCCGCGCACGACGGCCACGAACTCCTGGATGTCGGCGTCATCGCGATCGACGCGCCAGACGAGCGCGATGCGCGTGGGAGCGGCATCCGTCACCGGCACTGCCCACGACATCGCGGCGGTGATGCAACCGTGCGACGCCGTGCGGCATGATCGCGTGGCCGGTGCCGGCCGCGATGAGCTCCATGGTCATCGCCGCGTCGGGCTGGGCGGGTGCGAGCGGCTCGCCCTTGAGATCGGCGACCGTGAGCGCCTCGGCTTCGGCGAGCGGATGCTCCTTGGGCAGCACCGCGACGGCGAGCTCCTCCCACAGCTGCACCGAGTGCAGGCCCGTCAGGTCGATTGGCAGCCGCACGAAGGCGAGGTCGGCCTCACCGGCGACGAGTTCGACGAGCTGTGCGGGCTCCTCGACGCGGAGCGCCTCGACCGGCAGGTCAGGTCGTCGATCGCCCCAGGCGCGGAGCCACTTGGCTGGGCTCACCCCGGCGACGTAGCGCAGCCTGAGCGTCACCTCGGCCCCCGTCTCGTGTCGCGGCCACACGTGGAGCGGCCTGCTCACAGCGTAGACGATCGCCGTACGGGCGGCTCGGTGGGCACATCCAGCCGAACGGGCTACGGTGTGAGGGTGAGCCAGGACCAGACGATGAAACCCGAGACCGCTGCCAAGAAGCTCGGCATCCTCCTCGAGGCTGCACCCGAGGAGTTCCGCACGGGCGTCGTCACGCGAGACGAGCTGAACGCGCTCCTCGCCGACCCGCCCGAGTGGCTGCAGGTGCTGCGCCGCGAGGGCCCGCACCCGCGACCGGTCGTCGCCGCGAAGCTCGGCATCTCGAACTCCGGCCTCGCTCGCGGCGGCCTCACCGAGCCGCTCACGACCGCCCAGATCAAAGACCTGCTCGTCGCGCCGCCCCAGTGGCTCGTCACCGAGCGGGCGACGCAAGCCGCGGTGCGCGCCGAGAAGCGCCGCGTCGTCGAGCGTGACGCCGAGCGCGCTGCCCGCAATCCCGGTGGCGGCGGCGGCGGCGCGGGCGTCTGAGCTCTCGCTCCGCATTCGCAGTCGCGCTCGTATTCGCGCTCGCACTCGGCCGGTCAGGCCGCCGGCCTGTACCGGGCCCGCAGGAACGCCGCGGCGTCGGCGAGCTCGCGCTCCGACACCGAGTGGCCGAGCCCTTCGTAGATGCGCTCGTCGAGATCCGCGTGCGTCGGCAGCCAGGCCTGCGTGCGCACGACGGATGCCGCGGGGATGACGTCGTCGGCGGTGCCGCGGCCCCAGAAGACGGGCGGGGCGAGCTGCGACATCCGCTCATCGCCTGCTCGATCGCCGGGGAGCGCGAATCCCGCGAGGCTCACCGCGAACGCGAAGCGCTCGGGCGCGTGCCGGAGCAGCTCGATGGCCATCGCACCGCCCTGCGAGAAGCCGAGCAGCCCGACGGAGCTCGCATCGGGCGCCACCCGGTCGAGCCACGCGACGATCGCGGCCGTCGCGAGCTCCGCGCCCTCGATCGAGAGCTCGGCGCCCTCGGCGACGAGCGAGAACCAGGCGTGGCCGTAGCCCGTGAAGATCGGCGCACGCAGCGAGGCGACCGCCGGTTCGAGCGGCAGGTAGGGCGTGAGCCCGAAGAGATCGCCCTCGTTCGAGTTGTAGCCGTGCAGCAGCACGAGCAGCGGCCGCCCCTCGCGATCGGCTGCGGAGGCCGACCAGAGCACTGCCTCGTCGTCGATGCGCACGTCGGTCATGGGTCCTCCGATCGGGTCGAGCGGATGCCGCGGGCCGTCGCGACCGCTCCGACTTCGACAGTACCCGGCGCGGTTGCCCGCCCCGACCTGCGCGCCCGGCGCGCGGGTGAGGCAGAATCGAGCCATGAGCGTGCGCACCCCTGACCCGGACTGGAACCCAGACGACGAACCCGTCGTGCGGCCGCCCGCGAATCCGGGCTGGCTCACCGACCTCGAACTCGCCGAGGTGCGCGGCCGGCTGCCGCTCCTCTACGTCGAGGCGGTGCCGGTGCGCGTCGACGGACTCGGCCAGGTGACCGAGGTCGGCGTGCTGCTGCGCGCGAACGCGGTCGGCGAGATGACGCGCACCCTCGTGTCGGGGCGCGTCATGTACGGCGAGACCATTCGCGATGCGCTGTTCCGCCACCTCGAGAAGGACCTCGGGCCGATGGCGTTCCCGATGCTGCCGGCGAGCCAGGTGCCGTGCGTCGTCGCCGAGTACTTCCCGATGCCGGGCATCTCGCCGTTCACCGACGAACGGCAGCACGCCGTGTCGCTCGCGTTCATCGTGCCGGTCACCGGCACGTGCGAGCCGCGGCAGGACGCGCTCGAGGTGACCTGGATGACGCCGGCCGAAGCGGCGAGCGAATCGATCACGGCCGAGATGGAGGGCGGTCGCGGCGCACTGCTGCGGCAGGCGCTCGCCTCGGTCGGCGCGCTGCCCTGAGTCCGAAGCCCCTGTAGGGGAGCTAGGCGGCCGCCGTGGGCGACGGCGAAGCGCCGGCGCCGGAACGCGAGGCGGCCAGCCCGAGCGCATCGAGGAACACACCGGTGAGGCGCGCCTCGTCGACGTCGAGGGCGATCTCGACGGCTGCCCACTCGTCGGCGGGCGTGAGCCCGATCTCCTGGCCCGGATGCGTGCGGAGGTCGACGAGCGTCTGGCCGCGCGCGTATCCGGCGAGCTCGACGCGCACGGGCCGCAGTTCGGTGCGGAGCGCGCCCGGGTCGACGAGGGAGCACACGGCCCCGGCGTCGCCGATGAGACCCGTGTACTCGGCGGACTCGTCTGCCGAGAGGGCGATGCGATGGCCGAGCAACGCGCCGACCACGCGGCCGAGCGCGTCGTCGCCGTGCTCGAGCGATTGCGCGAGCTTGTGCTCGATCGCCACCCGGTTGAAGACGTCGAGGCCGTACATGTAGGTGGGCACGCCCGAGTCGAGCACGATCGCGGCGGCCTCGGGGTCGTGCCAGACGTTGAACTCGGCGACCGCGCTCGCGTTGCCGACGCTCGCCGAGCCGCCCATGAAGACGATCCGCTCGATTCGCCCGGCGACCTCGGGGTGGGTGCGCAGCAGGAGCGCGAGGTTCGTCTGCGGAGCGAGTGCCACGAGGGTGACGGGCGTGGGGTGCTCGAGGATGAGCCGGCGCATGAGCTCGACGGCGCCGGCCTGCTCTGCTCGCCGCTCGGTGGGCGGCAGGGCGGTGCCGCCGAGGCCGTCGGCGCCGTGCACGTGCGACGCGGAGCGCGGGGGTTCGAGGAGCGGCCGGGCTGCACCCGCGGCGACGGGGATCTCTGGTGCCCCCGCGGCGTCGAGCACGCGGAGCGTGTTGTCGACGACTTGGGCGAGCGAGGCGTTGCCGGCGACGCACGAGATGCCGAGCACGTCGATGCCGGGATGCCGCACTGCGACGAGGATCGCGAGGGCGTCGTCGACTCCCGTGTCGACGTCGAGGATCACGGGAATGGTCATCCGTTCACCCTAACCGCCTCGACGTGGGTCGTCGCGGGCCACGAACCCATGGCGCTGCTCAGACGAAGTCGCGATTGCCGCGGAAGCGGTCTTCGGGGTCGATCGTGGCCTTGACCCGGGCAGCGCGAGCGACATCGGCCCGCGCGTAGGCGCCCGCATAGCCGACGCCGGGCGCGAGGAAGGTGCAGAGCGTGCGGTCGGATGCCGCGGGCCCGAGCGCCGCGCGCAAGGCCGTGAAGCCCTGCTCGGCGGCAGCCTCGAACTCGGGCCGGCCGATCGCACGAGCCCTCACGAAGTGGGGCGCGCTCACGACGCCAGCAATGCCGGGGCGCTGCGGCGGCGCCGCGAGTGCACCGCCGAGCATGCGGAGCGAGATCGCTACGACGGCGCGCGACTCGGCTGACTCCCACGTCGTCACCAGGCGGGTGATGACCTCGTCGTCGAGCTCGGCGAGCGCAGACCATGCGAAGCCCGGAGACGGATCGGTCGGTTCCTCGGCGACGACGCCGAGGAGCTCGACGTCGACGCGCCCGACGGTGTCGAGCACGACGGTGCCGGAGGATCGGATCGAATCGAGTGCCGCGGCGGCCGCCTCGGGCTCGCCGAGCTGCACCGTCTCGACGGTCACGACGGTGGTGCCGCGCAAGTGCAGCGGCACCTGCGCGATGTCGGGCAGGCGCATCGCACCGGCATGCAGGGCGAGCGAGTCGGGTGCAGTACGGCCGGCTGCAACGACGGCGCGGAACACCGCCGCGACATCGGATCCGTCGAAGACGATGCGGCCACCCGAGATCACGGGCGCCGGGTGCAGGTCGATCTCGATCGCGGTCGCGATGCCGAACGCCCCGCCGGCGCCGCGCAGCGCCCACATGAGCTCGGGCTCGTCGGCGTCGCGCACCCACCGGTGTCGCCCATCGGCGGTGAGGAGCTCGACCGCGCGCAGCGAGCTCGAGGCGAACCCGAGCGAGCGGGCGAACCAGGAGTTGCCGCCCGCGAGCGTGAAGGCGGTGGCGTTGACGATGCGGCTCGTGCCGGTGACCGGGACGAGCCCGCTGCCGGCGAGCGCGTCGAGCACAGCGCCCCAGCTGGCCCCTGCGCCGACGCGGGCCACCCGGGCTTCGGTGTCGACCTCGACGTCGCGGAACGCCGAGGTGCGCACGAGCACCGTGCCCTCGAGGGAGCCGGATGCGCCGTGGCCCGAGGGCTGCACGGCGAGCTGCAGGCCGTCGGCCCGCGCGGCCTCGAGCAGAGCGCGCACCTCGTCGACGTCGGCGGGAACGGCGACCGCGGCGGGGCGCTGGTCGACCGCGAGGTTCCACGGCGAGCGCACGGCGTCCCAGAGGGGGTCGCCGGGGAACGTGAGTCGATCGCCGA
This sequence comes from Agromyces albus, assembly GCF_030815405.1. Lineage (NCBI taxonomy): Bacteria > Bacillati > Actinomycetota > Actinomycetes > Micrococcales > Microbacteriaceae > Agromyces > Agromyces albus. The sequence continues at coordinate 2,831,758 of NZ_JAUSWX010000001.1, read as the reverse complement.
GACTCGTGCCGAGCGAGTCGAGCGCGGCGTGGGACGCTGCGTCGTTCATCGAGGTCCTCCCGAGGCATCCGTCGATCGATCACCGACGTGGCTCACGCTACCGACCCCCACCGCGAGATGGAACCGCCGAGGGTTCAGCGCACGAGTCGGACTTCGTGGATCTCCTCGCCGAGGAACGGCTGCACCTGCTCGGCTCCGTCGGCGACGAAGCCGTTGCGGGCGTAGAAACGGTGCGCCCGCGGGTTGTCGGACGCGACCCACAGGTAGACGGGATTGGTGCCGACCGCCGCGTCGAAGAGCTTCTGGCCGATGCCCGTGCCGTGGTAGGCGTCGAGCAGGTAGATGAAGAAGAGCTCGCGCTCACGCGGAGGGTTCTCGTCGCGCGCGGGGCCGGATCCGACGAAGCCGACGATCTCGCCGTTGACGAGCGCAGCGAACTGCGAGTACTCCTCGCCGCGGGCGGCCATGTGGGTCCAGAGCTCCGCCATGCGGCGCGGTGACAGGTGCTCAAACGCCGCTGCGCTGATAAGGTGATCGTATGTCTCGTGCCAGCAGGTGGCGTGGACGCGGCCGAGGGCCTCCACATCGGAATCGCGGATGGGACGAACGACGGCTTCGACAACCACATTGGTGCTCATGTCACGAGGCTAAGCCAGGCCGCGCTGGAGACGAAATCGACGGGCATCCGGCGGCCGCACCTCAGTGCCAGCCCCCGCACAGTTCCCGGTGGTAGCACGCTACTGCCGCATGCACCATCGACCGTACGGTTGGGATCATGCCTGAGAACACCGCTAAAATCAGCCTGCTCGTGGGTGCAACGGCAAGCGTCATCGTGCTCGCGGGCTGCGTCACCACTGCGGCGAACGCGCCCGTCGGCTTCGACGGCGTGCAGTCCGCGACCATCCAGCTCGAAGCCGTCGGCACGTTCGTCTCGCCCGAGGAGGGCGGCTTGGAGTCTGCCGGCCGCGGCTCGGGCTTCATCATCACCCCCGACGGACTGGCCCTCACCAACAACCACGTCGTCACCGGCGCCGGCACCCTCAAGGTCTGGCGCGGCGGCGACACGACGAATGAGCTCAGCGCAAAGGTCCTCGGCTCCTCCGAGTGTCTCGACCTCGCCGTCGTGCAGCTCGAGCGGGGCAATTATCCGTTCATGGACTGGCGGAAGGGCGAGATCGAGACCGCGCTCGACGTCTACGCCGCCGGCTACCCGCTCGGCGACCCGACCTTCACCGAGACCAAGGGCATCGTATCGAAGGCGCTCACGAGCGGCGAGACACCGTGGGCATCGATCGACGGCGTGATCGAGCACGACGCCCGCATCCGCGGCGGCAACTCGGGCGGACCGCTGGTCGACAGCGCGGGCGCGGTCGTCGGCGTGAACTACGCCGGCAATGACGAGCTCGACTACAACTTCGCCATCCACCGCGACGAGGTGCTCGAGGTCATCGGCGACCTCGTCGACGGCAAGGACGTGCTGAGCCTCGGCATCAACGGCGAGGCCCTTGTCGACGAGGACGGCGCCGGCATCGGCGTGTGGGTGAACTCGGTGAAGTCCGGGTCGGCCGCCGACAAGGTGGGCGTCGAACCCGGCGACCTGCTCACCCGCATGGAGGGCGTGAGCCTCGCCGTCGACGGCACGATGAGAGAGTACTGCGACGTGCTGCGCACCCACGGCCAGGACGCGACGATCTCCGTGGAGCTGTACCGACCCGCCGAGGACTCGTACTACCGCGGCCAGTTCAACGGTGACGCGATCACGGCCGTCCCGGTCGTGGGCGGCGGCACCGACGATCCGGCATCCGGCGAGTACGTGAGTATCACGGACGACTCGGGTTCGATCAGCCTCGAAGTTCCCGCCAGCTGGAGTCAGATCGACGGCGCACCCGTCACCGACACGAACGGGACGACTTGGGACGCTGTCTCGGCCGCCCCCGACCTCGCCGGCTACGAGGGCACCTGGTCGACGCCGGGGCGTCACGATCTACGCCTCGCAGGCGGCGGCCTCGATGGCGCCGGATGCTGCAGCCGACCTCGTGACGGGCGATCTCGCCGCGCACGGTTGCGTCTCCACGGGCCGTGAGCCGTTCGATGACGGGCTGCACGTCGGCGTCTGGGAGACCTTCACCGGATGCGGTGGCGAGGCCACCTACGTCATCGTCGGCGCGAACGACAACTCGGGCACCTACTCGATCATCGTCGCGGCACAGGCCATCAGCGACGCCGACTTCGACGCGGTCGACCGCGTGCTCAGCAGCTTCTACGCGAGCTACTGACGATTTCGACTGAAGGCTGCCGACGCGCATCGGCTGCTTCGCGCCACCGTGAGCGGATGCCCCGCGCTGGGCGCCCGAGGTCTGGGCGCCGCGGCAGTGGCCCGCCCCCTGCTTCGGCGCGTGCGCCTTCGTCTCGGCCGCGCGGCCGGAGTGGTCACGACGCGGGATCGCTGGGGCGACATCCGCCTGGCCGCGCCCGCGGCCCTCGCCGTCGCGTGGTGCGCGCGCTTGCGCTGCGCGTTGGCGCCATTCGAGCGTCCGCCGCCACCCTGCGACTGGACGGCCCGATCCCCCGCCGTCACGGCGGGGACCGAGGGCGGCGATGGGGGTCGCCGCCCCGACGGATGGGGATCTGCCCGCGACGAATCGACCGGCGGCGCGGGGAACCGAAGCGCATGATGCGGACATATCTGTGCAGGGACAACACAATGGGGGCCCCGACGAAGGGATCGGCGTGGGCGGTGAAGGCGGGGAGTCGGTGCATCCGACGCGAGAAACGGTGACCCGTGCCAGGGGGTGGACGAGACACGGGTCGCCGGGCCGCGCGGATATGCTGGGCGGCACATGGTTGAGGAAGAGCGATCAGACGCGGCCCTCTGGCTCGAGGCGACATCCGGTACAGAGGAGTCGTTCGGCGTGATCTACGACCGGTACCGCGCCCGCATCTTCCGCAAGGCGCATTCGCGCGTGCTCGACGTCTCCGAGGCGGAGGACATCGTCGCGATGGTGTTCCTCGAGGCTTGGCGTCGCCGCTCGTCGGTCCGCTTCGTCGACGGGTCCCTGCTCCCGTGGCTCCTCGTCGTCACGACGAACGTCTCGCTCAACAGCGAGCGCTCGGGTCGGCGCTATCGCCGGCTGCTCGCGAAGCTCCCGCCGGCCGAGCATGTCGACGACCCGAGCCTCGAGATCACCGAGCGCCTCGACGGTGAACCGGCGTCGAAGGAGCTCTCGGCGGCGCTGCGCCGGCTCAATCCGGTCGAACAGCGCGTAGTGGAGCTCTGCCTCGTCGAGGAGCTGCCGATGGCGTCGGTCGCGAGCGTGCTCGACCTCCCGATCGGCACGGTGAAGTCACGGCTCCACCGTGCCCGCGCGAAGCTGCGGGAGGCGCTCGGCGATCGCCGAGGAGCAAGGGCCGAGCCGGCACCCGCCCACGGGCCTGCGCCTGCTCACGCCGAAGGCCTGGAGGTGCAGAGTTGAACGAATCGTCGAACGAGCGGCCCTCGGCCCGCGATGCCGCGACCCGGGCGATGCTGCTCGACCACGTCCGCTCCGAGCCGGCTCGTCGGGCGCGTGAGCTCCGGCTTCGGCTCATCGGCTGGGGCAGCGCCGGCGTGCTCGCGCTCGGCGTCGCCGCGACCGCGGGCGCCATGCTCATGCCGCCGGCCGATGTCTCGAACACCGAGCTGGTCCACTGCCTGAGCGCCGCCGAGCGCAACGCCGACGGCAGCTATCCGGGCTCTGCCGCGACGATCTCCTCGCCCAGCGGCGAAGGGCGGGTCGCGGATGCCACGGCCATGTGCACGCTCATGTGGGAGCAGGGCGTGCTCGACGACGAGTTCGACCCCACGGCGGCGAGCAACCCACCGGGTCGCGTTCCCGAAGAACTGCAGGTCTGCGTGATGGACGACGGGAGCGCGGCCGTGGTGCCGTCGCCGAACGAGTCGGTCTGTGCGGCACTCGGCCTCGCCCCCCTCGCCCCCGGCGATTAGCCGAACGTGCCGGTCGGGCGGAAGACGAGCGACCTCACCCGATCGTTGAGGGTCCCGATGCTGCCGCACCACGGCGTGCAGTTCAGCCGGCTCCCGCCGTAGGAGGTCTCGGTGTAGAGCGTCACCCAGCACCCGTTCGACCCGCCCGCCGAGCTGATGGTGTTGTTCCAGCCCGAGGGCAGGCTCGCGAACCCGAACGTGACTCCGTAGCATCCGCTCGATCCCCAGAACGCGAGGCTCGAGCCGCCGCCGTTCACGTCGGTGTAGACCCGGCCCAGGATCGTCGACGCCGAGGCGGTGCTCATCCGGCCGTCGTCGGCGCGCAGGACGCCGTCGAGGTAGCCGTCTACCTCGGCGCGGGTGCCGAAGCACACCGGCTCGGCCGGCGCGCGCCCAGCGGTCGACCTCGCGTCGGTGGGCTGTACCTCGACAGCACAGTGCACGATGTCGGATGCCGCCGGTGGGCCGACCTCGGGGGCCTGACTCAGGCCGTTGCCGGGGGCGAATGCGATCACGGTCGCGAGTACTGCGCCGATCGTCTGCAGCTTCATCGGGTTCCCTTCGTCGGTCGGCGCCGGGCGCGCCGCATCCTCACACTCATATGTCCGGTGAGGGCTCACAGGTTCGCGATCCGGCCGAGGGAACCCGATGCGAGTTGCCGGACATACCCCTGTGAACGGATCGAGGGGGCAGCATGAGGCGCACGAAGACATGGGCGGCCGTCGCGGCGCTCGCCGCGGGCTCCGGGATGGCGGTCGCCGTGGCGGTGCTCGTGGGCGGCGAGATCGGGCGCGCGATGATGGGCGCCTGGTGATGCCCGGCTGATGAAGACCAGGGCCGATCAGGGGGAACGGCCCGATCCCCCGCCTCAATGGCGGGGACCGAGGGCGGCGATGGGGGTCGTCGCCCGACGGATGGGGTCCTGGCGGGCGATCGCACGCCAGGACCCCAGCGGATTTCCCGGTCGGGCGTCGTGCGCTCGCGCAGACGCGTGCGCCCTCACGCCCTCACATGCGAAACGACCCCGATGAGCGAACTCATCGGGGCCGTTCTGAACTGCGTGGGCGACTAGCCCTGCGCGCGCCGGTTGCCGCGGTCGTTGCGCGACGGCGACACGAGGCTACCAACGCGGATCGGCTGCTTGGCCGAGCCCGAACGCGCCGAGGTGCCGCGCTGGGCGCCCGTCGTCTGCGCGCCGCGGCTGTGGCCGCCGCCCTGCTTCGGCGCCTGCGCCTTGGTCTCGGCGGTGCGGCCGGAGCGGTCGCGGCGAGGCGATGCCGTGCCGACATCCGACTGGCCGCGGCCTTCGCCGGAGCGAGCTGACCGCTTGCGCTGCGCGTTGGCGCCCTGCGAGCGGCCGCCGCCCTGCTGCTGGTACTGCTCGCGAGGAGCAGGCTTCACGTAGGGGGCCACGTCGCCGACGAGGGTGGTGACAGGGGCCGACGTGGCGGTGACGCGCTGCGGGGTCACCGTGATGGCGGCCTTGCGGAGCAGCGTCTTCAGGTCCTGCTTCTGGGCGGGCAGGCTGATCGTCACGACATCGCCCGCGCTGCCGGCGCGAGCCGTGCGGCCCGAGCGGTGCAGGTACGCCTTGTGCTCGGTGGGCGGGTCGACGTGGATGACGAGCTCGACGTCGTCGACGTGCACGCCGCGCGCCGCGACATCCGTGGCCACCAGCACCTTGACCGAGCCGTCGCCGAACGCGGCGAGGTTGCGGTCGCGCTGCGGCTGCGACAGGTTGCCGTGCAGGTCGACCGCGGGGATGCCCTGGTCGGTGAGCTTCTTCGCGAGCTTCTTCGCGTGGTGCTTGGTGCGCATGAAGAGGATGCGGCGGCCGGTGCCCGAAGCGAGCGTGCTGATGAGCTCGTTCTTCTGGTCGACGTCGTCGACCTCGAACACGTGGTGGGTCATCGCGGCGACGTGCGAGTTGGCCTCGTCGACCGAGTGCAGCACCTGGTTCTGGAGGAAGCGCTTGACGAGCTTGTCCACGCCGTTGTCGAGCGTCGCCGAGAACAGCAGGCGCTGACCGCCGGTGGGCGTCTTGTCCATGATGCGGGTGACGACCGGGAGGAAGCCGAGGTCGGCCATGTGGTCGGCCTCGTCGAGCACGGTGATCTCGATCGCGTCGAGCGAGACGTGACCCTGCTTCATGAGGTCTTCGAGGCGCCCGGGGCAGGCGACGACGATGTCGACGCCGGCGCGCAGTGCGTCGACCTGGCGCTTCTGGCTGATGCCGCCGAAGATCGTCGTGGTCTTCATGCCGTAGGCCGCGGCGAGCGGTGCCAGCACCGCGTCGATCTGGGTCGCGAGCTCACGGGTGGGGGCGAGCACGAGGCCGAGGGGACGGCCGGGGCGACGTGTGCCGCCCGCGAGCACGCCACCGAGGCGCGCGGCCATCGGGATCGAGAAGGCGAGGGTCTTGCCCGAGCCGGTCTTGCCGCGGCCGAGCACGTCGCGTCCGGCGAGCGTGTCGGGCAGGGTGTCGACCTGGATCGGGAACGGGGAGGTGATCCCATCGGCGGCGAGAGCCGCGACGAGGGGAGCGGGCACGCCGAGCGTGCTGAAGGTGGTGTCGGTCACTGGTGCCTTTCAGGCAGAAACCATCGGCGGTCGAGCCGGCCGCGGAGCAGCCGTGTCGGAACCCCGACGATGGGGAAGTGGCGAAGGTGCCGGTCGGCACATCCGTTCGCCGTATGAGAGTCAACGGGCTCCTGCACGAAAAGCACAGTGCCCGGGAAGCGTTTCTACGACGCGAGCGGCGCGGTCATCGCGCTCGCCATCACCCACTGTAGCGCACGTCCCCTGCGTGCACCCTGTGCACCCATAGAGCCGCCACAATTCAGGAACGGGCTCGGCGTGTCGGCGCGACACGCCGAGCGGACCGGCGCGACACGCCGATCGGCTCCTGAATTCTGAAACGTGGTCGAGCGAGCAAGCTCACCGCGGCATCCGCTCGCCCACCGGGATCTCCTCGCGCACCGTGTTGCCCGCTTGCGCGAGCGGGCACGACCAAGATGGGTCGTACGCGCACGATGGGTTGTAGGCGAAGTTGAAGTCGATGACGAGCGTGTCGTCGTCGGCGCCCGTGCCGAGGTCGGCGCCCTTCACCGTGTCGAGGAGGTATCGCCCGCCGCCGTAGGTGCCGCCGGGCTTACCGGCGAGCGCGTCCTTCACGGGCAGGAACAGGCCGCCGCCGTAGCCCGTGAGCCGCCACACGTCGAGCGTGCCGACGTAGGGGAGCCGCACGACGCCGACGAGCGAGAAGGGGATCGGCCCGTCGGTCGCGCTGTCGACCGTGATGCGCAGCGGCTCGTCGGCGCGGCGCACCTCGACCTCGAACCGCCAGTCGGGGTCGTAGCGCGTGACCCTGAGGCCGGTGAAGTCGGCCCGGTCGTCGGGCAGCAGCGGGGATTGCGGATGCCCCGCGAAGAGCTCGTCACGTGCCGAGGTCCAGAGCTCGTGGCCGGCCGCCGGGTCGTGCACGCTGAGCTGTCGCACTCCCGCGTACAGGCCGAACACCCGGCGGCGCCAGTCGGCGAGCTGGAGCGCTCCGATCGAACTGCTCATGCGGGCGCCTCGCCGTCTCGCGTGACTGCTCCGGCGACCGGCGAGGAGTGCTCGGCTGCCGCGGCATCCGCTGTTCCCGGCGGGTCGTAGGCCCAGCCCGGCGCGAGCTGGCGGAGCCGCATCCCGCGCCACTGCCAGAACGCCCACGTGGGATACCACGCGAGCACGTCGAGGGCGCCGGCGCTCGCGAGCAGGCGGTCGCGGTAGAGGGTGCGCCCGTCGGGGAGGGCCGAGACGGCCATGCGGTGATCCCAGCGGTCGAAGGCGGCGAACGGCCCCGTGATGGCGCCGCCGGCGTCGCGGAGCATCCGGACCCCGGCGGGCAGCCCGCCCGGGTAGCTCACGTCGACGAGTTCCTCGCCTGCGGGCCAGCGGCGGAAGGCGAGCGTGCGCACCCGATGCTCGCCCTCGGGCCACTCGGTGGGCAGTCCGCCGGTTTCGAGTGAAGTGAAGTCGAGCCACGGCGCCACGACCTCGCGCAGCACGGCAGGGCTCTTGAGGGCCCGCCACGCCGCGTCGGGCGTGCAGTCGAGCGTGAGTTTCAGAAGCACCCTCATGAGCCGAGAGTAAGGCGGTCGGATGCCGCTGCCAAGCTCCGCTGCGATTCCCAGCGCTGCACGGGCGTACCGTAGGCCTCGTGGAGATGCGCGACGGCGACTGGGCGGCGATCGTGCTCGCCGGCGGACGAGGCAGCCGGCTCGGCGGCCGGAGCAAGGCCGAGCTGGAGTTCGAGGGTCGCCGGCTGCTCGATCGGGCGCTCGATGCCATGGCCGGGGCATCCGCCATCGTCGTCGTCGGTGCCGCGGGTCTCGACGACGACCGCTTCCAGGCCGGGGTCCGCGCCGTGAGCGAGTTGCCGCGGTGGGGCGGACCGGCCGCCGCGCTCGCAGCGGGTCTCGCGGCGCTGCCCGAGACGCCTGAGCGCGTGGTGGTGCTCGCCGTCGACCTCCCGCGCGCCGATGAAGCGATCGGCCCTCTGCTCGCTGCGGCGACCGGGCCCGACGGATGCGTCGCGGTCGACGCCGACGGAGTGCGCCAGCCGCTCCTCGCGGTCTACCGCGCCGCGGCCCTCCGTGCTGCCGTCGACGCGGCGTACGCCCGCGGCGGCCTCGAGAACCTCTCACTCCGTCGGGTGCTCGCCGGGCTCGACCTCGCCGACGTGGCGCTGCAGCCCGGTCTCACCGACGACGTCGACACTCCCGACGACGCGGCGCGCGCCGGCATCCGACTCCGAACGTCACCCGGGAACGGCACGCCATAGGCTGATTGCGTGCCCTCGGCACGTCGACGGGAGGAACGGTCATGACCGACGACAGCATGACGCTCGAGCAATGGGCGCGGCGCGTCGCCGAGGCGCTCGACCTCGGCGCCGACTATCCGGTCGACATCGAGCTCGCGCTCGACGTCGCCCGCGACGCAGCCCACGCCGTGATGCGCCCCGCGGCACCGCTCACCACCCTGCTCGTCGGCATCGCCGCCGGGCGGGCCGGCGGAGACGCGGAGGCCGTTCGGCGCGCGTCGGCCGCCGTCACCGCCCTGATCGCCGAGACGAGCCAGGCCGGGTGAACCTGCGGCACGTGGCCTGGGATGCCGCGCGGGCGGCCGCCCATCGAGTGGGATCAGCCCTGCTGACGCCCGCCGAGCACGTCGAGCTCGCTCCCGGCGCGCTCGGACGCACCCTCGCTCTCGACGTGCAGGCGCACGCGGCGATCCCGGCGCACGACACCTCGGCCATGGACGGCTGGGTCGTCGCGGGCGACCCGCCGTGGCGTCTCGCCGAGCCGCTCCGCGCGGGCGATCCGCCGCCACGGCCGCTCACGGCGGGACTTGCCCGTCCGGTCGCCTCGGGGGCGCCCACGCCGTCTGGTGAAGTGGGGGTGCTCCGCTCCGAGCACGGCGCGGTCGCCGACGGCGTGCTGTATCGCGGCCCCGACGCGCGGGCCGACGAGCCTCGCGTGCGCGAGCACATCCGCCCCGCGGGCGAGGAGAGCGCCTCGGGCGAGATCCTCATCGCGGCCGGTGCCGTGCTCACCCCGCCGCGCCTCGCGCTCGCCGCCGTCGCCGGGCACGACCTCCTGCCCGTGCGCGAGCGGCCCGTGGTCGACCTCGCGTTCCTCGGCGACGAGGTCGTCACCCGCGGCATCCCCGAGCCGGGCTCGGTGCGCGACGCCTACGGCGTCCAGCTCCCGGGCCTGCTCGCCTCGCTCGGCGCCGACGTCGGCTCGGTCGAGCGCGTGCCCGACCTCCTCGATCGCACCGTCGATGCGTTGCGAGCGGGCGACGGGCGGCTGCTCATCTGCACGGGCGGCACTGCGCGCGGCGCCTCCGACCACCTGCGCGCTGCGCTCGAGGCCGCGCGGGCCGAGCTCGAGGTCGACGGCATCGCCATGCGGCCGGGGCATCCGACCATGCTCGCCCGGCTCGGCCCCGAGCGCGCCGTGCTCTGCCTGCCCGGCAACCCGATGGCGGCGATGGTGGCCTTCATCGTGCTCGGCGTGCCGCTCCTCGACGGCATGCTCGGGCGGCCCGCCGCGCCTCCGCACGAGATCGAGCTCGGGGCCGACCTCGCGGGTGCGCGCGTGACGCGCTTCGTCGCCTACCGCCGCGAGCCGGGCGGGGCGGTGCCGACGCAGCGGCAGGGATCGGGCATGCTGCGCGGCCTGGCCGAGGCGGAGGGTCTGCTCATCGTGCCAACCGGTGGCGCGCGTCGGGGCGAGCGCGTCGCGGCGCTGCCGCTGCCGTGGTGACGCCGCGGCGGTGAGCCTGCGGGCTCGCCTCAGAGCCCCTCAGCGCCTGCCTCAGAGCCCGCCGAGCCTCAGACCGCGACCTCTTCCGCGCCCGCCGCTGCGCTCGACTCGAGGTACGCCTCGAGCAGCTCCCCGATGCGCGACTTGCAGCCGCCGCAACCGGTGCCCGCCCGCGTGCACGCGCCGACGCTCTCGACGGTCGTGTGGCCCTCTGCGGCGACCTCGGTGATGCGCCCGGCGCTGACGCCGTTGCACCAGCAGACCGTTGCGGCCGGGTCGTCGGATGCCGCCGCGGCGACATGGTCGGGACCGTCGTGCCGCAACAGCACCGAGCGGTCGGCCGGCAACTCGCCGCGTCGCTGGTAGAGCAGGGTGAGCTCGGCCGCGGTGCGCGGCATCCCGACGCACGCCATCGCCTCGAGCACGCCGTCGCGAGTCACGAGCTTCACGTAACGGCCGTGCTCGGGATCCGCCCACTGGGCGACTCGTCGCGGCGCGCCGGTCGTGACCGGGTCGTCGTCCCACGGCTCGGCAGACACGTCGCCCGCGGCGACGACATCGACGCCCTCGGCCTTCAGCGTCACGACCGACGGCGACTCGATCGGCAGCAGCTCGGGTGCGGGGAGTCCGGCGACCTCGGCGCGAAGGCGCGCAGCGAGCCACTCGGCCTGGCGCCAGCCCGGCCCGATGAGTCCCGACGGCGCACCCGGCGCGTTCTCGAGGTCGATGAGCTCGTCGGGCTTCGCGAGCACCTGGGCGCAATCGCCGATCGCGAACACGTCGGCGTCGCCCCAGCTCGAGAGGTCGCGGTCGACGAGGATGCCGGATGCCACGGGCAGGCGTGCGCTGCGGGCGAGCTCGGTGCGCGCCCGCACGCCGCACGAGAGGATGAGCAGGTCGCCGTGGATCATCTTGCCGTCGGAGGAGAGCAGCGCGTCGAAGTGGGCCCTGCCCTGTTCGTCGTGGGTGTAGACCACGTCTTCGATGCGGCTGTGCGCGATGAGGCTGACGCCCGCTGCGCGAGCCGCGGCGGTGAGCACGTGCCCTGCGCCCCGGTCGAGGTTGCGGCCCATCGGGAACCCGCCGGTGTGCACGACGCAGACGTCGGCCCCCTCGCGAGCGGCGGCGAGCGCGATCTCGAGGCCGAGCACGCCGGCGCCGAGCACGATGACGCGGCGCCGGTCACGCACCGCGAGACGCACCGCGTCGGCGTCGGCGAGGTCGCGTAACGCGGTCACGCCGTCGGCGAGCTCCTGGTCGTTGGATCGGAGCAGCAGCTCCTCGCGCTCGCGGTCGTTCATGAGGCGAGACTGCTCGAGGCCGCCGAGCGGTGGGATGAGGGCACGGGCGCCGGTCGCGAAGACGAGGCGGTCCCACGGCTCGACGGAGTCGTCGCTCAGCGTCGCGGTGCGGGCGCGGCGATCGATGGATCGCACGGCGACGCCGGTGCGCACGCTCGCACCGGCCCCGCGCAACGCGACGGTGTCGGCGATCTCCATTCCGGCGAGCGTGGCATGACCGACGGCGTACTCGGCGACGAGCACGCGGTTGTAGGCATCGGATGCCTCGGCGCCCACGATCGTGAGCTCGATCGCCCCCGACTCGAGCGCAGGCAGTAGGTCTTCGGCGAATCGTGCCGCGACGGGGCCGAAGCCCACGACGAGCACGCGAAGGGGGGTGGTCATGAGATCGCCTCCGGGATCGGGCGCACGTGCACCGCGGCGGTCTTGAACTCGGGCATTCCCGAGATCGGGTCGGTGGCCGAGAGCGTGAGCAGGTTCGCGGTCTGGTCGCCGGGGAAGTGGAACGGCATGAAGACGGTGTCCTGACGGATGTCACCCGTGATCGCGGCGCGACCGCGGGCGGTGCCGCGCGCCGTCTCGAGCTCGATCCAGCCGCCGTCCTCGATGCCCAGTCGGGAGGCGGTCGCCGGATGCAACTGCACTCGCGCTTCGGGCTGGGCGGACTGGAGCTCGTCGACGCGCCGGGTCTGCGCGCCCGACTGGTAGTGCTCGAGCACGCGGCCGGTGATGAGCGTGAGCGCACCGCCCTGGTGCAGCGGCTCGGCCTTGGCCGACGGGCGCACGGGCACGATGCGCGCGAGTCCGTCGGGGTGGGCGAACCGGTCGAGGAAGAGTCGAGGCGTGCCCGCCGAGCCGCGCGGATACGGCCAGTAGGCCTCCTCACCCCGGTCGAGCGCCTCGTAGCTGATGCCGGAGTAGTCGGCGAGGCCGCCCTCGGAGGCGAGCCGCAGCTCCTCGAAGACCTCCTCGGGCCGGTCGCTGAACGTCGAGGGTGCGTCGAGTCGCCGCGCGAGCTCGCTGAGGATCCAGAGCTCGTCGCGCACCCCGGCGGGCGGCGCGAGGGCGGCCCGGCGGCGGAGGACGCGGCCCTCGAGGGAGGTCATCGTGCCCTCCTCCTCGGCCCATTGCGTGACGGGCAGCACGAGATCGGCGAGCGAGGCCGTCTCGGTGAAGAAGAAGTCGCAGACGACGAGCAGGTCGAGCCGTTCGATGCCCGCACGCACCGCGGTGACGTCGGGCGAGGAGATCACGAGATTCGAGCCGTGCACGAGCAGGCAGCGCACGCCGTCGGGCTGTCCGAGGGACGCGAGGAGTTGCACGGCGGGAAGGCCGGCGCCGGGAAGCGAGTCGGGGTCGATGCCCCACACTCGGGCGACGTGGGCGCGGGCGTCGGGGTCGGTGATCTTCCGGTAGCCCGGGAGCTGGTCGGCCTTCTGGCCGTGCTCGCGACCGCCTTGGCCGTTGCCCTGGCCGGTGAGGGTGCCGTAGCCCGATCGGCCGGTGCCGGGAAGGCCGAGGAGGAGCGCGAGGTTGATCGCCGCGGTTGCGGTGTCGGTGCCGTCGACGTGCTGCTCGACGCCGCGGCCGGTGAGGATGTAGCTGCCGTTACTCGCGGCAAGGCGGCGCGCGACCGAGCGAAGCTCCCATGCGGGCACGCCCGTGTGCTCCTGTACGCGCTCGGGCCACCACTGGCTGACGCTCCGGGCGAGGCTCGCGGCACCCACGGTGCGCCGGGCCACGTACTCCTCGTCGACGAGGCCCTCGGCGATGACGATGTGGATGAGCCCGAGCAGGAGCACGAGGTCGCTGCCGGGCGTGGGCTGCAGGTGCATCCCGCCGCCGTCGTGGGTGAGACGCGCGGTGGCGCTTACTCGAGGGTCGACGACGATGAGCCCGCCCGCGGCTCGGGCGCCCTCGAGGTGGCCGATGAACGGCGGCATCGTCTCGGCGACGTTCGAGCCGAGGATCAGGATCGTGTCGGCGTCGTCGAGGTCGGTCACCGGGAACGGCAGGCCGCGATCGACGCCGAAGGCGCGGTTGCCGGCTGCCGCCGCCGACGACATGCAGTAGCGGCCGTTGTAGTCGATGCGCGAGGTGCCGAGCGCGACGCGGGCGAACTTGCCGAGCAGGTAGGACTTCTCGTTCGTGAGTCCGCCGCCCCCGAACACGCCGACGGAGTCGGCGCCGTGCTCGGCGCGGCTGCGGCGGAGGGTCTCGGCGATCTCATCGAGCGCTTCGTGCCAGCTGATCTCGTCGAAGCCGCCGTCGGCGCGGCGGCGGAGCGGGCTCGTGAGCCGTTCGGTCGAGCCGAGCAACTCGGCCGAGGTCCAGCCCTTCTTGCAGAGGCCGCCGCGATTCGTCGGGAAGAAGCGCCCGGCGATCGTGGCGGCTGGCCCGGGAACGGCCGCATCCGGCGCCGCCGTCACCGTCATGGCGCACTGCAGGGCGCAGTACGGGCAATGGGTGTCGGCGACGCCGGAGGCGATGGTCACGAGTGGTACTCCAGGTGGATCGGGTGCATGGTGCTGGTGGTGCTAGATGCGCTGCCCCGCCACCGAGGAGCCGCGGCGGAGGTAGAAGAAGGCCGTGACGGCAGAGAACACCACATAGGCGACGATGAAGCCGATGAAGGCCGCGTCGTAGCTGCCGGTGCCGGTCTTGGCGGCGCCGAGCACCTGCGGGATCGCGAAGCCGCCGTAGGCGCCGACGGCCGAGATGATGCCGAGTGCTGCGGCCGCCTTGCGTTGCGTGCCGACGTCTGCCGCGTTCTCGTGGGCGTTCGCCGTGCCGGCCCGGGCCGCGAAGACCGTGGGGATCATCCGGTAGGTCGAGCCGTTGCCGACGCCGCTCGCGACGAAGAGCAGCAGGAAGCAGCCGAGGAAGAGCCAGAAGTTCCCGGCCGGCAGGGTCAGCAGCACGAGCGTCGCGCCGAGCGCCATGACCCCGAACGTGACCACCGTGATGAGGGCGCCGCCGAAGCGATCGGCGAGCTTGCCGCCGTAGGGACGGGCGAGCGAGCCGACGAGCGCACCGAGGAAGGCGAGCCCGACCGAGGCCGAGCCGACCTGGATGGTTGAGAAGTCGGGGAACTGATCGGCGATGAGCTTCGGGAACACGCTCGCGAAGCCGATGAAGGAGCCGAAGGTGCCGATGTAGAGGAACGCGAGGATCCACATGTGCGGTTCGCGCACCGCGGCGAGCGAGCCGGCGATGTCGGCCTTCGCGCTCGAGAGGTTGTCCATGAAGAAGTAGGCGCCGATCATCGCCGCGATGATCAGCGGGATCCAGACCCAGCCCGCGAGCGGGAGGTTGAGCGTGGCCGCTGCACCGATCGTGATCGCGATCGGCACGACGAACTGGGCCACGGATGCGCCGAGGTTGCCGCCGGCCGCGTTGAGCCCGAGCGCCCAGCCCTTCTCCCGCTGCGGGAAGAAGAACGTGATGTTCGCCATCGAGCTCGCGAAGTTGCCGCCGCCGAAGCCGGCGAACGCCGCCATGAGGAGCATGACGCCGAAGGGCGTCTCGGGGTTGGACACCGCGATGCCGAGCCCGATCGCGGGGATCAGCAGGAGCCCTGCCGAGACGATCGTCCAGTTGCGGCCGCCGAAGCGAGGCACCATGAAGGTGTAGGGGAGTCGCAGGGTCGCGCCGACGAGGGCGGGCATCGAGATGAGCCAGAACGTCTGCCCCGTGTCGAAGTTGAAGCCGACGGCCGGGAGCGAGACGACGACGATGCTCCAGAGCTGCCAGACGACGAAGCCGAGGAACTCGGCGAAGATCGACCAGCCGAGGTTGCGCTTGGCGATCGCACGCCCCACGAGGTTCCACTGCGAGGTGTCCTCGGGGTTCCAGTTGTCGATCCAGCGACCTGGCCGGTGGACGAGTTCGCTGGTCGCGGTGTCGGTCGAAGCCGGGACGCCGGGGGGCGTGGTCTGGGGTTCGGTGGTGAGTGCCATTTGGAGCCTCCGGGGGAGCAGTGTGGGAACTCGGATGTCAGGGACGCTATTCGCGCCGTGTTTCCGCGCTCGCCATGCGAGGTAAAGGTTCGGTCACTGAGTCGTCACTTCTCACAGTGCCGGGTTGTTAGTCCGTGTTCACATGCCTGTTACATTCGCTCTGGCAAGTGTGCGTTCACGAGATTTCGCGGACGTATCGTGCGCGTGACGCTGGTGTACCGTTTCGAGCTTTCCTCGAACACGTCGGCGGCCAAGACGCGGTCGCCGCGGGGCCAGTGCATGCCGCCCAGCCGTGTGCGATCTCGACGGCCTAGACTCCCGCACATGGCCGACGCACTCTGGTGGTTGCCCTCCGTGGTCGTGTTCGGGCTGGCAGGCCTGCTGCTCGCTGGGTCGGTCGTGGGGTTCCGAAGGCTCGCCGTGCGTCGCGAGCGTCGGGCGCTCACGGGCACGCGAGAGCTCGAGGTGCGCGCGAAGGGACTCATCGTGCAGGCCGACAACGCGACGCGAGAGGCCGAGCGCGAGGTGGCGTTCGCCGAGGCGCAGTTCGGCGAGGCCGCGGCTCGCGAGGTGCGCACTGCCGTCACGCGGGCTCGGGGCTGGCTCCGAGAGGCGTTCCTGCTGCAGCAACAACTCGACGACGCCGAACCCGACTCCGCCGCCGAGCGCCACACCTGGAGCGCGAGGATCGAGGGCCTCTGCCGATCGGCGCTCGGGGCGATCGACGAAGCGGATGCCGCGCTCGCAGCCAGGCGCCGGGCCGAGCGCGGCGCGAGCGACGACGCACCTGCACTCCGCGAGGACGCCGAGCGGCTCGGCCGCCGACGCGATGAGGCGCGGGCGGCACTCGACCGGCTCGCCACGCGATTCGCGTCGTCGGCCCTCGCCGGGGTGCACGCGTCATCCGTTCGCATCGACGCCGGGCTCGCCGATGCCGATGCAGCGCTCGCCGAGGCGCAGCGTGGCATCGCGGCCTCGCAGCCCGCGGCCGAGCGGCTCGCCTTCGCGAGCGACCGCCTCGAGCGGGCGGCCCGCGACCTCGCCGCGATCGAGGGGATCGAGCTCGAGCTCGCGTCGGCGCAGGCCGAGGCGGCGGAGGCTGCGGCGCTGCTGGACGCAGAGCTCGTCGAGGGGCGCCGCGAGCGCGATCGGCAGGAGGACGCGGATGCCGCAGCCGCCCTCGGCGCGGCGGTCGGCGACGCCTCCGCGGTGATGGCGGGGCGGGCCGACCTCGCGGGCGACCCGTTCGCCGATCGTGATCGCCTCCGCGCCGCGCGCGACCGGCTCGAGGTGGCTCGCGCTGCGGCACGCAACGCGCAGGGCCGGCTCGACGGCGCCCGTGGCGCCCTCGGCGGCGCCGTGGCGATCGCCGAGAGCCAGTTGCGCGTCGCTCGTGAGGCGGTCGAGCGCGGCAGGGGCGTCGTCGGCGCAGATGCCCGCACCCGGCTCGCCGAGGCTGAGCGCCAGCTCATCATCGCGCGCCAGGAGCCCGACCCCGTGGCGGCCCTCGATGCCGCCCGCAGGGCGTCGGCCCGGGCGAGCGACGCCGAGGCCCTCGCGATGTGGGACTCGGGCCACGGTGCGCGTTAGCCTGTCGCGGTGAGCGATTCCGCGGCTGCCTTCGGCCAGGCGAAGTACCAGGTCCGGTTCGACTGGGGTGCCGCCGGCAGCCGCCGCATCCTGCCCGGTGCTCACGTCGTCGTGCTCGTCGATGCCCTGTCGTTCACCACCTCGGTCGTCGTGGCGGCCGAGCACGGCACCGCCACCGACGTGTCGGATGCCGCCTCCTCCGGTGGAACGGGCGCGCTCGCGCTCGAACTCGGCGCCGACGGCGCGATCGTGCTCGCGGCCGCGATGCGCAACCGCACCGCCGTCGCCGAGCGGATCCTCGCGATGCAGGAGCACCGGGGTGAGCGCGTCATCGTCGCCGTCGTCGCGGCGGGCGAGCTGACGAGCGAGCCGCCCGACGCGCTCACCGGAACCGACGGCGGCGGCATCCGCTTCGCGATCGAGGACCAGCTCGTCGCGGGCGCCGTCATCGACGCGCTCGTCGGCATCGGCATCGACCACACCTCACCTGAGGCCGCCGTCGCGTGCGCGGCGTTCGAAGGGCTGCAGCACGCGGCATCCCACCTCATGAGCGCGTCGGGCAGCGCTGTCGTGCTCGCCGCCGCAGGACGCCGCGACGAGGTGCGGCCCGCGACCGAGCGCGATGTCACGCGAGTCGTGCCCGAGCTGGGCGACGGGGCGTTCCGCGCCTGATGGTGCTGCAGGGTCGCCACGGAGGGGTGCGCGCCGGGTCGACGACTCGTCGCCTGTCGGGTTCGCCGCCGCGCGCGTGCCGCTCGCGGCATCCGCTTCAGGCGGCCGGCTGTACCGCCTTGCGCGCGCGGTGCGCCCGCACCTTCGCCCGGTTGCCGCAGCGCTGCATCGAGCACCAGCGCCGGCTCGCGGCGCGCGAGGTGTCGAGGTAGACGAACGCGCAGTCGCTGCCGCTGCACTCCCTGATGCGGTCGGCGTTCGAGGCGTCGAAGAGGTCGACGGCGTCGCGCGCGATCGTGGAGAGCGCCTGGCCGACGGCGTGCACGGAACGGCCGGCCTGGCGCGACCCGCCCGCAAGGGC
Organism: Agromyces albus; assembly: GCF_030815405.1. Taxonomy (NCBI): domain Bacteria; kingdom Bacillati; phylum Actinomycetota; class Actinomycetes; order Micrococcales; family Microbacteriaceae; genus Agromyces; species Agromyces albus. Next base: position 2,813,576 of record NZ_JAUSWX010000001.1, on the reverse strand, counting down.
GGGCGGGATGTCGGGGGTGGCGGCGTAGAGGTTCACGAGGTCGAGGTCGACGGCTCTCGGCTCGGCGCCGCGGCTTGCGGCGACGGCCATGCGGCCGATCGCGTCGCGCAGCGAGATCGCGTCGAACAGGTCGCGGGATCGCGCGGGGCTCACCGCGACCGGGAAGCGTTCACCGAGCCACGCGGTGAGGTCGTCGGGCGCGTGCAGCTGCTCGAGCGCGGGTTCGTCGCCGACGCGGCCGGTGTAGGCGAAGTCGAGGGCGAAGGAGCCCGAGTCGAACCACCAGCGGGTGCCTTCGGGTGAGACGAACCATTGCCCGACGGGAATGGAGACGGTGGAGACGGGCATGCAACCATCCTATGGGGTTACGGATGCCGCATCCGCGCGCCGGCGACCGTGACATGTCCACCGGGGGCATGCCGTCAGCAGGCACGTCATCCCGCGGCGGCGCTCGCAGCCTTGCGCCGCACCGACGCCGAGATCTCGCGCCGGCGCCACACGATGAGGTTCGCCTGGTCGAATCGGCGCTGGCAGAGACCGCAGCTAAGCGGTCGCTGCGGTTCACGGTATCGGAAATGCTCGTGGCCCGATGGACAGTGCCCGACCCACGGCGCGAGCTCGTCGGCGACCTCGCCGTCGTGGGTGCGCCGGCCGACGTAGCCGAGCTCGGCTGCGATCGTCGCCCATTTCGGTCCGTGCCCAGCGCGAGGGCCCGCCATCGCGTGCGCGACCTCGTGCAACAGGATCTGGTGGATCTCGTCGTCGTCGTAGCGGGCCGCGAGGTACCTCGAGACCGAGATGCGCTTGCCTGTGTAGTTGCAGAGGCCGGCGCGCTTCTTGGCGTTGTCGAAGCCGAAGCTCCAGACGGCGGGATCGAGGTGCAGCACGATGAGCGCCTCGGCCCACCGCCGAACCCGCTCGAGATCCGCCATGGGATGAGAATATCCCCGCGCACCGACGGTGTCGCGGATTTCAGCCGTCCGTCGGGACGAGCGGCACCCGGTACAGGCGATCGTCGCCCTCTCGCGGCGACCCGCGCCCGTCGGTGTTGTTGCTGATGAACCACAGGTCGCCATCGGGGCCGGCGGTCACGTCGCGGAGGCGACCCAGCTCGCCGACGAACCATGGCGCGGTCGCGAGCGGTGCGCCCGAGGTGGCCGGCGCGATCGTCCACAAGCGCTCCCCGCGGAGCGCGGCGAGGAAGAGCGTGTCGCCGACGATCGCAAGTCCGCTCGGGCTCGCCTCCTCCGTGCCCCACTGCGCGACGGGGTCGGTGAATCGGGCGTCGCCCGCCTGGCCCTCCACGACGGGCCAGCCGTAGTTGCCGCCCGGCGTGATGCGGTTGAGCTCGTCCCAGGCGTTCTGGCCGAACTCGGCCGCCCACAGCTGGCCGGCGGCATCCCAGGCGATGCCCTGCGGGTTGCGATGGCCGAACGACCAGGTGAGATTGCCGAACGGATTGCCGGGCGCTGCCTGGCCGTCGGGCGTCATCCGCAGGATCTTGCCGGCGAGGGCACCTGGGTCCTGTGCGGCGTCGCGATCGCCGGCGTCGCCGGCGGTGGCGTAGAGGAACCCGTCGGGCCCGAACGCGATGCGGCCGCCGTTGTGGTTCCCCGCCGCGGGGATGCCCGTGAGGATCGGCTCCGGGTCGCCGAGCGCGAGGGAGCCGACGGCGCCCGTGAGGGGCATCCGCACGATCCGGTTGTCGGATGCCGCGGTGTGATACGCGTAGACGAGGTCGGGCCGGTCGCCGTCGCCCGGCAGGAATGCGAGTCCGAGCAGCCCGCCCTCGCCGCCCGGAGCGACGCCGGGCACGGTGCCCGCGACCCGCACGGAGCCGTCGCCGAGCACCTCGACGATGTTCGCGGTGTCGCGCTCGCTCACGAGCACGCCGCCGCTCGGCAGCCGGAGGATCGACCACGGTGCGTCGAGTCCCTCTGCGATCACCTGTGGAGCGCCGCTCGGCTGCAGCACCGGCGGGGGAGTGCTGGGCGGCTCGGACGCAGGCGCGGGCGTCGACGACTCGGGCGAGGGCGAGGGGTTCGGTGCCGGTGGGCCCGTGCATGCGCCGACGGCGAGCAGGGTCGCGATGGCGATCGCAGCGGATGCCGCACGGCGAGAGCCCACGGTTCGTGCCCCGCCGCGCGCCCTGCCGAATCCCTGCATCCGAATCCTCCCGCGCCAAGTCTGCCCGCGTGCGCGGCAGAATGGGAGCATGCAGCCGACGATCGACCTGAACAGCGACCTCGGCGAATCGTTCGGCGCGTGGCGCATCGGCGACGACGAGGCCATGTTCGCCCTCGTCTCGAGCGCCAACGTCGCGTGCGGCTTCCACGCCGGAGACCCGGTGACGATGCTCTCGAGCGCCCGCCTCGCGGCCCGCCACGACGTCGCCCTCGGGGCGCACCCCGGCTACCGCGACCTCGCCGGGTTCGGCCGGCGCGCGCTCGACACGAGCCCGGCCGAGCTCGCGGCCGAGCTCCTCGCGCAGCTCGGCGCGCTCGATGGCGTCGCCCGGGCTGTCGGTGTGCAGGTGCGCTACGTGAAGGCGCACGGTGCGCTCTATCACCGTCTCGGCGCCGACGAACGGGCGGCACACGCGTTCGCCGAGGCGGTCGCCGCCTTCGAGCCGACCCTGCCCCTGCTCGGCTCGCCGTCGAGCGCACTCGAGCGGGCCGCGGATGCCGCGGGACTCCGGTTCGCCCGCGAGGCCTTCGCCGACCGCGGGTACGTGGCCGACGGCTCGCTCGTGCCGCGGGGCGAACCCGGCGCGATCGTCGACGACCCGGCCGCCGCCGCCGACCGCGCCCTCGAGCTCGCCGAGACGGGCGGCATCACGGCCGACGACGGCAGCCGTGTCGAACTCGCCCCCGACTCGCTGTGCCTGCACGGCGACACCCCCGGGGCGGTCGCGATCGCCCGCGCGGTGCGCGCCGCGCTCGAAGGCGCCGGCATCGCGATCGAGGCGTTCGCGTGAGCCGCCGGCTGCTGCCGAGCGGCGATTCCGCCCTCCTCGTCGAGTGCGACAGCCTCGACGAGGTGCTCGCACTGCACGACGCCCTCGCCGCGAGCGACCAGCCCGGCGTCGTCGAGCTCGTGCCGGCGGCGCGCACGATCCTCGTCGCCGTCGACCCCGCAACGCTGCCGCTCGAATCGGCTGCGACGTGGGTGCGCCGCATCCCGGCGGAGGCGGCCGCCCGTTCGGCCGGTCGGGCCGCCGACGGTGTCACGATCCGGGTGACCTACGACGGGCCCGACCTGCGCACGACCGCCTCGCTCCTCGGCGTCACGGCCGACGCCCTCGTCGAGCTCCACTCCTCGATCGAGTGGCGGGTCGCGTTCGGCGGATTCGCGCCCGGCTTCGGCTATCTCGTGAGCGACGACTGGCCCTTCGAGGTGCCCCGGCTCGACGCGCCGCGCACTCGCGTGCCGGCCGGTTCGGTCGCGCTCGCCGGATCGTTCGGCGGGGTCTATCCGAGGCAGAGTCCAGGCGGGTGGCGGCTCATCGGTCGCACCGGTGCCGAGCTCTGGAATCCCGAGGCGCAGCCCCCGGCGGTCCTCCTGCCCGGCCGGCGCGTGCGGTTCGAGGCGGTCGGCGCAGGATGACCCGGCTGCGCGTCGAGCAGCCCGGCCCGCTCGCCCTCGTCGAGGACGTCGGGCGACCCGGCCTCGCCCATCTCGGCGTCGCAGGTTCGGGAGCGCTCGACCGCGGCGCCCTGCGGCTCGCCAACCGGCTCGTCGGCAATCCCGACGGGCTCGCCGCACTCGAGCTCCTCGTCGGCGGCTTCCGGGCGCGCTTCGACGGCGAGGCGTGGTTCGCGGTGACGGGTGCGTGGGGTCCCGTGACGCTCGACGGCCGACCCGTCGCGCCCTACACGGCGGCGAGGGCGACCGACGGCTCGGTGCTCGAGGTGGGCATGGCCGAACGCGGCATCCGGTACGTGCTCGGCGTGCGCGGCGGCATCGAGGTTCCGCCGGTGCTCGGCTCGCGGTCGCGCGACACCCTCGCCGCGATCGGGCCCGACGCGGTCGAGGCGGGGCAGGTGCTCGCGATCGGGCCGGAGCCCGCGGCATCCGTGCCCCTGCTCGACCAGGAGGCGGCCTTCCCGCCGCCCGACGGCCAGGTGACGATCGCCCTACTGCCCGGACCCCGAGCCGAGTGGTTCACCGATTCCGCGCTCGCCGTGCTCTTCGACTCGCCGTGGCGGCTCTCCGAGCAGGCCGACCGCATCGGGGCGCGGCTCGTCGGCCCGCCGCTCGAGCGTCGCATCCAGGGCGAGCTCGCGAGCGAGGCGACGGTGCCGGGCTCGATTCAGGTGGCCGGCGGCGGTGCCCCCACGGTCCTGCTCGCCGACCGACCCGTGACGGGCGGCTACCCCGTCATCGCGATCGTCGCGCCGGGCTCGCTCGATGCGGTCGCGCAGCTCCGGCCCGGGCAGGAGCTGCGCTTCCGGCACGCGTGAGCGGCCGAGCGCGCAGCAACGCGGCACGCGAGTACGAGCGTGGCGACGAGCGGATGCCCCGTCAGCCGCGGGGCTTCGAGAGGAACACCGATCTCGCGGGCGGCGGTGAGGGCACCGCCGTGGCATCCGTCACCACCGGGGCGCCCGCGATGAAGCGGCGCAGTTCCTCGCCGTCGACGAGCTTCGCGGGGGCAGGATCGCTCGCGAGCCGCCGCGGCATCCCTGCGAACGGCAGCTCGTCGTGCGAGGCGTACATGACGACGTTGCCGAAGCGCCGGCCCTTCAGCATCGACGTGTCGGCCGCGATCGCCAGGTGCCCGAACACGTGCGCGAGCGTCGCTGCCTGCGAGCGCGCGAAACCCAGGCCGGCGCCATCGGCCACGTTCACGGCGAGGATGCCGCCGGGCGCGAGCCTGGGCGACACGAGGCCGTAGAACTCGGCGCTCGTCACGTGCGCGGGAGTGCGAGCGCCCGAGAAGATGTCGACGATCGCGATGTCGACGGCGCCGTCGAGACCGCCCGGCAGCTTCGCGAGCACCTCGCGGGCATCGCCGTGCCGCACCCGCACCTGCGCCCCGCGGGGGAGTGGCAGGTGCTCGCGCACGAACTCGACGAGGTCGCTCTCGAGCTCGACCACCTGCTGGCGCGAACCGGGCCGCGTCGCTGCGACGTAGCGCGGGAGCGTGAGCGCGCCGCCGCCGAGGTGCACCGCCGTGATCGGCTGCCCCTCTGGCCGCACGAGATCGACGGCGTGACCGATGCGCCGCACGTATTCGAAGCCGAGCCAGTCGGGCCGGTCGAGCTCGACGTGCGATTGCGGCGTGCCGTCGACGTAGAGCGTCCACGAGCCGGTCACCTGCCGGGACTCCTCGAGGCGCGCGAGATGCCCGCTCACGGCGAGGCGGCGTTCGAGATCTGGCACGGATGCCACGCTACCCGCCGCGCGAGCGGGCGCCGTCGCCCGCGCTCAGCACGCGCTCCACAGCACCGTGTCGAGGCGATGCCCTGCGAGGACGGCCGCGGGGAACGGTCCTGCCTCGAGCAGCCGCTCCTCGAGACCGGCGGGGAGGCCTCCGGGCGCGGCGATGAGGATCGCGTTGCCCTCCTCCGCGCCCGACAGCACCGCCGGGTCGCCGGCGATCAGGAGCACTGCCCTGGGGTCGGCGCGGGCGAGGGCGCGAGCCTGCGCCCGGAGCCGTGCGAGGCCGGGGGCGTCGGCGACGTTCACGACGACGAGCCCCGACGGCGCCAGGATGGCGAGGCATCCGGCCATGAACGACGGCTCGTCGACGAACGCGGGCGCCTCGAGCCGGGCGTAGAGATCGACCACGACGACATCAGCCGGTGGCCGCTCCGTGAGCGGAAGGAGCACCTCGCGCGCATCCGCGACGAGGATCTCGATGCCGGAGCCGACTGGGAGGGGGAGCCGACTCAGCACGATCGCCATGACCTCGGCGTCGTGGTCGACCACGAGCTGTGTGGAGCCCGGCCGGGTCGCGGCGACGTACCGAGGAAGCGTGAGCGCGCCGCCGCCGAGGTGCACCGCAGAGATCGGCTCCCGTGCCGGCCGCATGGCGTCGAGCACGTGTCCGATGCGCCGGACGTACTCGAAGAAGAGGCGCGTCGGATCAACGGGGTCGACGTGCGACTGCGCCGTGCCGTCGACGAGCAGCGTGAGGCCCGACGGCGTGAACACGTCGGCCTCGAACTCGATGCGCTCGGCCATGCATGCATCGTGGCACGACGTCCCCAGGTCGGCGGAAAACGCCCGAAGGAGCCCTCATTCGGGGGGCGAAGCTGGGTTATACCCGAGTTTTGCGAAGAGGTCAAGATTCGACTGGACACGGGGCCGCGATCGACATATAGTTAACCTTTGCGCTCCCAGACCCACCATGCCTTCATATTGCGGTCGGCTTTGCGTGCCGGGGTTATGAACCTCGAGCATTCGCATACGTCTGAGGGGTACCACTCTCCGCTACCGACAGTGAACCGGCCCGACGGGGTCGATGGAGGTTAATTCACTTGGCTGCTGCGCGCAACGCGACCACGCCCACCCCCAAGAACGGACGCGGCGCAAGTCGTCTCTCGTTCGCCAAGGTCACCGACACTCTCACCGTACCCGACCTCCTTGCCCTCCAGACGGAGAGCTTCGACTGGTTGGTCGGCAACGACGCGTGGAAGGCGCGCGTCGCTGAAGGGAAGGCTGCCGGTCGCCAAGACCTGCCAGAGACCACGGGCCTCGAGGAGATCTTCGAGGAGATCTCTCCGATCGAGGACCTCGGCGAGACGATGCAGCTCTCGTTCACGAACCCCGAGCTCGAGCCCGAGAAGTACTCGATCGACGAGTGCAAGGAGAAGGGCAAGACCTACTCCGCGCCGCTCTACGTGAACGCCGAGTTCATGAACCACCTCACCGGTGAGATCAAGACCCAGACGGTCTTCATGGGCGACTTCCCCCTGATGACCCCCAAGGGCACCTTCGTCATCAACGGCACCGAGCGCGTCGTCGTCTCGCAGCTCGTCCGTTCGCCGGGTGTCTACTTCGAGCGCACCCCCGAGAAGACGTCTGACAAGGACATCTACTCGGCTCGCGTCATCCCGAGCCGCGGTGCCTGGCTCGAGTTCGAGATCGACAAGCGCGACCAGGTCGGCGTTCGCATCGACCGCAAGCGCAAGCAGTCGGTCACGGTCTTCCTGAAGGCCCTCGGCCTCACGAGCGAGGAGATCCTCGAGGAGTTCGCCGGCTACGAGTCGATCGCGATCACCCTCGAGAAGGACAACATCCTCACGAAGGAAGAAGCCCTCAAAGACATCTACCGGAAGCTCCGTCCGGGCGAGCAGGTCGCTGCCGAGGCCGCGCGTGCGCTCCTCGACAACTTCTACTTCAACCCGAAGCGCTACGACCTCGCGAAGGTCGGCCGGTACAAGATCAACAACAAGCTGGGCCTCGAGGCGCCGCTCACCGATTCGGTGCTCACGGTGCAAGACATCGTCGCCACGATCAAGTACCTCGTCGCCCTGCACGACGAGCGCACGACCCTCGCCGGTCGTCGCGGTGGCAAGGCCGTCGAGCTCCGCCTCGACGTCGACGACATCGACAACTTCGGCAACCGTCGCATCCGCGCGGTGGGCGAGCTCATCCAGAACCAGGTGCGCACCGGCCTCAGCCGCATGGAGCGCGTCGTCCGCGAGCGCATGACGACGCAGGACATCGAGGCGATCACGCCGCAGACCCTGATCAACGTGCGACCCGTCGTCGCCGCGATCAAGGAGTTCTTCGGCACGTCGCAGCTGTCGCAGTTCATGGACCAGAACAACCCGCTCGCGGGCCTCACGCACAAGCGCCGCCTCTCGGCGCTCGGCCCCGGTGGCCTCTCGCGTGACCGCGCCGGCGTCGAGGTCCGCGACGTCCACCCGTCGCACTACGGCCGCATGTGCCCGATCGAGACCCCTGAAGGCCCGAACATCGGCCTCATCGGCTCGCTCGCGTCGTTCGCGCGCATCAACTCGTTCGGCTTCATCGAGACGCCCTACCGCAAGGTCGTCAAGGGCAAGGTCACCGAGCAGATCGACTACCTCACCGCAATGGAAGAGGAGGAGTACATCGTCGCGCAGGCCAACGCCCCGCTGACGAAGGACTCGCACTTCGCCGAGGAGCGCGTGCTCGCCCGCAAGAAGGGCGGCGAGGTCGACCTCTTCCCCGCCGACGAGATCGGCTACATGGACGTCTCACCGCGCCAGATGGTCTCGGTCGCGACCTCCCTCATCCCGTTCCTCGAGCACGACGACGCGAACCGCGCCCTCATGGGCGCGAACATGCAGCGTCAGGCGGTGCCGCTGCTGCGCAGCGACAGCCCCTTCGTCGGCACGGGAATGGAAGGCTACGCAGCCGTCGACGCGGGTGACGTCATCACCGCCGACAAGGCCGGCGTCGTCGTCGAGGTCTCGGCCGACTCGGTCACCGTGCAGCTCGACGAGGGCGGCACGCAGACCTACTACCTGCGCAAGTTCGACCGCTCCAACCAGGGCACGAGCTACAACAACCGCGTCGTCGTCAGTGCGGGCGACCGCATCGAGGTCGGCGAGGTCGTCGCCGACGGTCCTGCGACCGACAACGGCGAGCTCGCGCTCGGCAAGAACCTGCTCGTCGCGTTCATGCCGTGGGAGGGTCACAACTTCGAGGACGCGATCATCCTCAGCCAGAACCTCGTGAAAGACGACGTGCTCTCGTCGATCCACATCGAGGAGTACGAGGTCGACGCCCGCGACACGAAGCTCGGCAAGGAGGAGATCACCCGTGACCTCCCGAATGTGAGCCCCGACCTGCTGGCCGACCTCGACGAGCGCGGCATCATCCGCATCGGCGCCGAGGTTCGCCCCGGCGACATCCTCGTGGGCAAGGTCACGCCGAAGGGTGAGACCGAGCTCTCCGCTGAAGAGCGACTGCTCCGCGCGATCTTCAACGAGAAGAGCCGCGAGGTTCGCGACACGTCGCTCAAGGTTCCCCACGGTGAGCAGGGCACGATCATCGGCGTCAAGGTCTTCGACTCGCAAGACGGCGACGACGAGCTCGGCTCCGGCGTCAACCAGCGCGTGGTCGTCTACATCGCCCAGAAGCGCAAGATCACCGAGGGCGACAAGCTCGCCGGACGCCACGGCAACAAGGGCGTCATCTCGAAGATCCTGCCGGTCGAAGACATGCCGTTCCTCGCCGACGGAACTCCGGTCGACGTCATCCTGAACCCGCTCGGCATCCCCGGCCGCATGAACTTCGGCCAGGTCCTCGAGACCCACCTCGGGTGGGTCGCCAAGCAGGGCTGGAAGGTCGACGGCAACCCGGCGTGGGCCAAGAAGCTCCCGAAGGAAGCTCACGAGGCCGCGCCCGGCACCAAGGTCGCGACCCCGGTGTTCGACGGCGCGCTCGAGGAGGAGATCGCGGGTCTGCTCGACTCGACGCTCCCCAACCGCGACGGCGAGCGGCTCATCGACTCGAGCGGCAAGACGCAGCTCTATGACGGCCGCTCCGGTGAGCCGTACCCGCACCCGGTCTCGGTCGGCTACATGTACATCCTGAAGCTCCACCACCTCGTCGACGACAAGATCCACGCGCGCTCGACGGGCCCGTACTCGATGATCACCCAGCAGCCGCTCGGTGGTAAGGCGCAGTTCGGTGGCCAGCGCTTCGGTGAGATGGAGGTGTGGGCACTCGAGGCCTACGGTGCCGCATACGCGCTGCAGGAGCTCCTCACGATCAAGTCCGACGACATCCTCGGCCGCGTCAAGGTGTACGAGGCGATCGTCAAGGGCGAGAACATCCAGGAGCCCGGCATCCCCGAGTCCTTCAAGGTGCTCATGAAGGAGATGCAGTCGCTCTGCCTGAACGTCGAGGTGCTCTCGGCCGATGGCACCGCGGTCTCGCTTCGCGACACCGATGACGAGGCCTTCCGCGCAGCGGAGGAGCTCGGCATCAACATCTCGGCACGCTTCGAGTCGTCGAACATCGACGAGATCTGAACCCGGCCAGAACGACGACTGAGACTTTTCTAGGAGAGAAATTGCTCGACGCAACCACTTTTGACGAGCTTCGCATCGGTCTGGCCACCGCCGACGACATCCGTCGTTGGTCATATGGCGAGGTCAAGAAGCCCGAGACCATCAACTACCGCACGCTCAAGCCCGAGAAAGACGGCCTCTTCGGCGAGCAGATCTTCGGACCTTCCCGCGACTGGGAGTGCGCCTGCGGCAAGTACAAGCGAGTGCGCTTCAAGGGCATCGTCTGCGAGCGCTGCGGTGTCGAGGTCACGAAGTCCTCGGTGCGCCGTGAGCGGATGGGCCACATCGAGCTCGCCGCCCCCGTCACGCACATCTGGTACTTCAAGGGCGTGCCCTCGCGCCTCGGCTACCTGCTCGACATGGCGCCGAAAGACCTCGAGAAGGTCATCTACTTCGCCGCCTACATGGTGATCGACGTCGACGACGAGGGTCGTCACGCCGACATGCCGGGCCTTGAGAACGAGCTCCGCCTCGAGATCAAGACGATCGGCGACCAGCGCGACGCGCGCATCGCCGAGCTCATGTCGCGCAAGGAGACCGAGCTCGAAGGGCTCGAGGCCGAAGGCGCCAAGAGCGACCAGAAGAAGCGCGCCGAGGCCGCCGCCGACAAGGAGATGGCCGGCGTCCGCAAGTCGGCCGACGAGCAGATCGCGCACCTCGAGCGCGTGTGGGAGGACTTCCGCACCCTCAAGGTCGGCGACCTGAAGCCCGAAGACTCCGTGTTCCACGAGCTCCAGGACCGCTTCGGCATGTACTTCGACGCCTACATGGGCGCCGAGGCCATCAAGAAGCGGCTCGAGGCGTTCGACCTCGCGGCCGAGGCGGAAGACCTGCACACGCAGATCGCCGAGGGCAAGGGCCAGAAGAAGATCCGCGCGATCAAGCGACTGCGCGTGGTCAACTCCTTCCTCTCGACCGGCAACTCGCCGGCTGCGATGGTGCTCGACGTCGTCCCGGTGATCCCGCCCGAGCTGCGCCCGATGGTGCAGCTCGACGGTGGCCGCTTCGCGACGTCGGACCTCAACGATCTCTACCGTCGTGTGATCAACCGCAACAACCGCCTGCGTCGCCTGCTCGACCTCGGTGCTCCCGAGATCATCGTGAACAACGAGAAGCGGATGCTGCAGGAGGCCGTCGACGCGCTGTTCGACAACGGTCGTCGTGGTCGCCCGGTCACGGGCACCGGCAACCGTGCCCTCAAGTCCCTCAGCGACATGCTGAAGGGCAAGCAGGGCCGGTTCCGCCAGAACCTGCTGGGCAAGCGAGTCGACTACTCGGGCCGTTCGGTCATCGTCGTCGGCCCGCAGCTGAAGCTGCACCAGTGCGGTCTGCCCAAGCAGATGGCGCTCGAGCTCTTCAAGCCGTTCGTGATCAAGCGCCTCATCGACCTGAGCCACGCGCAGAACATCAAGGCCGCCAAGCGCATGGTCGAGCGTTCGCGCCCGCAGGTGTGGGACGTGCTCGAGGAGATCATCCGCGAGCGCCCCGTGCTGCTGAACCGTGCGCCCACGCTGCACCGTCTGGGCATCCAGGCGTTCGAGCCGCAACTCGTCGAGGGCAAGGCCATCCAGCTGCACCCGCTCGTGTGTGCCGCGTTCAACGCGGACTTCGACGGCGACCAGATGGCCGTGCACCTTCCCCTCTCGGTGGAGGCGCAGGCCGAGGCCCGCATCCTGATGCTCGCGTCGAACAACATCCTGAAGCCGTCAGACGGCCGTCCGGTGACCCTGCCCACGCAGGACATGATCATCGGCCTGCATCACCTGACGACGCAGAAGGACGGCGCAGCAGGTGAAGGCCGTGCGTTCTCGTCGATCGCCGAGGCGATCCTCGCGTTCGACCAGAACCGTCCGGGCCAGATCGCGCTCGACCTGAACGCCACGGTGAAGATCCGCCTCGAGGGGCTGTACTTCGCCGAGGGCCAGGCTCCCGAGGGCTTCGTGCAGGGCAAGCCGTACCTGCTCGAGACCACGCTCGGTCGCGCCCTCTTCAACGAGGCGCTCCCGGTCGACTACCCGTACATCAACGAGCAGTCGGGCAAGAGCCAGATCTCGGCGATCGTGAACGACCTCGCCGAGCGCTACCCGAAGACCGAGGTCGCCGCGACCCTCGACCGGATCAAGGACGCCGGCTTCCGCTGGGCGACCCGTTCCGGCGTGACCGTGGCACTCTCCGACATCCTGACGCCGCCCAACAAGGCGGAGATCGTCGGGCGGTACGAGAAGCAGGCCGCGAAGGTCACGTCGCAGTTCGAGAAGGGTCTCACGACCGACCTCGAGCGCCGCCAGGAGCTCATCCAGATCTGGACGAAGGCCACCGACGAGGTCGCCAAGGCCATGCAGGAGAACTTCCCCGAAGACAACACCATCAACCGCATGGTGACGTCAGGTGCTCGTGGTAACTGGCTGCAGGTGCGCAACATCGCCGGCATGCGAGGCCTCGTGAACAACCCGAAGGGTGAGATCATCCCTCGCCCGATCATCTCGAGCTACCGCGAGGGCCTCTCGGTCGCCGAGTACTTCATCGCGACGCACGGTGCCCGAAAGGGTCTGGCCGACACGGCCCTCCGTACGGCCGACTCGGGTTACCTCACGCGTCGTCTCGTCGACGTCTCGCAGGATGTCATCATCCGTGAAGACGACTGCGGCACGACGAAGGGCCTCGACCTTCGCATCGCGACCACCGACTCGACGGGCGCGCTCGTGCGCGACCCGAACGTCGAGAACGCGGTCTACGCGCGCAGCCTCGCGGCTGACGCCGTCGACCCGAAGGGCAAGGTCGTGGCAGTCGCCGGTTCCGACGTGGGCGACGTGCTCATCGCCGAACTCATCGGTGCGGGCGTCGAGACGATCAAGGTCCGTTCGGTGCTGACGTGCGAGTCCGGCGTCGGCGTCTGCGCCCAGTGCTACGGCCGATCGCTCGCGACGGGCAAGCTCGTCGACATCGGCGAGGCCGTCGGCATCATCGCGGCGCAGTCGATCGGCGAGCCGGGCACCCAGCTCACGATGCGTACCTTCCACACCGGTGGTTCGGCTTCGGCCGACGACATCACGCAGGGTCTTCCCCGCGTGCAGGAGCTCTTCGAGGCACGCACCCCCAAGGGTGCGTCGCCCATCGTCGAGGCCCCCGGTCGCATCACGATCGACGAGGCCGAGCGTCAGCGCAAGGTCATCCTCACGCCCGACAACGGCGACGAGCCGATCGCGTACAACGTGCTCAAGCGCTCGACCCTGCTCGTCGAAGACGGTCAGCACGTCGAGCTCGGCCAGCAGATCATCGTCGGCACCGTCGACCCGAAGGAAGTCCTCCGGGTCAAGGGTGTTCGCGAGGTGCAGAAGCACCTCGTCGACGGTGTGCAGGATGTCTACCGCTCGCAGGGCGTGCCGATCCACGACAAGCACATCGAGGTCATCGTGCGCCAGATGCTGCGCAAGGTCACCGTCGTCGACCACGGCGACACCGACCTCCTGCCGGGCGAGCTCGTCGACCGCTTGAAGTACAACGGCATCAACCGTGCGGCGCTCACCGAGGGCAAGAAGACGGCATCGGCACGCCAGGAGGTCATGGGTATCACCAAGGCCTCCCTCGCGACCGAGTCGTGGCTGTCGGCAGCTTCCTTCCAGGAGACGACCCGCGTGCTCACGCAGGCCGCCATGGAGGGCAAGTCCGACCCGCTGCTCGGGCTCAAGGAGAACGTCATCATCGGTAAGCTCATCCCCGCCGGCACGGGCCTTCCCAGGTACCGGAACGTCGTGGTCGAAGCCACCGAGGAGGCGAAGGCGGAGCGCTACCCGAACCGCATCTTCGCCGACGACGCGGCGTTCACCGAAGGCGACCTGAGCTTCGTCGACTTCGACGCATTCTCGAGCGACGACTTCACCCCCGGCAACTACTCGTAGTCACCGAAACGACTGAAGGGCCCCGGAGCGATCCGGGGCCCTTCGGCGTTCTTGCGGCGGAGTGCCGCGGCATCCGCTCAGGCGACGCGTGGCGGCATCCGCTCAGGCTTGCGTTCCTCGAGCACCGCTGCGCGCGCTGCGAGCCACTCCGCCTGGCGCTGCCACTGCACGCCCTGCCCGCCCTCGTGCTCGTTGAACGCGTACTCGACGATGTCGGCGTGGGCACCGTAGTGGTTGCGTGCGGCGTACACGGTCGAGGGCGGGCACACCGGGTCCATGAGTCCGACGGAGAACAACGCGGGCGCCGTCGCGCGCTTCGCGAAGTTGACGCCGTCGAAGTACGAGAGCGTGCGGAACGTCATCTCCACGGCGTCGCGGTGCACCGAGAGGAACCGCACGATCTCCTGGTAGGGGTCGCTGCCGGTGAGTCCGACGGCATGCTCGAAGTGGCAGAGGAAGGGGACGTCGGGCATCGCCGCGACGAGTCCTTCCGACAGCCCGGCCGCAGCCAAGGTGATGCCGCCGCCCTGACTGCCGCCGCACAGCGCCACGCGGCTCGCGTCGACCTGCTCGAGCGAACGCACGGCGTCGATGGCGAGCACGGCGTCGGTGAAGACGCGGCGGTAGTAGTAGTCGTGGGGATCGTGGATGCCCCGGGTCATGAAGCCGGGCACCGATGCACCGGTGCCGTGCGGATCGGCCGTGCCGCCGCCCGAGCCCCACGCGCTGCCCTGGCCGCGCGTGTCCATGACGAAGTGCGCGTATCCGGATGCCGCCCACGCGAGCCGCTCGTGCGGCAGGCCGCGCCCGCCGCCGTAACCGACGTACTCGACGACCGCCGGGAGCGGCTCGGTCGCCCCTGCCGGCAGCACGAGCCACGCGAGTACCGGCTCGCCGCCGAATCCGCTGAACGTGACGTCGTAGACGTCGAACGACGAGAGCGGCGAGTCGATCGGCGTGAGCCTGGGCGGCGCAGCGAGCGACCGGGATTCGCGCAGCGTCGTCGACCAGAACTCGTCGAAGTCCTCGGGTTCGGTGACCGAGGGCCGCAGATGGCGGAACTCCTCGATCGGGGTGTCAATGCGGGGCACGGTGGGTGGTCCTTCCGTCGAACGGCTGCGGTGGCGTTTTCGAAGGCCCAGCGTATCCGACCAACGGCGAGGCACGTTGCGGGGGTCGAGCAGCGATCGGTGCGCCCTGATGACTCGGCACCCACGGGGGCGATACGCTCTGCGCACACCTTCATGCGGCCCGAATCGAAGGACACGCGATGACTCAGTCCCTACCGCCCGAACCGCCGGCTCAACAGCGACCGATCATGCGCAGACCGCTGTTCTGGCTGATCATCGCCATCGTGCTGCTGCTCATCGCGATCGCGGTGTATCTCGGCATGACACTGGCGTCGACGAATGGCCCCGACCCGACCGCACCGCCGTCGGCGCCCCCGACGAGCAGCCCCGAACCGACCAGCAGCCCGACACCGAGCGACGAGCCGACTCCGACTGACGAGGGCACGCCGACGCCGACCGGCGCAATGATCCCCTCGGACTGCGTCGATATCTACACGCGCGACTTGACCGCGGACTTCGATGGTCTCGTCCTCAATCCGGCGTGGACGCTCGAACCCGGGAGCGGTGTGCGGCGGGGCTCGAAGGACGACGTTGCCGTCGCGCTGCTCGAATCGAAGGCCGAGCTCACCTGCAGCTGGGCGAACCCGCGAGGTGGTTCGGACCGTGGCGTCACGACGGATGTCGCTCGAGTCGCTCCTGACGAGGCCGCCAGTACGCTCGAGCACTTCGCCTCCGCGGGGTTCACGTGCTTCGAGGAGTTGGAGGGCACCAGGTGCCTGATCGAGTCCGCCCCGAGTCCTGACGGGCAATCAGGGGAATCCCACTTCATCAGGGACGGCGTCTGGATCGCGACGTGGTGGGTCAACGCCGGCCCCGACGGCTACACGCACGACATCGTCGCGGCGATCTTCGGCTGATCCACGCCTCGACACGGCCTCGCGTCATGCGGCGCGGGCTGCCGGCTCCCGGCGCGGCTCGTTGGTACAGTGGCCGCACCGCGGGTGCGCAGTGCGCCCGGAAGGAGCGCGATCATGAGCAGCACGACTCCCGGAACAGAGCCGGGCGACGCAGAGCGGCCGGTCGACGACACCGCCCCCGACGTCGAGCCCGCATCCGACCCCGGCGCCCCGACCCCGGCGTCCGTCGACTCGGGCGACGGCCCCGACGCAACGGCTCGCCTCGACGCGGCCGTCGAGCGCGCGAATGCGGAGGCTGCGGCATCCGATTCGCCCGCCACCGATGCCGCCGATGACGATGCGGCGGATGCCGATGCGTACGCCGAGCCCGTCGCCGCCGATGCCGTGCGTCGCGAGACGTACGTTCCGTCGGCGACCATGGCGCCCGGCGCTGCGGCCGGCGCCGCGACGCTCGCCGAAGAACCGGCCGTTGCGCCCGTGGCGCCGCAGCCCGCTGGTCCGCAGACCATCTACGTGCAAGCGCCGACTCCGCCGAAGCGACGCGGAAATCGCGGCTTCGGCGTCCTCGTCGCGCTGATCGGCGCCGTCGTGTTCGCGCTGGTCTACGCAGGGGTCGCCTACCTCCTCGTCACGTGGTACGGGGCGGCGAACGGCGACGGCGTCCAGGTCTTCACCGAGTTCCTTGCGCGCCCGGTCTTCTGGGTGCCGGTGGCCACGTTCTTCATCGGCTTCGCGCTGCTCGCGGCGATCGTGAACCGCGGGGCGTGGTGGTACTACGCGGTCTTCGGCCTGCTCGTCGGCGTCCTCGTGTACTTCTCCTATCTCGTAGGCTCGCTGCTCACGGTCGAGGCGTGGACCCTCACGTCCGAGGAGGCGGGCCAGTTCATCGCAGAGCGCTGGCTCGACCCGTTCGCGATCGCCGCGTTCATCATCGCCCGCGAGATCCCGATCTGGCTCGGCGGATGGCTCGCCGCGCGCGGGCGCACGGTCACCGAACGCAACCGGCTCGCTCGCGAGGCATACGACCGCGAGCTCGCAGCCGGACCGCAGGCGCAGCGCTACTGAGCCTGAGCCGTCCGGCCGCGAGTACAAGGGCGCAGACCGTCGACCCACCTCGGCTCAGGACGCGCAGTCCACGGCCGGGTCGGTCGGTGCGGACACGGCGACCGGTTCGCCCCATGCCGTGAAGGCGAAGTTGCCGTCGCCCGAGCCGTCGCCGGCCGTGAACGTCACCGGCAGCGGCGGCCCGGACCGTTGCACGGCCATGGAACCGACCGGCCCGTCGGATGCCCCGACGATGACGGAGACCGTCGGCTCCTCGCCCGCCGGCGGCTCGACGGTGAGCGATTCGCTCGACTCGAGCAATGCGGCGACGAGATTCGCGGGTCGCAGCAGCGGTGCCCACTCCTCGAGGAAGGTCTCTTCGCCGATCGAGCACACGAAGCCGTGCTCGACCTCCGCGAGTCCGGTGTGCGCAGCGTACGCGGCATTGCCGCGCACGTAGGTGCGACCGTCGACGAGCACGGCCTCGAATGCGACGTCGCCCGCGGTGATCCGCGCGATCGCCTCCCCGGGTCGCCCGGTGAAGTCGACGGCGAGCGTGCGGCCGGGGGCGGGCTCTGTCTCAGGGGTGCCGAGGGTGAGCTCGGTGAAGGTGCCCGTGTAGTGCACCGAACCGGCCGCGCGAGCCGCCGCGACGACCTCGTCGGCGGCTGCGGATCCGCTCAACATCCAGAGGCCGTTGCCGGGGGTCGCGGCCGCGTCGAATGCCTCGAGGTCGATGCTCGCCGCTGGAGGTGGGTCGGCCGATGCCCCGCTGCACGCCGCCAGCGGAAGGACGCCGACGGTGATGAGGGCGACGACGGCCGGATGCCGCATCCGCATCATTCCGCCAGGTCGGCGACGCACGCGCTCTGCCCGCGCTGCCCGTCGAGGGTGGACGCGTCGAGTGAGACGTCGCCGCCGACCGAAGCCGGACGCACGACGAAGCACGTGTCGTCGTCGTAGAGCCCTGCGGCAGCGGGGATCCAGGCCTCGGTGCCGCGCACGAGCTGGCTGAGATCGACGATCTCGCCGTCGCCGTGCACGGCGAACAGCTCGTACGCCGCGTCGGGTCCGCTCCAGTCGAGGTGCGCGTTGCCGGCGTCATCGCTCACGGTCACGCCGCTCACGCGCACGGAGTCGTCGGTGAGTGCGGAGATGATGAACCACGTCGCGGCGCCGAGCAGCGCGAGCACCGTGAGACTCATCGAGACGATGAACGCCGGATGCAGCCACCACTTGCGCTCGCGCACGGGAGCTTCGGCGAGCTCCGGAAGCACCGAGCCGGTCGTGCCGAGCGGGCGCGCGGCGGCTGCGGTGTCGAGGCGCGTCTGCCCGGGTGCCGATCCGAGCGCGGTCTTGGCCGCTGTCGTCCGCGGTCGCAGGCTGTCGGACATCGCTCCCCTTCGTCGACCTCGCAAGCGGCCGGGCTGGTCGGCCGGCGCCGACCGCGTACCATGCTATATCGAGCGCTCAGTCGCTCGAAGCGAGTGCGACGACGGGAGAACGATGGCGGGGGCGATCGGGCGCGGCATCAGCGGCGCCGTCGTGACGCTCGTCGTCGTCATGCTCACGTCTCCCGCGGGGGCGGTCGCGGCGGAGTCGGCGCCGTCGCCGTCAGGTCCCACCGACATCGCGGTCCCGTATCTCGGCACCGCATCGATCGAGCCCGCCGAGGGCTGGCAGATCGTGGATTGCGGCGTTCCGGCCGCCGCCTCACCGCTCGTCGTCGGGTGCGACGCCGAGCACATCGAGCTCGCCGCGACGACGTTCGACCCAGACGCGGGTGCGACCGTCATTCCCGTCTCGCTCTCGAACGGGCGCACGTCCCTGGCCTTCGACTACACCGTCACCACGGCGCCCCCTGAGGCGCCGTCGGTGGCGTCGAACCGTTCGGCCGCACCCGCCGCGGCGGGGTCGGTCGTGATGGTGCCCATCAGCGACCTCGGCATCGAGTGCGCCGTGTGCGCGAACGGCGGGGCGCTCGAGGTCGTCGGCGTGCGTCCAGAGGGCGCGGGCACCGGGAGCGCGACATCGACGCACGCCGTGTTCCGGCCCGCAGCAGGCTTCGAGGGTGAAGCCGAACTCGTCGTCCGCTTCGTCGACGACTTCGGCACACCGTCGGGCGAGGAGACCTACCTCGTGCCGGTCTACCGTCCCGGATCGCACGCCCTCGTGGCGCTCAGTGTCTTCGCGCCCCTGGCACCATCGGGCTCGACCTCGCTCGACCTCAGTTCGCTGGCGTTCTCGACCGGCGGCAGCGAGCTGCGCTTCGTCGGCTGCGGGTCCGCGGTCCACGGCACGGTCGTGTGCGGGCCCGATGGCACGGCTGAGTATGCACCGGCCGGCGGCGCTGCGATCGATCAGTTCAGCTTCCGGGTCGCCGCTGCCGACGGCGAGCAGGCGACGGGATCGGTGACGCTCGTCGTCGACGACGGTGCGCGGCCGGCCGGCGGCCTCGTGGCTGCGGCGACCGGCGGCGATGAGCCCGTGGCATCCGTCATCGTGCCGGCGGTCCCCGTCGAGAGCCGAAGCAACGAATGCGAGGGCGCCTTCGCTGCGCTCATCGCCACATTGAACCGGGTGGGCGCGCGATGAGCGCCGTAGGAGGGTGGAACTCATGACGGTTCGCGTCACGATCGACGATCCGGCACAGCACGGCAGGCCGGCGTCCTGGATGCTCGAGACCGACGAGGCCACGACCATCGGCGAGGTCGCGGAATCCCTCGGCGTGCCGTCCACGCTCCTCGACCGCGCGGCGCCGGCGACGACGCCGCTCGCCGAGTCCCCCCTCCTCTCGGGTGCGACGCGGCCGGCCGCACCGATCGCGTCGGCGGCTCCCGGCACCCTCCGCCTCGAGGTCGTGGGCGGCCCGTTCGCGGGCGAGACCCTGCCGCTCGCCCGCGGGGGGTCCTACGACATCGGCACGGCGACCAGTGCATCGATCACCATCGCCGACCCAGCCCTCGCGCCCGTGCACGCGACACTCGCCGTGAGTGCCCCGACTGCCGCGGCCGATGGACGCATCGCTCCGCTTACCGCCACGGTCGCGGCGGCGGTCGAGGGCGCGACGATCTGGGTGAACGGCGAGCCCGTCGAGGAGCCCACCGAGCTCGTGCCGGCCGATCTCTTCCACCTCGGCAGCAGCATGTTCCGCATCGGCATCGCCCCGTCGCCCGATGCCGACCTCACCCGCGATGCCCTCGGAGCGCGAGGGTTCAACCGGCCGTCGCGCATCCGTCCGTCGAAGGAGCAACCGGTGGTCCAGCTTCCCGGTGACAAGCCGGAGGATCCCGACCAATCGCCGATGCCGTGGCTGTCGGCGATCATCCCGGTCGTGCTGGGCGTCACGATGGCGATCGTGTTCGGACGCGCCATCATGCTGCTGATGGCGGCGGCGAGCCCCATCATGGTGATCGGCTCGTTCATCGCGAATCGGAAGATGGCCAAGAAGAAGGGCCTGAAGACCGAGGCCCAGTGGATCGACGACGTGAAGGCCGCCGGCCGGCGCATCGCTGAGCTCGCTCGCATCCAGCGAATCGAGGCGTGGTACCGGCTCCCCGACCCGGTGATCATCGCCGACATCGCCACAGCGCCGCTCTCGCGGCTCTGGGAGCGCCGCCGCGGTGACGACGACGCGCTGCTGCTCCGGGTGGGCGTCACCGAGGTGGCGCTCGACGTTCGTTTCGAAGGTGGCGGCAAGGACCGCACGACCACCCCGCGGGTCGGCGTCACCCCGGTGCCCGTCGCCGCAGACCTCAGGAAGGGCGTCGTCGGCATCGCAGGTCCAGCGGATGCCGCGCGCAATGCCGCACGCGCGATGCTCGCGTCGTTCGTCGCCCTCCGGTCACCGCGCGACGCGGAGGTCATGGTCATCTGCGGTGACGCCGATGCCGCGGCGTGGGAATGGGCGCAGTGGCTGCCGCATGCGCAACCCGGCGGCTCGGTCCCCGCGATGTTCGGCAACACCGATGACAGCCGCAGGGAGCGGTTGCGCGAAGCGGCGGTCATGGTCGAGAACCGGGTGCGCGCTGCAGGCCAGCGCAGCATGGAGACGCCCGGCGACGTCGTCATCATCGTCGACGGCGCTCGCGACTTCCGAATGTTGCCGGGCATGGTGCCGGTGCTCGAGCACGGCCCGGCGCACGGCGTGCACGTCATCGCCCTCGACTCCGAGCGCGCGCGCCTTCCCGAGGAGGCGAAGAGCGTCGTCGTCATCGATCCCGTCGATCCCTCGCTCGCTCGATTCGAGACGGGGTCCGAGTACTTCCCGACGGTGCTCCTCGACGGTCTCTCGCTCGTGCGTGCCGAGGAGCTCGCGCGGAGCCTCTGCTCCATCCGTCACGTCAGCGGCGTCGGCGACGACGCGATGCTGCCGACGAGCGTGCGCATGGTCGACCTGCTGAAGATCGACCTCGACGACCCGAGCCAGCTCGTGCAGCGCTGGCAGCGCCAGCCGCGCAACACGTTCGTCGTCGTGGGCGCAAATGCCGACGGCGAGTTCGCCCTCGACATTTCGCGCGACGGCCCCCACGCGCTCGTCGCCGGTACGACCGGGTCGGGCAAGTCCGAGTTCCTGCAGGCGCTCGTCGTGAGTCTGGCGATGGCCAATCGGCCCGACGCGCTGAACTTCGTGCTCGTGGACTACAAGGGCGGGTCGGCATTCGCGGACTGCGAGCGACTGCCCCACACCGTCGGAATGGTGACGAACCTCGACGCCCGCGAGACCGAGCGCGCGCTCGCCTCGCTCGACGCAGAACTGAAGCGACGCGAGCGCGTGCTCCGCGACATGAACGCGAAGGACGTCGACGGTGCGTGGGCGAAAGACGCGGAGACCGCGGCCCGGCGCGGCCTCGCCAGGCTCATGATCGTCATCGACGAGTTCGCCGAGTTGAAGACGGAGCTGCCCGAATTCATCGACGGCCTCGTGCGCATCGCCCGAGTCGGTCGTTCGCTCGGCGTGAATCTCGTGCTCGCCACGCAACGTCCGTCGGGCGTGGTGACACCCGAGATGCAGTCGAACATCAACCTTCGCGTGGCACTTCGCGTGACCGATCGCTCGGACTCGGCCGACATCCTCGGTTCCGGTGAGGCCGCCTTCATCAGTCCGTCCACTCCGGGTCGCGGCTACGTGCGACTCGGCCCGTCGGCCGCGCCCGCGGGGTTCCAGACCGCTCGCGTCGCGGGCATCCGGCCGGGCGTGCAGCGCACGGTGAAGGTGCTGCCGCGGAAGGCGCCGCTCGAGTGGACCTCGCTCGGATTCCCGGCGAAGTACCCGGCCTCGGCGGCCACGCACGCGGTGAACACCGACCACGACGACACCGATCTCCGGGCCCTCGTGAACCTCATCACGGCGGCGACCCAGCAGCTCGGCATCGCGAAGAACCCGTCGCCTTGGCTGCTGCCCCTGCCGACGACCCTGCCGCTCGATCGGTTCGAGGATCAGCAGATCGCCCCGACCTCCATCGTCCTCGGGCTCGAGGATGTGCCTGGAGAGCAGTCGCAACGCAGCCTGACCTGGGACGTCGCCGACGGATCCCACGTGCTCTACCTCGGCGGCTCCATGTCGGGGCGTACCACGGCGCTCCGCACGATGCTCGCCCAGGTGGTGCAGCAGTTCTCGCCCGCCGACCTTCACCTGTATGTGATCGACTTCGGCAACGGAGCGCTCCTCCCGTTCGTCGACGCCCCGCACTGCGGCGCCGTGGTGACGCAGCTCGACGCGGATCGCCTGCCACGACTCCTCCAGCGGCTCCTGGAGGAGCTCGGCCGGCGTCAGGCGATCCTCTCGACCGCAGGGGTCGGACACATCAACGAGCAGCGCTTGCAGTCGGCGTCGTCCGAAGCCCTGCCGTACCTGATCCTCGCGATGGACGGTTGGGAGCGCATGCTCTCGACCATGAACGCCGACCAGCTGATCACCTTCCGCGACCAGTTCATGCGGGTGCTGCGTGAGGGGCCGGCCGTCGGGGTGCGGGTGCTGATCACCGGCGATCGCGGCATCTCCGGCGACAAGATCACCTCGTTCATCGACGAGCAGTACGTGCTGCCGATGCGCGACATCAGTGACTATCGCACCGCCGGGATCCTCGCCAAGGACATCCCACTCGACCTCCCGCCCGGACGCGTGCTGTACGGCTCCACGGGCACCGAGGCGCAGCTCGCGGTCCTGGTCCGTGACACGCGCGGCGAGGCGCAGACGACGGCCCTCAGGCGCACGGTCGAGCGCGTGCGCGACCATTTCGACCAGTTCGACCAGCTCGCAGAGCTCCCGCAGCCGTTCCGGGTCGATCCGCTTCCCGCCTACCTCGCCCTCACCGCCGCGTATGAACTGCCGCTCGGCGACTCCGGACCGGTCGACGGCCCGGTCGTGGCGGTCGGCGGCGACCTGCTCTCCAAGCTGACGCTCGACTGGCCGGCCGAGGGTGGATTCGTGGTGACGGGCAGCCGCAAGTCGGGCCGATCCTCCGCCCTCGCCGCGATCGTGCACCAGCTCGCCTGGCGCAAGGAGCCGATCCTCGTCGTCTCCTCGCGCAAATCGATCCTGACGGAGGTCGCAGCCGGTCACTCGGCGCCGATCATCACGGCAGGCGATACGACGCCCGCGCAGCTCGACGAGGTCCTCGACCTCCTCGGCGAGCACGTGACGATCGTCGTCGACGATGCGGAGCAGTTCAAGAACGCGCCGATCGAGCACGCCCTGACCGGTGTCAAGCACCGCGCGACGTTCATCGTCTCCGTCGACACCGAGTCGGTCTCGACGCTTTTCGGCGGGCCGCTCGTCGAGGCGAAGAAGTCGCGTCGCGCCCTCGTGCTGCGACCCGAGAGCGCCATCAACGGCACGCAGGTCGTCGGCTCGCCGATCCCGAAGTTCATGCTCGGCAGGGCGTCAGCGGGCGCCGGCGTGTTCACGACGGCTGCAGGGTGGCTTCCGGTGAGGGTTCCCGACATCCGCCAGTGAATCATCCGGTCCTCCCGCCATACACTGGATGGCGGTGCGGCGCCGCCAACCGCACTCCTCGACGAAGGGAAGATCCCCGTGGCCTCTGCGCGCTGTGCATACTGCGATGCGACGCTTCAGCCGAACAGCATGTACTGCCTCGAATGCGGCCAGCTCATCCCGCAGCAGCCGACGAGACCGCCGGTGCCCGCCCAGTTCGCATCCGAGCGGTCGAGTACGGTGCAGACGGATGCCGCGGCACCCGCCGCTCGCGTGCCGTCGCGCATCGAGCCGGTGCCGCTTCCGGGCACGCTCCCGTGGCAACAGCGCCCCGCCGCCGCGCAAGAGGCGAATCAATCGAGGGCGTCGGCGGGTTCCGTCTCGAAGCCCCAGCCGCGCACGCCGGTGGAGCGCGTGGAACTCGCGTTCTCGACCGGACAGCGGGTCGCCGTCGGCGGCAGCGCCGTGATCGGACGGAAACCCGGCGACACCGCCCTCGCCATGGGCGTGCAGGGCATCGAGGTGGATGACGACACGCGGTCGGTTTCCCGTGTGCACTTGTTCTTCGACCTCGTCGACGGGGGAATCACGGTCGGCGACGCCGGTTCGAGCAACGGGTCGGCGGTCGAGCGCAACGGCAGCCACATTCCGCTCGAGAGCGCCGGCACACGGCTCGAGGTCACTCCGGGCGACACCGTCTGGGTCGGCGACATCAGCTTCGTCATCCGCCAGGTTTAGAGGGCATGGGGACCGCTCCCCATCACGCTCCGTGGGTAGTGCGCGGTAACGTACCGGAACACCCTGAATCTTTCTACGGAGGAAACCATGGCGGAGATCCGCGTCACTTCCGACTCGCTCGCCGGCGTCGCCGGGCAGCTGTCGTCCGGCTCGCAGTCGATCGAGTCTCAGCTGTCGAACCTGAAGTCCCTTGTCGAGGGCCTCATCTCCGGCGACTGGTCCGGCACTGCATCGCAGAGCTTCAATGAGCTCTACTCCCAGTGGGACCAGGCCGGCCTGCAGCTCAAGGAGTCGCTGCAGGGCATCAGCGACCTGCTCAACCAGGCGGCGCTGTCCTACGAAGACAGCGAGAACGCGATCGCCGGAACGTTCAACGGCTGACCCGTTCGCTGGTCGCGGTCGGCACGTGAGGCGTGCCGGCCGCTCGCTCTGGGAGGTGTGAGATGGTCGTATTCAAAGTTCGAGCCGCTGCGCTCAGCGAGGTCGCCGCGCTACTCGGCACCGTCATCTCGACGTTCGACACGAATCTCTCGACCGTCGACGGCGTCGTGAAGCGTACGGTCAACGTGAGCTGGGTGGGCGAAGACGCCGACAGCTTCGACGAAGGCTGGACGACGTTCATGACCACCGCGGGATTCGTCCGACAGTCGCTCGCGGCATTGCAGGCCGGGCTCATCGGGGCCGATGGCTCCTACACCCAGAACGAGACCGGGGTGCAGCGCTCCTTCACCGGTCGGGCACCATCGATCGCGGCGATGCGCTCCACGTCGGGCGCACTGGGAGCGCGCGTTGCCGATGGCGAGGAGCGCGCTGAAGACATGGCCGAGTTCTTCGGGCGCGATTATGCGGGCGACAACGAGGTTGAGCAGTTCGGCGGCCTGGCCGCCCGCGCAAGTGGGGGAGCCACGAAGAAGGGCCCCGCCGACGGCGACACCGATGGCGACGGCGACGACGACGACGACTCGATCGGAACCGGACCATTCCTGATCCCCGACGATGCCTCCGGCGACCAGTTCCGCGGCGGATCCATCGCTGCGACATCCGAGGCATCCGCAACCATCGAGAGCGAGTCACACGATGGCTGAGCAGCAGGCGGACACCGCCGACCTCAAGGCCCTGGCCGACACGCTCGGCGAGCTCGTGTCGTATTGCACGGCACTGAAGCAAGGCGCAAGCGGATTCGCCTACATGCTGCCGGCCGAGTGGCAGGGGCCGGCGATGTCGAACTTCCTCGGCATGTTCGAGAAGTGGCAGATCGGGGCCGAGGCGATGGCCCAGGCTGCCGAAGGCCTGCAAGACCAGGTTTCCGGCGCGCACACGGCGTACGAGGAGACGATCACCGCACTCACTGAGGCGTGGAACACGCTCGCCGACGCACTCAACGGCTGATAACGACTTTCGAGGGAATGGGGATCGACTGTGGCTTCAGTCAAGCTCGACGCAGCGCGTCTGAAAGCTGACGGCGATGCGCTCTACGGGATCGCGAACACGCTGTCCCAGGCGGTTCGTGCGTGTGAGAGCGCACTCGGGTCGACCGGCGGTATGGCCGGCGACGACGAGTCGGCCGAGGTCTTCGCCCAGGGCCAAGACGGTGAGCCGGGTTACGACAAGTATGCCGTCGACGTGCTGAAGGGCGCCTTCGGCGTCGCCAACTCGTTGAAGGTCATCGACGGAGCCCTCGGCAACTCCGGTCGCGCCTACGATGGCGCGCAGCTCGTCGGCGCATTCAAGCCGGCCGCCTCTTCACGCATTCCCGAGGAGAACCCGACGATCTCCGAACCGAGTGCGAGCGTACCCACCTCGCTCGGCAAGGGGCCTGAGGGGCCGCTGGGAGAGTTCGGCGACTTCCTGAAAGACGCCCTCGCGACGCTCGGCGTGGTGCTTCCCTCCGCCGACACCGGAAAGCTCGGTAACGCGGAGTCGGCGTGGTCGGAGCTCTCGAGTTCCGTCTCGCAGGTACAGGGTCAGGTCGACTCGGCCTTCACGAATGTCTCGGCGATGACGCTGCCCCAGCAGTCGAGCATGCTCTCGTGCCAGAGCTCGCTGTCGACGGCGCTCGGCAAGGTGTCGGAGTCGGCGACGTCCATGGCGGGCTTCGCCCGGAGCATGATCGATGCCGTCGACAAGGCCTGGGAGGAGATCGGCTGGTTCGTCGCGCAGATGGCCGTCGAGATCGCCATCGAGATCGGACTGGGCGCGCTCCTCGGCGCGGTCACCTTCGGAGCGGGCGCCGCAGCGATGGCGGCGAA
Source organism: Agromyces albus (assembly GCF_030815405.1). Classification (NCBI taxonomy): domain Bacteria; kingdom Bacillati; phylum Actinomycetota; class Actinomycetes; order Micrococcales; family Microbacteriaceae; genus Agromyces; species Agromyces albus. Next base: position 2,786,706 of record NZ_JAUSWX010000001.1, on the reverse strand, counting down.
GATCGTCATCACCGTCACACGGTGGGCGATCAAGATCGGAACGCTCTGCAGGAAGCTGCGGATGCTCGTGATGGCCGCCCTCCGGGCGGCGCGGTTCGCGATCCGTGCCGGCGCTGTGGTCATCAGGGAGACCCTCTCGGCCGGACTCGCGAGCGCGATCACCACGGTGTCGTTCAACACGGTGCGCGGTGCGCTCGACCCGGAATTCCAGCCGCAGAACGTGCTGAACGCGGCGCTGTCGGCTGCAGCGGGCGGCGCTGCAGGTGCCGGCGTGTCGCGGATCGGCGCCGGCCGGCTCACCGATAACGTCTCGCCCGGAGGCCTTCAGCGTCTGACGCACATCGGTGTCGAGACGGGCAGCGGCGCGGTCGACGGTCTCGTGAGCGGTGCGGCCGAATCGGGCCTGAACGGCACGCCATTCAGCCCGTTGAGTTCCATGGCAGCGGGGGCGCTGCTCGGCGGGGCGCTTGCCGGCCGCCCTTCCGGCGCTGGGGGAGCTCCGACCGCTCCGAGCGGCACCGGCACGAGCACCGGCGTCACGACGCCCGACGCCGGGAGCATCCCCAGTGGGGGCACGGGCACCGGTTCGTCGAACCAGGGTGGCGCTGCCGGGGCGGTCGACGTCTCGAACGATGCTCCGACGCCCGGCGCAGGCGACGCGAGTTCTCCGTCTACGGGTGACGGTGGTTCGGTCGATGTCCCGACGGATGCTCCGACGCCGGGTTCCGGCGATGCGGGCTCGCCCGCTGGCGGCGACGGCCCCGGGATCGACCTTCCGACAGCCGACGCGCCGAGTGGTGTGGATGCGCCGAGTGGTGTGGATGCGCCGAGTGGTGTGGTTGCGCCGAGTGGTGTGGATGCGCCGAGTGGTGTGGATGCGCCGAGTGGTGTGGATGCGCCGAGTGGTGTGGATGCGCCGAGTGGTGTGGATGCGCCGAGTGGTGTGGATGCGCCGAGTGGTGTGGATGCGCCGAGTGGTGTGGATGCGCCGAGTGGTGTGGATGCGCCGAGTGGTGTGGATGCGCCGAGTGGTGTGGATGCGCCGAGTGGTGTGGATGCGCCGAGTGGTGTGGATGCGCCGAGTGGTGTGGATGCGCCGAGTGGTGTGGATGCGCCGAGTGGTGTGGATGCGCCGAGTGGTGTGGATGCGCCGAGTGGTGTGGATGCGCCGAGTGGTGTGGATGCGCCGAGTGCTGTGGATGCGCCGAGTGGTGTGGATGCGCCGAGTGCTGTGGATGCGCCGAGTGGTGTGGATGCGCCGAGTGCTGTGGATGCGCCGAGTGGTGTGGATGCGCCGAGTGCTGTGGATGCGCCGAGTGGTGTGGATGCGCCGAGTGCTGTGGATGCGCCGAGTGGTGTGGATGCGCCGAGTGCTGTGGATGCGCCGAGTGGTGTGGATGCGCCGACGTCGAACGGCACCGAACCGGGCGCGGTCGCCACGGGTGGCGCGTCGAGCGCCACCACTGTCGGCACGTCGAACGGCACCTCGGCCGACGGTACCTCGGCTGACGGCACCTCGGCCGACGGCACGTCGACTGATGGCACGTCGACTGACGGCACGTCGACCGACGACACCTCCACCGACGGCACGACGCCCGACGAGGTATCCGACGGACCGGCACCCGAAGAGGTCGCCGCTGTCGGAGGCACTGCCGCGGTCGCAGCGGGTGCGGCGATGCTCGGAAAGCCGTCGTTCCTGCCTCCGTCGACCGGCGGCTCCTCGGCCCCGGCCGCGCCGAAGCCGCAGTCGGCAGCGCCCGACGGCTCGGCGAGCGGCTCTGATGGCGTGAACTCCGACGCACCGGGCTCCGAAGCAGACGCGCCGGCGCCCGCCGACGGAACTGCGCCCGCAGACCCCGCCACCGATGCGGGTCAGCCCGACGGCAGTGAGCCCGACGGCAGTGAGAGCGACCAGCCCGACAACGCGGCGAACAACCGGTCCGACCGCACCCTCGAGGAGATCGACGCGGCCCTCACGCAGATCAACCCGAAGTTCGACTGGTTCGACCTCAGGAACGGGTACGCGGAGAACTGCGGTCACACCTCCTCCAACCTCAACGACTTCCTCAACGGGCAGGGGGTCGCGGAGGCACCCGGATTCGACACCTACACCATCCCCCAGATGGAGGGGCGCACCGGCAATCCCCAGACGACGATGACCCCCGAGCAGATCGAGGCGACGCTTCGTGCACTCGGGCCGGGTTCCCACGCCGTCGTCGGTATCGACCGATCGAGGGGAACGGAAGGCCACTGGTTCAACGCGTTCTTCGACGGCACGAACATGTGGACCCTCGATGCCCAGACGCACACGCGGAGCCCATGGCCGCCCGACGAGCCCAATGCGACCTCCTGGGATGCCTCCATCCCGCCGGAGCTCGTCGTCGACCCAGTCGCGACCGATGCGAATGCCTCCGGCGCGTCCACGCCGGGCGTCACCCCGACCGCCCCCGATGCCGCGTCGGTGACTCCGGATGCCGCGACGACGACGGATGCTTCGTCGACTCCCGGCGACGGCTCCACCACGCAACCGGCCGACGGCTCGCCGTCCACGCCGACCGAGGCGGACGCTCCGAAGCAGGGTCCGGCGGGCGATGGCGCACCCGGCCGTGGCGAGACCACGGATGGCTCGCCCGATCGCGACACCCCTTGGGACGAGTCCATGGGCGACCCGGTCCTGTCCGGCGCCGACAACGGCCCGGGCTGGGATCGCGTCGACGACCGTGTGTCCAGCAACCCGATCGATCCGAACTACGGCGACCTCCGTGCACCCGGTGAGAGCGGCGCGCTCGGCGATGATTTCGCGCATCCGGGAACGGTGCCTGACGCGATCGCCGACCTCATCACCGACCCCGACGCGCCGTACGGCCGCGACGACGACGGCACGCCGTTCACCCGCACCGAGTGGGAGGCGCGCTACACCGACGAGAACGGCTGGCCCGTCTACCCGGGCAACGACGGCGGCACGCAGGGGTCGTTCGTGGAATTCCGCGACCTCGACGCATTCCTCGCTAACTACGGCGACGTGCTCGACAGAATGGGCCTGCCGCGAGGCGACTTCTTCTCCTTCCCGGGCACGCCCTTCGAGCAGCGCTCGCTGCCGCCGAGCAACCTGCGGGATCCGTACTCGATCTACCGACTCACCGGTGGCTCCCTTCCTCCCGGTATGCGCATCGAGGTTTCGGAGATCGCTCCGGCATTCGGTCATCCGGGCGGTGGGATCCAGGTTCGCATCCTCGACGTCGACGGAAGTCCGATGTCAGTCGACGGGCTCATCAAGGAAGGTGTCCTCAGCCGGACCGACGTCGATGGGGCCGCGGGCCACTACCTGCCCACGCTTCCGTCGGGAGATGGAATCGATGCACCGAGGGCTTCAGCGCCCGCGGCTCCGCGGGGTTCAACGACGCCGGCAGACAGTCCCGCCACAACGCCGGCGCATCATCTGTTCGGATCTGACGGCTCACCCGAGGCGTCGACCGTGCCTGAGAGCGCACCCGAGGCGTCGACTGCGCCTGAGAGTGCGCCCGAGGCGTCGACTGCAACCGATCAGACGCCGACGGCCGCCGACACGGCCGAGGTCGAGACGCCCGGTGACGACACGGCGAGCCCCGCCGCTCCCGAGGCGCCGAAGCCGGCTTCGATCCCCGTCGACCCGTCGAGCAACATCTCCACGATGGATCCGAGCGAGGTCATCGAGCTGCTCAAGCAGCATCTGATCAATCCCAACTTCGACGGAGACCCGAACTCCCCGTTCTCGTTCAACTGCGGTTCCACCGCCTCGACGCTCAACGCGATCCTCAACGGCGCGACGCCGCACACCGCGGAAGCGTCCTCGAGGGACATCGCGGGAATGGAGAGCGACACGGGAGTGCCGCAGCTCGTCATGACGCCGGAGCAGATCGCCGGCACCCTGCAGCACCTCGGGCCGGGCTCGCACACCGTCGTCGGCGTCGTGCGCAACTCGGGCATGGGGCACTGGTTCGTGGCGTACAACCACAACGGCACGATCCTCACGCTCGACTCGCAGACGGGAATGGTCGCCGGATGGCCGCCCGCGATGGGCAACGTGCGATTCGGGCACGCGGGCTTCCACCCGTCGGTCGTCGAGGCCGCCACCGGCAGCACTCCCGAGCTCGCGCCGTGGACCTCGCACCAATCGGGCATCGAGACCCCCGGTGGGGTCGCCCGCCCGGCGACGGGGTCGCCCGATCTCGGGACGGTCTGGAACCCCGCGTTCACGCCTCCGCCGAACCTCAGCACTCAGGCTGATGGCACGGCGACCCCGAGCACCGCGCCCGACACCACGGCAACCCCGAGCAGTGCGCCCGGCACCACCCCGGAGTACGGAGGCACTCCCGAGCGCTCGCCGAAGAACCCGCGAGAGTGGAGGATCACCAATCGGTTCAGCGAGTTCGTCGAGTACACGCGCGGCCGGGAGTTGTCCGACGGGCCTCTGACACCCGAAGAGACTCGGCTGCTCGCGGACCTCATGGCAGGCGAGGACCCCGTCGTCGGTATGGATCCCGACGGGCGCCTCGTGATCGGCGAGCGGCTCGAGCTCTCGACCGAGTGTCCGTCGAACTGCGACCCCGACGAAATGGACCTCCAGTTCCGTGACGCCGACGAGGTGCTCAACAGCATGACCGTGGCCGAGTGGCTCGAACGCCGATCGGCCTTCATCAACCATCCGGCTGACCCTCGTGAGGTCTCGGGGTCGGAAGCGGCACAACGAGCTGTGCGCGATGCCTGGTTGGCTGACCGGGTCGAAACCCTCCTGCGCCTCGACCCAGATCTCGACCCCCGAGAGGCCGAACTCACCGCGGTGAATGAACGTAGCAAGTTGAACGCGACGCACCGACTCGACATGGTGGCCGGCGGCAATCCGACCGACATCAGCGGCATGAACGGCGGAATAGAGAACGGCAAGATCGGGAACATCTTCAAGAACCACTTCGTGCCCCAAATGGAGGCGCAAGTGCTGCGATTCCTCGACCGCGTGCCACTATCGATGTGGCACGGCATCCACATGAACATCACGATCAAAGAGGTCTCATGAGTGGCAACTTGCGGGGCGGGTTCCGGGTCGCCGGTCCTATCTCGCCCGAAGTGATCGAAGAGTATGGCAAGAGCGTGCCGATCACCATGGAGGAGGCCTGGACCGAAGACGGTGCCCTGATGACGTCCGATGGGTTCGTACGGCTGATCGACCCCGCACTCCTCCTTCCGGTGATGGATGCCATCCTTCCGTCGCACCCAGGTGCGCTCCCTGTGTTCGCGACCGCGTGGGGCGACCTCATCGTGCAGTGGGAGCGCACGTATGTGCTCGTCCTCTACCGATACGGGTTCTTCGTGCCGTTCTCTCGGAGGGTGTCCGACGTCATCTTCGACGACATGGAGGACTCGGCGACGCAACAGGCGGATCTGCGTCGCCTCTTCTACGACGACGCCGTCGCCGCGCTCGGGCTACCCGAGATCGACGAGTGCTTCGGATTCAAGCTGCCGTTGGCGATGGGCGGTCCGGAGAGCGTCGACAACGTCGCCCGACGCAAGCTCAAGGAGCACCTCGCGTTCCTCGTGCAGACGTCTGGCGCGCCGCGCGATCTCGATGAGCTCGACCCGCCCGCGGCCGAGGAAGGAACCGCGCGATGACCGACGACGCAGGACTGTCCGCCCGGCAGCAGGAGCTCGCCCGCATCGGTGAGCGGTACCTCGAGGCGCTCGCTCCCGGACTCGAGTTCGGCGTGGAAGCGCTGGCCGACGAGGGCGCCGTGTACGTCTGGCAACTCGGCTACGGTGGCAGCCAGCTCATCGTCGGCGACGACGGCTCGCTGCTGTTCGGCACGTCGGCATTGTGGCGCGATCCGATGATCGAGAGCTGGCGGGCCGGCAAGCGAACGTCCGCCGCCGACCTCGACGCAGCAGCCGCCCAACGACGGCAGGGCTGATCATGGCGAATACCGATGTGGACGCCGACGTCGCCCTCCTCGCCTTCGCGGCGAAGGGCCGGATTGCGTCCGCCCCGCCGAAGGACGCGGTGATCCGCCTCAGCGACATGGAGACGGCTGACACGATCTTCGAGCGGAACGGGCGCTACGAACTGGAGACCAGGAATCGGAGCTCGGCACCGCGTGTGATCATGTCGAGCGAGTCGCTCGAATCCGTTCGCCGATACCTCGTACTCACACTCGGCGTGAACGTCCGTGCGCAGCTGCGACTCCCGAGCACGACTCTGCCGAGCGAGGTGAGCGACCTCCCCGAGGGCTTCGACCTCGACGACAGCGGTGAGCAGGTGGTGCTGCACTGGGACGTCGACGGCGATCGCCGCTCGGCCCGGTTCCCGCGGAACCGCACCGGAATGCGCGAGGCGGTGTCGTTCGCGCACGTCGCGCGGATGTCCGAGCATGAGCTCATCGATGCGCTCCTGTCTCCGCGGGGTGTCGTTGTCGAGCGGGCCGGTAATGTGTCGTCGCGATCGGATGCATCGCAGGAAGAACAGGAACGATGACGGACCAGCAGTCAGACCAGCCCGAGCCCACGAGCCAGCAGCAGCGGCTCATCGACGTGGGACTGGAGCTGTTCGAACGCATCGCGCCCGGACTCGAGTTCTCGATCCGGCTGCTTCCCGAGGATGACGCGGTCGTGGTCTACCGAGCGGTGCGCGGCGGCGGTTCGATCTACGTCGCACCCGATGAGACGGTGCTCTTCGCCTCGTCCGCCGCGCCTCCGCACGAGGCCATCAAGGCGTTCCGCGAGGGACGGCGCACGCCGAAGGAGCAGTTCGTGTACCGCCCCCCGGCCGAGGGCCGATGAGGCTCCGGGCACACCCCACGGAAGTGGCCCCGATCGATGGTGGCCGACCGCTGCGACGAGGAGGGTTCGAATGACGAGTCAGGCGCTGGAGTTCCGGTGCGCGGAGTTGCGCCAACCGGTGCTCAACCTCGTGGAGACCGGAATCGCGGCATCCATGAAGCCCGGCGACGCGCCGTTGCTCGTGGAGCGGATCGACGCGGTCCGCGGAGTCCTCCTCCAGGGCACCGACGGCATCGAGGAGCAGTCGTACCTCGAGTGGCATCCGACCGGACTCGAGACCCTGCGCAACATGGACACGGCGGCGCGCAGCGGGAACACCGTCGCGGCCTGGGCGATCTTCAAAGACCCCGCGACCGGGTTCAACGGGCTCGGGCAGGCATGCGCAGGGTGCCAGGGCTGGTGAAGCAGCCGGCCGGCGCCGGCAGCGCGACGTCAGCCGTGATCCACGTCGCCGTGCGGCTGACGGTCAGGCGACCTCGACACGACTGAGGGTGCCCGAAGCGACGAGGTCGCGAATGCCGAGGAAGTCGTCGGCGAGGGCGAACCGGATTGCGCCGCCCGGCTGGCCGAACCAGGGCTGCACGAGTTCGACGTTCGCGAGCACCTCTCGCGCGGTGACGAAGCGATGCAGGGCTGCGCCGTCGGCGAGGGCGGTCGGCGGCAGGGCGCGCGCTTCGACCGACGTTCCCGCTGAGAACAGGAAGACGCCGTCGAGCACTCCGATGCGATCGAGGGCGAGGTCTGCCGGAATTCGAATGAGCAGTCGGCCGGCATCGGCGAGGCGAGTGCGAAGGTCGGCCAGGTGGTGTTCGGCCGCCGCCACGAGGGCCTGGAAGTCGGGTGCGCTCATCGTCCGCGGCTCGGGGAGCGGCTGGTCGAGGTAGGCGAGCAGCCGCTGCGCGGCGGCTTCGGCCGAGTCTTCGACCGCGAGCGGCACGGTTCGGCCGTAGTCGATCGTGGCGAGCTCGAAGCCGGACTCCTGCTCACGGAGCGTGAGCGCGCCTTGCTGCGGTTCACCGGTATCACCGGGGAGCAGTACCGCGTTGCGCGCGATATCGCGCTCATCGAGCTGTCGTCTCAGTCCGTCGAACATGCTGACCACCCTATCGACGTGCGGGCGTGCATGAGATGGGCACCGCTACCCGTCGCCGGTCGTCGTGGTCGGCCACTTCGGGTCGAGCAGCGGCGCCTTCCATTTGTAGTGCTCGAAGGTCGACTCGTGCAGCACGACCGGAACGTGATGAGCGGATGCCGCGTCGAAGACCGCCCGCACCACGTCTTGCGTCGATGCCTCGGAGAGGACTGCATCGAGAAGCAGGGGGAGCACGCCACGACGGGTGCCGTCGGGCCACCGCCCGAAGAGGGTGACTCGACGGGCCGCGGCCGGATCTGCGAACCGCCGCTGCAGCGCCTCGCCGTCGCGCACCGCGAGTTCGCAGAGGATCGTGCCGTTTCCGGCCTTCAGGGCGAGCCGCCCGAACCAGCCGAACACCGGCACCGATCGCAGGCGATTGGTGCGCGGGCGGTCGTTCAGCACCGCGACGAATTCGAGGTCGCTCCAGCGGATCTCGGGCGCGCCGGCGAGCGTGATGCCGTCGTCGGTGATCGTGCAGGCGGAGGCCGATCGGCCGACGAGGAGGAGGAGCATCCGTCGGCGCAGCGCGCTCGTCACGATGAGTCCGAGAGAGGCGACCGCGAACAGGCCGACGAGGATGACGGTGAACCACGAGCCGAACCCCGTCGCGAGCATCGCCCAGAGGCCGGCCAGGGATCCGGCGAGAAGGACGACGCCCACGACGATGAAGCCGGAGTTGTAGCGGCCGGCCGTCTGCACCTTTGCGACGTCGAGCGGCACGTCGAAGCGGGCGGGGCCCGTCGGCTCGATCTCCATGCTCAGCCGCGCAGGAATGGGTCGAGGGTGCCCTTGGCTCCGAGGCTGGAAGGCTTACCGAAGTCGGCGGCGCCGAGGCGCTTCAGCTGCACGTAGGCGCTGTCCCGCAGCGTGATGAGGGGCCACGTGCGCCGCGCCGATCCGGTGCCGTGCTGCACGGTGACGAACGCGATCCGATCGTCGTTCGCGAGGTAGATCCGAACCCAGGTCTCGCCCTTCTTGTGGCTGCCGATCGGCAGGTAGTTCGCCGGGTCGCCGCTGGCGAATGCCGAGTGCCACTGCGCGGCGACGTCGGCGGTGCAGTCGATCCGGAACTCCCGCCGAGACAGCACCGTGCCGGTGGCGACCCGTCGCCAGACGTGCGACCCGCGCACGGCGAGCAGGGCGAACAGCAGCGCGAAGAACGCGCAGGCGATGACGACGACGGGTGCGATGATGCCGCGGAGACCGGCACGACGACCGGTCATCTCGGCTGCATCGTCGCGAATGGCCTCGAAGTTCACGAGCGAGAGCACGAGCGCCACGAGCGCGGCCACGGCGAGGACCGAGTACACGAGCGTGCGCGTGGTCGAACGAGAGTGGGAGAACTCCTCGGGGAGCTGGGCCAGAGTGCCGTCGGTGGGGCGCAATGCAAGCCTTTCGTGTGAACGGATGCTTCGACCCTATCGACGTCGGCTCGACGGATCGATGCTCGGGCTGTGGACACCCGCCGACGGTCGCACCGTCGGCGAGCGTAGGGTCGGAGCATGGAGGAATCCCGCCGCCGCGCCTGGGTCGTGGCCGCGTTCGCCGCGGCCCTCTATCTCGCGCTTGTCGTGTGCGCCTACGGGTTCGGGAGCCTGCTCACCGACGCCGAGGTGATCCCGAGCGGCGCCGCGGGCCCGTTCGTCGGGCCGGCCGCGGTCGGGGCATCCGTCGCTGTGCTCCTCCTGTACCTGGCGCGGGGGCTGCGGGCGCCGTTCGCGGTGCTCACGACCGTGCTCCTCGCAGCGCTCTGGACGTGGCTCGCCACCGTCGTGGTGGCGATCGTCGGCTACGCCATCGCGACGAGCACCGTCCTCGCGAGCCTCATCTTCGGGCTCGCCTTCGGCGTGAGCCTCTTCGGGCTGTTGATTCCGGCCTGCGCGGCGCTCGTGGCATGGCTCGCCTCCCTTGTGGCGCAAGCGCAATCGGGTGGAGCGCGCCGCCCTCGCTGGCCGTGGGAGCGCGACGAGGAGGAGTGACTCCCGGCTCACGGCGCGCCAGCAGAACGACGATCGAGGTGCCCGGATGCCTCGGGCAGTATCGTGAACGCGTGGAGGGTTCCGTCGAGGCGCGCGTCAGCCACGAGGTCGACCGCTGGCTCGCCTGGCTGCCGCGGTGGCGGCCGGGCACCCACCGCGCCCGCGTGCGGCTCTGCACGAGGTGCTTCGGCTCGCCCATCCTCGCCGCGGCCGGACTCGACGTCGACGTGCCGCATCCCGTGCAGCACGCGTTCTCGATGCGCATGAAGGCCATCGTCGACGCGGCCGTCGACGACTACACGGCGCGCAACCTGCCGATGCTGCACCGCGAGATCCGTCTCGCCGAGGAGCGCAAGGCGCGCCGGCCGTATCGCGCGGGGGAGGGGCTCGACCCCGAGTTCCTCGGACTCGACCTCGATCCCGAGCCGGTGCCCGACCAGCCGTTCCTCTTCACCCTGACCGGACTCGAGGCGGATGTCGCGGCGGCGACGAACGAGCCCCCGCCCCGCCCCTTCACCCTCGAGGAGAAGGAAGCCCTCCGCGAGGAGGTCCGCCTCGCCGACGACTTCGCGAAGCAGCTCGGGCGTCGCATCTGCGTCGAGCTCGCGCAGCACCGTCACCGCATCGGCGAGGCCGTCGTGGAGTTCGTGGAGCCGCAAGTGGAGGAGCTCCTCGCCGACCTCGATCGGGAGCTCGACGCGCCGGGATGGCCCGGCTGAGCCGGGCAGGTTCGCGGGGGCGGCGCCGGCCGCTCGCGGCATCCGTCGTCATTTGACCGGATGACACCCGCCGACTACTATTGACCGGGTGTGCGCGTTGACGCGCGCTTGAACCGTGCCCATGGCGGCACGCTAGGTTCGCACAAGTCGCACACTGCAAGGGCCGCCCAATGGGCGGGCCCCCACGGCATACCCACCATCTCACAGGCGCTGCAGCTCTGCAGTGCCGGTGGGTCATGATGTGAAATTCATCACGCTGTCACCGTGCAGCAATAACAAGGAGAAGCAGTGCCAACCATTCAGCAGTTGGTCCGCAAGGGTCGCTCGCCGAAGGTCACCAAGACCAAGGCTCCCGCCCTGAAGGCCAACCCCCAGCAGCGCGGCGTGTGCACGCGTGTGTACACCACCACCCCGAAGAAGCCCAACTCGGCGCTCCGCAAGGTCGCCCGTGTGAAGCTCTCGAACGGCACCGAGGTCACCGCCTACATCCCCGGCGAGGGCCACAACCTCCAGGAGCACTCGATGGTGCTCGTGCGCGGCGGCCGAGTGAAAGACCTCCCCGGCGTGCGCTACAAGATCATCCGCGGCGCGCTCGACACGCAGGCCGTGAAGAACCGCAAGCAGGCCCGTAGCCGCTACGGCGCGAAGATGGAGAAGAAGTAATGCCTCGCAAGGGACCCGCTCCGAAGCGCCCCGTCGTCGCCGACCCGGTCTACGGTTCGCCCGTCGTCAGCCAGCTCGTCAACAAGATCCTCATCGACGGCAAGAAGGACCTCGCGCAGCGCATCGTCTACGACGCGCTCGAGAACGTCGCCGAGAAGAACGGCCAAGACGCCGTCGCCACCCTCAAGAAGGCGCTCGACAACGTGCGCCCCACCCTCGAGGTGCGTTCGCGCCGCGTCGGCGGCTCGACCTACCAGGTCCCCGTCGAGGTCAAGCCTCACCGCGCCAATACCCTGGCCCTCCGCTGGCTCACCAGCTACGCCAAGGCTCGTCGCGAGAAGACCATGACCGAGCGCCTCACCAACGAGATCCTCGATGCTTCGAACGGCCTCGGCGCCGCGGTGAAGCGTCGTGAAGACACTCACAAGATGGCCGAGTCGAACCGCGCCTTCGCCCACTACCGCTGGTAATGGCAGAGCGGATGCCGCGGCCCACAGCCCGCGGCATCCGTTCACCCCACCCCTTCCGTTCCTGAACCTCCCGGAGGAACCCCCGTGGCACAAGACGTGCTCACCGACCTGAGCAAGGTCCGCAACATCGGCATCATGGCGCACATCGATGCCGGCAAGACCACCACCACTGAGCGCATCCTGTTCTACACGGGCGTCAACCACAAGATCGGCGAGACCCACGACGGCGCCTCGACGACCGACTGGATGGAACAGGAGAAGGAGCGCGGCATCACGATCACGTCTGCCGCCGTGACCTGCTTCTGGAACAAGAACCAGATCAACATCATCGACACCCCCGGCCACGTCGACTTCACGGTCGAGGTCGAGCGCTCGCTTCGCGTGCTCGACGGTGCCGTCGCCGTCTTCGACGGCAAGGAGGGCGTCGAGCCCCAGTCCGAGACCGTCTGGCGCCAGGCCGACAAGTACAACGTCCCGCGCATCTGCTTCGTCAACAAGATGGACAAGCTCGGCGCCGACTTCTACTTCACGGTCGAGACGATCATCAAGCGCCTCGGCGCGAAGCCGCTCGTGCTCCAGCTCCCGATCGGCTCCGAGTCGAACTTCGAGGGCGTCATCGACCTCATCGAGATGCGCGCGCTCACGTGGCGTGGAGACGCCAAGGGCGACGTGCAGATGGGTGCGAAGTACGCCATCGAGGAGATCCCGGCCGACCTCAAGGACAAGGCCGACGAGTACCGTCAGATGCTCCTCGAGACCGTCGCCGAGACCGACGACGTGCTGCTCGAGAAGTTCTTCGGCGGCGAGGAGCTCACCGTCGCGGAGATCAAGGCAGCGGTGCGCAAGCTCACGATCAACTCCGAGATCTACCCCGTGCTGTGCGGCTCGGCGTTCAAGAACCGCGGCGTGCAGCCGATGCTCGACGCCGTGATCGACTTCCTTCCGTCGCCGCTCGACGTGCCGGCCATCGAGGCCCACGACCCGCGCGACGAGGAGAAGGTCATCCTCCGTCACGCCGACGCGCAGGAGCCGTTCTCGGCGCTCGCGTTCAAGGTCGCGGTGCACCCCTTCTTCGGTCGCCTCACCTACGTGCGCGTCTACTCGGGTCACCTCGACTCGGGTGCCCAGGTCATCAACTCGACTAAGGGCCGCAAGGAGCGCATCGGCAAGATCTTCCAGATGCACGCCAACAAGGAGAACCCGGTCGACTCGGTCACCGCGGGCAACATCTACGCCGTCATCGGTCTGAAGGACACGACGACCGGCGACACGCTCTGCGACCCCGACAACCAGGTCGTGCTCGAGTCGATGACGTTCCCCGACCCCGTGATCGAGGTCGCCATCGAGCCGAAGACCAAGGCCGACCAGGAGAAGCTCGGCACGGCGATCCAGAAGCTCGCCGAGGAGGACCCCACCTTCCGCACCGAGCAGAACCAGGAGACCGGTCAGACGGTCATCAAGGGCATGGGCGAGCTGCACCTCGACATCCTCGTCGACCGCATGAAGCGCGAGTTCAAGGTCGAGGCCAACGTGGGCAAGCCCCAGGTGGCCTACCGCGAGACGATCAAGCGCGCGGTCGAGAAGCACGACTACACCCACAAGAAGCAGACCGGTGGTTCCGGCCAGTTCGCGAAGATCCAGTTCGCGATCGAGCCGCTCGAGGTCACGACCGAGAAGTCGTACGAGTTCGAGAACAAGGTCACGGGTGGTCGCGTGCCGCGCGAGTACATTCCGTCGGTCGACGCCGGGTTCCGGGACGCCATGCAGTACGGCATCCTGGCCGGCTACCCGATGGTCGGCGTCAAGGCGAGCTTGCTCGACGGCGCTGCACACGACGTCGACTCCTCGGAGATGGCGTTCAAGATCGCCGGATCGATGGGCTTCAAGGAAGCCGCTCGCAAGGCGAACCCGGTTCTGCTCGAGCCGCTCATGGCCGTCGAGGTGCGCACCCCTGAGGAATACATGGGTGACGTCATCGGCGACCTGAACTCGCGTCGCGGTCAGATCCAGTCAATGGAGGATGCCGCCGGCGTCAAGGTCGTGCGTGCGCACGTCCCGCTCTCGGAGATGTTCGGTTACATCGGCGACCTGCGGTCGAAGACCTCGGGCCGCGCGGTGTACTCGATGGAGTTCGAGAGCTACGCGGAGGTCCCGAAGGCTGTCGCCGACGAGATCGTCCAGAAGAACAAGGGCGAATAAGCCTCCGACGCACGAGCCAACCGGTTCGCGTAACATATCAACGAAACCCCGTAGCACACCGGTCGCAATCCAGCGCCCGGGGTTCCTACACGAGTCCTGAGGAGGACCCACAGTGGCTAAGGCCAAGTTCGAGCGGACCAAGCCGCACGTCAACATCGGAACGATCGGTCACGTTGACCACGGCAAGACGACGCTCACCGCGGCGATCTCGAAGGTGCTCGCTGACAAGTTCCCGTCGGCCACCAACGTGAAGCGCGACTTCGCGTCGATCGACTCCGCTCCCGAAGAGCGTCAGCGCGGCATCACGATCAACATCTCGCACGTCGAGTACGAGACGCCGAAGCGCCACTACGCGCACGTCGACGCCCCGGGTCACGCCGACTACATCAAGAACATGATCACCGGCGCAGCGCAGATGGACGGCGCGATCCTCGTGGTCGCGGCGACCGACGGCCCGATGGCCCAGACGCGTGAGCACGTGCTGCTCGCCAAGCAGGTCGGCGTGCCCTACCTGCTCGTCGCGCTCAACAAGTCCGACATGGTCGACGACGAGGAGATCCTCGAGCTCGTCGAGCTCGAGGTCCGCGAGCTGCTCTCGAGCCAGGGCTTCGATGGCGACAACGCTCCGGTTGTCCGCGTCTCCGGCCTCAAGGCCCTCGAGGGCGACGAGAAGTGGACCCAGTCGGTCCTCGACCTCATGGACGCCGTCGACGAGTCGATCCCCGACCCGGTGCGCGACAAGGACAAGCCCTTCCTCATGCCGATCGAAGACGTCTTCACGATCACCGGTCGTGGAACCGTCGTCACGGGCCGCGCCGAGCGTGGCACGCTGAAGATCAACTCCGAGGTCGAGATCGTCGGCATCCGCCCGACGCAGAAGACCACGGTCACCGGCATCGAGATGTTCCACAAGCAGCTCGACGAGGCATGGGCCGGCGAGAACTGCGGCCTCCTCCTCCGCGGCACCAAGCGTGAAGACGTTGAGCGTGGCCAGGTCGTCGTCGCTCCCGGTTCGGTCACCCCGCACACGAACTTCGAGGGCACCGCGTACATCCTCTCCAAGGAGGAGGGCGGTCGTCACAACCCGTTCTACGCGAACTACCGTCCGCAGTTCTACTTCCGCACCACCGACGTCACCGGCGTCATCACGCTGCCCGAGGGCACCGAGATGGTCATGCCCGGCGACACCACCGACATGACGGTCGAGCTCATCCAGCCGATCGCCATGGAGGAGGGCCTCGGCTTCGCCATCCGTGAGGGTGGTCGCACCGTCGGCGCCGGTACGGTCACGAAGATCATCAAGTAACACCGCTCACCAGGGAGGCCGCGTCCGCGCGGCTTGCCTCGAGCACACCGACAGGGGTCGGGCCTTCGGGCCCGGCCCCTTCGTCGTCGACCGGCTCCTTTGTCGTCCGGCTCCTTCGCCCACGGGGAGCGGGGCGCAGCGTGGCGTGTTACGCCTACACCATCCACAGTTGGCGCCGTACCCCCCGATCGGGTTACGCTGAACCGGATGGCTTCACCGCCCGAGTTGCCCCGATCGACAGTACGG
Organism: Agromyces albus; assembly: GCF_030815405.1. Classification (NCBI taxonomy): domain Bacteria; kingdom Bacillati; phylum Actinomycetota; class Actinomycetes; order Micrococcales; family Microbacteriaceae; genus Agromyces; species Agromyces albus. The sequence continues at coordinate 2,771,182 of NZ_JAUSWX010000001.1, read as the reverse complement.
CCCGAGATTCAAGCTCTCCGGGCCGTTGCCGTTTGTGCCGTGGTGCTCCATCACGGGTGGCCGGCGGTGGCACCGGCGGGCTACATGGGCGTCGACGTGTTCTTCGTCGTGTCGGGCTTCCTCATCACGGGCCTCCTGCTGCGCGACGCCGGATCGGCGCGCCGGATCTCGCTCAAGCGGTTCTACGAGCGTCGCGCCCGACGCATCCTGCCCGCCGCGGTCGCGACGCTGCTCGCTGTGTCGGTGCTCACGCTCCTGTTCGTGCCGCAGCGCGAATGGTCGGGGTTCTTCCGCGAGATCGTGACGAGCACGCTCTACGTCGAGAACTGGCAGCTCGCGGCCGACTCGCAGAACCCCGCACGCGACGACCTGCGCTCAACGCCCGTGCAGCACTTCTGGTCGCTCTCGGTGGAGGAGCAGTTCTACCTCGTCTGGCCATTCCTCGTGGTGGGCTCCCTGTGGTTCGCCCGTGTACGCGGAGCGAGCGTGCGAACCGTCGCCGCCGTCGCGCTCGTAGTGGTCACCATCGCCTCATTCGCCTACGGCGTCGCCCTGACGGCAGCCGACCACAACCTCGCCTACTTCTCGACGATCGCCCGCGGCTGGGAGTTCGGCATCGGCGGACTGCTGGCCCTCGCTGCAGCGCCGGTGGGGCGCGAGCGGCTGCGCACCGTCATCTCCTGGTTGGGCATTGCGCTCATCGTCGTGCCGATCGTCACGTTCACCGGCGTGACGGTCTTCCCGGGCTGGGTCGCGGTGATCCCCGTCGCCGGTACGCTCGCCGTCATCTGGGCCGGGATGCCGCTGACCTCGTGGTCCACGGCGCGCCTCACCGGGTTGGCGCCCGTGCAGTGGGTCGGCGACGTGTCGTACTCGCTCTACCTCTGGCACTGGCCCGTGTTCATGTTCGTGCCGTACGTCACCGGCGTGCCGAGCCCGCCATGGCTCATGGTGCTCCTCGTGGGGCTGAGCCTCGCGATCGCGGGGTTGTCGAAGCGGTGGATCGAGGACCCCTTCCGGATCGGAACGACGGATGCCCCGTTGCGGCGGCCGGCGGTCATCCTCAGCGGCCTCGGGGTCGCGGCGGCACTGCTCCTCGTCACAGGGTTCGCGGCGCCGCAGGTCGCCGCGAGCTCGGTGACGACCCACCACGGATCCAGGTGATCACGAGCGCCGGCGCCCGCGCTCAGGCCGGGTGCCGTCGATGGTGGTCTCGAGGTCGATGCTGTCGTGCACGCTGCGAGCCACGGTGCATCCGCGTTCGATCGCCTTCGACATGATGTCGATGAGCGTGCTTCGTTCCGACTCGGCCAGACCCGACAGGTCGACGAGGAGCTCTTCGTCGATGCGGAGATAGCGGTTCTCCTTGGGATCAGATGTCCCGTGCGCCCAGATCGTGATCGCGTAGTCATCGCCGAGACGCCGGGCGGCGACCCGGTCGGAGCTCATGCCCGCACAACCGACGAGTGCGAGCTTCAGCAGTTCGCCCGGCGTGAAGTGCCCTTCCGCGTCGACGGGGCCGATGCGCACGGTCGAACCGCGTTCGTTCATCCCCTCGTAGGTGCGGGTTCCGGTGCGCGTCACGGAGACGCTGCCCGGTCCGATGTGCGCGCTGACCCGGTGCGCGTGTTCAGGCATGTGGCCTCCCGTCGGCGGTGTGCACTTCGATTCCATCACGTGCTGCGCGGGGCTGAGGCATCCGCTCGCCCGGGCTCCGGCTGGGAACCGCGGCGGCGCGACACGCCCGGGTTGCATGAAGGGCCGGACTGTGGCAAACTCGTTGAGTTCAACATTTCGAACGCGTGCCCGAGTGCGCGCCGATCGGATCACTGCCAGGCAGTGCATAGTCACCCGGCTCCACGGAGCAAAAGGGGTCAGGCTAGGCCGCGGGTAGCAGAACACAACTGAGCCGACAACCACAAGATATGGGCCTTTGCCTGCAAAGGCACTGGTATGTCTGCGCCCGGGCGAAATGCCTGAGTGCAGGGGTCGGCGAGGGGGCACGAAGGTCGAGCGTGTCGAGACCACCACGTCCAGGTGGTTTCGACAGGCTCGATCACCGGCCTTTGACAGCAGAACAGTGGTGCTTCACACGGAGTAGCTACGTGGCGTCCAATGCCTTGGAAGGGGTACGACGCCTTGACAGAGAGAGAGTCAGCAGATGGCGGGACAAAAGATCCGCATTCGACTGAAGTCGTATGACCACGAGGTCATCGACACCTCGGCGCGAAAGATCGTCGACACGGTGACCCGCGCGGGCGCCACGGTCGTCGGCCCCGTGCCGCTTCCCACCGAGAAGAACGTGGTGTGCGTCATCCGTTCGCCCCACAAGTACAAGGACAGCCGCGAGCACTTCGAGATGCGCACCCACAAGCGTCTCATCGACATCGTGGACCCGACGCCCAAGGCCGTCGACTCGCTCATGCGTCTCGACCTCCCGGCCGACGTCAACATCGAGATCAAGCTCTGAGGTAACTGATGTCCACCGCTACCAAGAACGTGAAGGGACTGCTCGGCACCAAGCTGGGCATGACCCAGGTGTGGGATGAGAACAACCAGCTCGTCCCCGTCACCGTCATCGAGATCGCGCCGAACGTCGTGACGCAGCTGCGCACGCCCGAGAAGGACGGCTACGACGCCATTCAGATCGCCGCCGGCGCCATCGACCCCCGCAAGGTCACCAAGCCGGCCGCCGGCCACTTCCGTGAGGCAGGCGTCACGCCTCGCCGTCACCTCGCCGAGGTTCGTACCGCGGATGCCGCGACGTACGAGCTCGGCCAGGAGCTCACGGTCGACGCCACCTTCGAAGCCGGCCAGCTCGTCGACGTCGTCGGCACGAGCAAGGGCAAGGGCTTCGCGGGTGTCATGAAGCGCCACAACTTCAAGGGCGTCTCCGCTTCGCACGGTTCGCACCGCAACCACCGCAAGCCCGGCTCGATCGGTGCTTCGTCGACCCCCAGCCGTGTCTTCAAGGGCATGCGCATGGCCGGTCGCATGGGTGGCGAGCGCGTCACCGTGCTGAACCTCCGCGTGCACGCCGTCGACGCCGAGAAGGGCCTGCTGCTCGTCAAGGGCGCGGTTCCCGGTGCTCGCGGCCGTCTCGTTTTCGTCCGCAACGCAGTGAAGGGGGCGTAGTTCCATGGCTACTGTCAACACCCTCGACGTTCTCGACGTGACCGGCAAGAAGTCCGGCACCGTCGAGCTGCCCGCCGAGCTCTTCGACGTGCAGACCAACGTCCCGCTCATCCACCAGGTCGTCGTCGCGCAGCTCGCTGCCGCCCGCCAGGGCACGCACAAGACGAAGACCCGCGGCGAGGTCTCCGGCGCCGGTCGCAAGCCCTTCAAGCAGAAGGGCACCGGTCGCGCCCGCCAGGGTTCGATCCGCGCACCGCAGATGACCGGCGGTGGCATCGTCCACGGCCCGCAGCCGCGTGACTACTCGCAGCGCACCCCCAAGAAGATGATCGCTGCGGCGCTCCTCGGCTCGCTCTCCGACCGCGCACGCGGCGGCCGCATCCACGTCGTCGAGACGTTCGCGGCGAGCGAGGCCCCGAAGACGAAGGACGCCATCGCGCTCCTCGGTGCGATCGCGCCGGCCAAGCGCTTCCTCGTCGTGGTCGCCCGCGGCGAAGAGCTCAGCGAGCGGGCCGTTCGCAACATCCCGACCGTGCACTCGCTGCGCGTCGACCAGCTGAACGCCTACGACGTGCTCGTCTCCGACGACATCGTCTTCAGCACGGCTGCACTCGAGGCGTTCATCGCCTCGAAGGCGAAGAAGGAAGAGGTCTCGGCATGAGCGCCGCGCACAACAAGGACCCGCGTGACATCGTCATCGCGCCGGTCGTCTCGGAGAAGAGCTACGGCCTGATCGACGAGGGCAAGTACACGTTCATCGTGGACCCGCGCTCGAACAAGACCGAGATCAAGCTCGCCATCGAGAAGATCTTCAACGTCCAGGTGGCGTCGATCAACACCTTGAACCGTCAGGGCAAGACCCGCCGCACCCGCTTCGGCATGGGCAAGCGCAAGGACACCAAGCGCGCGATCGTCACCCTCAAGTCCGGCTCGATCGACATCTTCACGGCTGTCGGCTAGGGAGCAGAGGAAACACACTATGGCTATTCGTAAGTACAAGCCCACGACTCCGGGTCGTCGCGGTTCGTCGGTTGCGGACTTCGCAGAGATCACCCGCTCGACGCCTGAGAAGTCGCTGCTCCGCCCGCTGTCGAAGACCGGTGGCCGCAACAACCAGGGCCGCATCACGACGCGTCACATCGGTGGTGGCCACAAGCGCCAGTACCGCGTGATCGACTTCCGTCGCAACGACAAGGACGGCGTGCCGGCCAAGGTCGCTCACATCGAGTACGACCCCAACCGCACCGCTCGCATCGCGCTCATCCACTTCGTGGACGGCACGAAGCGCTACATCCTCGCGCCGAACAAGCTCCAGCAGGGCGACGCGATCGAGTCGGGCCCCGGCGCCGACATCAAGCCGGGCAACAACCTCCCGCTGCGCAACATCCCCACCGGTACCGTGATCCATGCGATCGAGCTCCGCCCCGGCGGCGGTGCCAAGATGGCCCGCTCGGCCGGTGCCTCCGTTCGCCTCGTGGCGAAGGACGGCCCCTACGCCCAGCTGCGTCTGCCCTCGGGCGAGATCCGCAACGTCGACGCGCGCTGCCGCGCGACCGTCGGCGAGGTCGGCAACGCCGAGCAGTCGAACATCAACTGGGGCAAGGCCGGCCGCAAGCGCTGGAAGGGCGTCCGCCCGACCGTCCGCGGTGTCGCAATGAACCCCGTCGACCACCCGCACGGTGGTGGTGAGGGCAAGACCTCCGGTGGTCGCCACCCGGTCAGCCCTTGGGGCCAGTCCGAGGGACGCACCCGTCGCCCCAACAAGGAGAGCGACAAGCTCATCGTCCGTCGTCGCACCGTCGGCAAGAAGCGCAAGTAGGAGTAGAAGAAGATGCCGCGCAGTCTCAAGAAGGGCCCCTTCGTCGACGACCACCTGCTTCGCAAGGTCGTTACGCAGAACGAAGCCGGTTCCAAGAACGTCATCAAGACCTGGTCACGTCGATCGATGATCATCCCGGCGATGCTGGGTCACACGATCGCCGTACACGACGGTCGCAAGCACATCCCGGTGTTCGTCACCGAGACCATGGTGGGCCACAAGCTCGGCGAGTTCGCCCCCACCCGCACCTTCCGTGGACACGTGAAGGACGACAAGAAGGGCCGTCGCCGCTGACGCGGTGACGTGAAGGAGGAGAAGAAATGGTGGAGTCGATCGCACGCGTGCGACACATCCGCGTCACCCCCCAGAAGGCTCGTCGCGTCGTCAACCTGATCCGCGGCAAGCAGGCTCAGGAGGCCTTGGCCATCCTGAAGTTCGCACCCCAGGGTGCGAGCGAGCCGGTGTACAAGCTCGTCGCCTCGGCCATCGCGAATGCTCGCGTCAAGGCCGATGCCTCGAACACCTACCTGGACGAGCAGGACCTGTACATCAGCCGCGCATTCGTCGATGAGGGCACCACCCTCAAGCGATTCCAGCCGCGCGCGCAGGGTCGTGCGTTCCGCATCAACAAGCGCACCAGCCACATCACGGTTGTGCTCGCCACGCCCGAGGAGGGTACGAAGTAATGGGTCAGAAGGTAAACCCGTACGGCTTCCGTCTCGGCATCACCACCGACCATGTGTCGCGGTGGTTCTCCGACTCGACGAAGCCCGGTCAGCGCTACTCCGACTACCTGGCAGAGGACATCAAGATCCGTCGTCTGCTGCAGACGTCGCTCGACCGCGCGGGAGTCTCGCGCATCGAGATCGAGCGCACCCGTGACCGTGTCCGCGTGGACATCCACACGGCGCGTCCCGGCATCGTGATCGGCCGCCGCGGCGCCGAGGCGGAGCGTATCCGCTCCGACCTCGAGAAGCTCAGCGGCAAGCAGATCCAGCTCAACATCCTCGAGGTGAAGAACCCCGAGGCCGACGCCCAGCTCGTCGCCCAGGGCATCGCCGAGCAGCTCTCCGCCCGCGTGGCCTTCCGCCGCGCGATGCGCAAGGGCCTGCAGGGTGCCCAGCGCGCCGGTGCCAAGGGTGTCCGCATCCAGGTCTCCGGCCGCCTCGGCGGCGCCGAGATGAGCCGTTCGGAGTTCTACCGCGAAGGCCGTGTGCCCCTGCACACCCTCCGCGCGAACATCGACTACGGCTTCTACGAGGCGAAGACCACCTTCGGCCGCATCGGCGTGAAGGTCTGGATCTACAAGGGCGACATCACCAACAAGGAGCTTGCCCGCGAGCAGGCCAACCAGAAGTCGTCGCGCCCCGAGCGCACTGACCGTCCCCGCCGTGCGCCCAAGGCGCAGGAGCCGGTGGCAGCAGGAGTTGAGGCATAACCATGTTGATTCCCCGTCGAGTCAAGTACCGCAAGCAGCACCACCCCGGCCGTTCGGGCCAGGCGACCGGTGGCACGAAGGTCACCTTCGGTGAGTTCGGCATCCAGGCCCTGACCCCCGCGTACGTGACGAACCGTCAGATCGAGTCCGCTCGTATCGCGATGACCCGTCACATCAAGCGTGGCGGCAAGGTGTGGATCAACATCTACCCCGACCGTCCGCTCACGAAGAAGCCCGCCGAGACCCGCATGGGTTCCGGTAAGGGTTCGCCCGAGTGGTGGGTCGCCAACGTCAAGCCGGGTCGGGTCCTCTTCGAGGTCTCGGGCGTCTCCGAGGAACTCGCTCGTGAGGCCATGACCCGTGCAATCCACAAGCTGCCCCTCAAGGCACGCATCATCAAGCGCGAGGAGGGCGACGCATAATGGCCGTCGGAACCAAGGAGCTCACCCCGGTCGAGCTCGACACGTTTGAAGACGAGCGACTCCTCGATGAGCTGAAGAAGGCCAAGGAAGAGCTGTTCAACCTGCGCTTCCAGTCGGCCACCGGTCAGCTCGAGAGCCACGGCCGCCTCCGCGCGGTCAAGCGAGACATCGCCCGCATCTACACGGTCATCCGTGAGCGCGAACTCGGCATCCGGGCCACGCCCGCGCCGGTCGAGGCTCCGGCCAAGGCCGAGAAGAAGACGAAGAAGGCCAAGGCAACGGCATCCGAGACTGTACCGGTCACGGATGGCGCAGCCGAGGCCGCAGAGACGAAGGAGGCCTGATCATGGCTGAGACCAAGAAGGCTGTCGAGGCCGAAGTCGCCGAGTCGGCCGAACTCGTCCGCGGCTACCGCAAGGTTCGCCGCGGCTACGTGACCAGCGACAAGATGGACAAGACCATCGTCGTCGAGGTCGAAGACCGCGTGAAGCACCCGCTCTACGGCAAGGTGATGCGCCGCTCCTCCAAGGTGAAGGCACACGACGAGCTGAACACCGCCGGCATCGGCGACCTCGTCGTGATCAGCGAGACCCGGCCCCTCAGCGCCACCAAGCGCTGGCGCCTCGTCGAGATCGTCGAGAAGGCCAAGTAAGCCTCGCGCTTGCTTGAGAGAAGGAGTTAGAAGTGCTTCAGCAGGAATCACGAGTCAAGGTCGCCGATAACACCGGCGCCAAGGAACTGCTCACGATCCGCGTCCTCGGTGGCTCGAAGCGTCGGTACGCCGGTCTCGGCGACACCATCGTCGCGACCGTCAAAGACGCGATCCCCGGCGGCAACGTCAAGAAGGGCGATGTGGTCAAGGCCGTCATCGTCCGCACCGTCAAGGAGACCCGTCGTTCGGACGGCTCCTACATCAAGTTCGACGAGAACGCAGCGGTGATCCTCAAGAACGATGGTGACCCCCGTGGCACCCGCATCTTCGGACCGGTCGGTCGCGAGCTTCGCGACCGCAAGTTCATGAAGATCATCTCGCTGGCACCGGAGGTTATCTAGTCATGGCCAACATCAAGAAGGGTGACCTCGTGCAGGTCATCTCGGGCCGCAGCCAGGCCCGCGGCGGAGACCGCGGCAAGCAGGGCAAGGTGCTCGAGGTGATCGTCGCCGAGAACCGCGTCGTCGTCGAGGGCGTCAACTTCGTCACGAAGCACGTTCGCGTCGGCCAGACGCAGCGCGGCTCGAAGACGGGTGGCATCGAGACCCACGAAGCGCCGATCCATGTCTCGAACGTGTCGCTCGTGGACCCCGAGTCGAAGAAGCCGACCCGCGTCGGCTTCCGCCTCGAGACCGTGACGAAGGACGGCGTCGAGAAGACCGTCCGCGTCCGCTACGCCAAGAAGTCAGGTAAGGACCTGTAATGACCGATACGGCAACGCAGGCTGGCAAAATCCAGCCGCGACTGAAGACCAAGTACCGGACCGAGATCTCGAAAGCTCTCACCGAGGAGCACGGCTACACCAACGTGCACCAGGTGCCGGGCCTCGTGAAGATCGTCGTGAACATGGGCGTCGGTGAGGCAGCCCGCGACGGCAAGATCATCGACGGCGCGATCGCCGACCTCACGAAGATCACGGGCCAGAAGCCGCAGGTCACGAAGGCCCGCAAGTCCATCGCGCAGTTCAAGCTGCGCGAGGGCCAGCCGATCGGCGCGCACGTGACGCTGCGCGGCGACCGCATGTGGGAGTTCCTCGACCGCCTGCTCTCGCTCGCGCTCCCGCGCATCCGTGACTTCCGCGGCCTGTCGGAGAAGCAGTTCGACGGCAACGGCAACTACACCTTCGGTCTCACGGAGCAGTCCGTGTTCCACGAGATCGACCAGGACAAGATCGACCGCGTCCGCGGCATGGACATCACTGTGGTGACCACCGCCAAGAACGACGAAGAAGGCCGCGCGCTGCTCAAGCAGCTCGGGTTCCCCTTCAGGTCGAGCGAAACCCCCAGCTGAACCGGACCGGGGCATCCGCCCCGGCCACACCACAGGTCGGCGTCCGTGGAACGGGCGTCGAAACCTGGTGAACGATAGGAAATACCCATGACGATGACCGACCCGGTCGCTGACATGCTGACCCGCTTGCGGAATGCGAACTCCGCGCACCACGACTCCGTCGCGATGCCCAACTCGAAGCTCAAGGCGCACATCGCCGAGATCCTGAAGAACGAGGGCTACATCGCCGACTTCGAGGTCACCGACGCACGCGTCGGCAAGACCCTCACGCTGCAGCTGAAGTTCGGCCCGAACCGCGAGCGTTCGATCGCCGGCATCAAGCGCGTGTCGAAGCCCGGCCTGCGCGTCTACGCGAAGTCCACCGAGCTGCCCAAGGTGCTCGGCGGCCTCGGCGTCGCGATCCTGTCCACCTCCAACGGTCTGCTCACCGACCGTCAGGCCGAGAAGAAGGGCGTGGGTGGGGAAGTCCTCGCCTACGTGTGGTAGTTCCATGTCACGAATCGGACGACTTCCCATCGACATCCCCGCGGGTGTCGACGTCACGGTCGACGGCCTGGCCGTCACCGTCAAGGGCCCCAAGGGTGAGCTCGCGCTCACCGTCGCGAACCCGATCGAGGTGAAGATCGAGGACAACCAGGTGCTCGTCACCCGGCCCGACGACGAGCGCAACTCGCGCTCGCTGCACGGTCTCACCCGCACGCTCATCGCGAACCAGATCATCGGCGTCACGCAGGGCTACACCAAGGGCCTCGAGATCGTCGGCACCGGATACCGCGTCGCCCAGAAGGGTTCGTCGGTCGAGTTCGCGCTCGGCTTCTCGCACCCTGTGGTCGTCGAGCCCCCGGCCGGCATCACGCTGACCGTCGAAGGCAACAACAAGATCACGGTCGCCGGCATCGACAAGCAGGCCGTCGGCGAGACCGCCGCGAACATCCGCAAGATCAAGAAGCCCGAGCCCTACAAGGGCAAGGGCATCCGCTACGCCGGCGAGGTCGTGCGTCGCAAGGCCGGAAAGTCAGGTAAGTAATCATGGCTGTGAAGACCAAGACGGCTGCGCGTTCGCGCCGCCACACCCGCCTTCGCAAGAAGGTCATCGGAACCGAGCAGCGTCCGCGCCTCGTCGTCACGCGTTCGGCCCGCCACGTCTTCGTGCAGGTCGTCGACGACGCCGTGGGTCGTACCCTCGCGTCCGCATCCACCATGGAGGCAGACCTCCGAACCTTCGACGGTGACAAGACCGCCAAGGCCAAGAAGGTCGGCGAACTCGTGGCCGAGCGTGCGAAGGAGGCCGGCATCGAGGCGGTCGTCTTCGACCGCGGTGGCAACAAGTACGCCGGTCGTGTCGCAGCCATCGCTGATGGCGCGCGAGAGGCGGGGCTGAGCCTGTGACCGACAACAAGAAGGAGAACGAGGTGGCTGCAGTGGCAGAGGCACCCGTGGAGACCGCCGCCGCGAGCGAGGTCCCCCAGAACGAGCCGCGCGAGGCCCGTCGTGGCAGCCGCGAGCGCGGCCCGAGCCGTGACCGCGGTGGCCGTGACGCCGAGAAGAGCCAGTTCCTCGAGCGCGTCGTGACCATCAACCGAGTGTCGAAGGTCGTCAAGGGCGGCCGTCGCTTCAGCTTCACGGCGCTTGTCGTCGTGGGCGATGGCAACGGTCTCGTCGGCGTCGGCTACGGCAAGGCGCGCGAGGTCCCGACCGCGATCTCGAAGGGCGTCGAGGAAGCGAAGAAGAACTTCTTCCGCGTACCTCGCGTCGGTGGCAGCATCCCGCACCCCGTGCAGGGTGAGGCAGCCGCCGGTGTCGTGCTCCTCCGTCCGGCCGGCCCCGGTACCGGCGTCATCGCCGGTGGTCCGGTGCGTGCCGTGCTCGAGTGCGCCGGCATCCACGACGTCCTGAGCAAGTCGCTCGGTTCGTCGAACACGATCAACATCGTGCACGCCACGGTCGCGGCACTGTCGCAGCTCGAAGAGCCGCGCGCAGTCGCAGCACGTCGTGGTCTCGACTACGACCAGGTCGCCCCCGCGCGCCTGATCCGTGCCGAGGCGGCGGCGGCCGAGGCGGCCGCAGCAGCGAAGGCAGGTGCGTGATGGCACAGCTCAAGGTGACCCAGATCAAGTCCAAGGTGAGCGAGAAGCAGTACCAGCGCGACACACTGCGCAGCCTCGGACTCAAGCGAATCGGCCAGTCGGTCGTTCGCGAGGACACCCCGCAGAACCGCGGCTACGTGAACACCGTCGCCCACCTCGTGAAGGTTGAGGAGATTGACTAATGGCTGACGAGAAGAACGACGTCGACGCCGTGGCCCCCAAGAAGGCCCCGGCCAAGAAGGCGCCGGCCAAGGCCACCGCCGACAAGGCCGACAAGGCACCCGCGAAGAAGGCACCTGCCAAGGCTGCTGCCGCGAAGACCGACGACGCGAAGGCCGACAAGGCTCCCGCGAAGAAGGCCCCCGCGAAGAAGGCAGCTGCCAAGGCGGATGTCGCGGAGAAGCGCGAGCAGGTGCTGAAGGTGCACCACCTCCGCCCGGCTCCCGGCGCCAAGAAGGACAAGACCCGCGTCGGTCGCGGTGAGGGTTCGAAGGGCAAGACCGCCGGTCGTGGCACCAAGGGCTCGAAGGCCCGCGGCAACATCCGCCCCGGCTTCGAGGGCGGGCAGCTTCCGTACCACATGCGTGCGCCGAAGCTCCGCGGCTTCAAGAACCCGTTCCGTGTCGAGTACCAGGTCGTGAACCTGCAGAAGCTCGCCGAGCTCTACCCGAAGGGTGGCGACGTCACCGTCGCCGATCTCGTCGAGAAGGGCGCCGTCCGCAAGAACGAGCTCGTCAAGGTGCTCGGAAACGGCGATATCGCGGTGAAGCTGAACGTCGCGGTCGACAAGGTCTCCGGCTCAGCAGAGCAGAAGATCGTCGCCGCCGGCGGCTCGGTCAAGTAAGACTGCACCACCGATTGCCCGAGCCTGTCGGGACCTCGCGTATGATTCACGGGGGTCTCGACAGGCTCGAGCCGCATATGGACTGACTCCACGACGGAGCAACAGGAGGACGAGTGTTCAACGCCATCGGGCGGATCTTCCGCACGCCGGATCTTCGCCGAAAGATCGGATTCACGCTGGGCATCGTCGCCCTGTTCCGGCTCGGTTCCTTCATTCCGGCGCCCTTCGTGGACTTCGGCAATGTGCAGGCGTGCCTCGCGGCCAACCAGAACGGCGCGGCAGGTCTCTACGACCTCGTCAACCTCTTCTCGGGCGGCGCGCTGCTGCAGCTGTCGATCTTCGCGCTCGGCATCATGCCGTACATCACCGCATCGATCATCGTGCAACTGCTGCGCGTGGTGATCCCACACTTCGAGACCCTCTACAAAGAGGGCCAGGCCGGCCAGGGCCGTCTCACGCAGTACACGCGCTACCTCACGATCGCGCTCGGCGTGCTGCAGTCGACGACCCTCATCACGGTCGCCCGTTCCGGAGCACTGTTCCCGCAGGGCGCCACCGAGTGCACGCAGCTCATCACGAACGATGCGTGGTACGCGATCCTCCTCATGGTCATCACGATGACCGCCGGAACCGGGCTCATCATGTGGATGGGCGAGCTCATCACCGAGCGCGGCATCGGCAACGGCATGTCGCTGCTGATCTTCACGTCGATCGCCGCGACCTTCCCCGGTTCGCTCTGGTCGATCGCGCAGCAGCGCGGCTTCGAGATCTTCGCCCTCGTGCTCGCCATCGGACTCCTGATCGTGGTCGCCGTGGTCTTCGTCGAGCAGTCCCAGCGGCGCATTCCGGTGCAGTATGCGAAACGCATGGTCGGCCGGCGCACGTACGGCGGCAACAACACGTACATCCCGATCAAGGTCAACATGGCCGGTGTCGTGCCCGTCATCTTCGCCTCCTCGCTGTTGTACCTGCCGGCGCTCATCGCCCAGTTCAACCAGCCGGCCGCCGGCGAGACGCCGCAGGCGTGGGTCACGTGGATCACCAACTACCTCACGCAGGGCGACCAGCCGTTCTACATGCTCCTGTACTTCCTCCTCATCGTCGGGTTCACGTACTTCTACGTCGCGATCACGTTCAACCCCGACGAGGTCTCCGAGAACATGAAGAAGTACGGCGGGTTCATCCCCGGCATCCGCGCGGGCCGTCCCACGGCCGAGTACCTCGACTACGTGCTCACCCGCATCACGCTGCCCGGCTCGCTCTACCTTGGTGTCGTCGCGCTCATCCCGCTGATCGCGCTGGCCTTCGTGGGAGCGAACGCGAACTTCCCGTTCGGCGGCGCCTCGATCCTGATCATCGTGGGTGTCGGCCTCGAGACCGTGAAGCAGATCGACGCCCAGCTCCAGCAGCGACACTACGAAGGACTCCTCCGATGACGGCATCGGGCGCCTCGGCCCGATTCCTCATTGTGGGTCCGCAGGGCTCCGGCAAGGGCACGCAGGGCGTGCTCGTCGCCCAGGCGTTCGGGATCCCCTCGGTTTCGACGGGCGACGTGTTCCGTGCGAACATCTCGGGCGGGACCGAGCTCGGCGAGAAGGTGAAGTCGATCGTCGAGGCGGGCGACCTCGTGCCCGACGAGCTCACGACCGAGCTCGTGCGCGATCGGCTCTCGCAGCCCGATGCCGCGAGGGGCTTCCTGCTCGACGGGTACCCGCGCAATCAGGGCCAGCTCGACGATCTCGACGAGTTCCTCCGCTCCCGCGGCGAGTCCCTCGATGCGGTCATCGAGCTGATCGTCCCTCGTGACGAGAGCGTGCGCCGGCTGCACCAGCGCGCGGTCGAACAGGGCCGAAACGACGACACCGAGGAGATCATCGCCAATCGCCTCGCGATCTACGAACGCGAGACGGCGCCGATCCTCGGCGTCTATCGCGATCGCGGGATCGTGGCCGAGATCGACGGCGTCGGCTCGCTCGATGAGGTCACTGCTCGCATTTTCGCCGCCCTCGCCGACCGCGGCTTCACGCCGCTGGCCGCGAGCGCCTGAGCCGCGTTCGTGTTCAAGCGCTCCGTCTACAAGTCGCCGGTCGAACTCCGTGCCATGCGCGCGGCGGGTGCCGCGACGGCCGCGGCGCTCGCTGAGGCGAGGCGGCTGCTGCAACCCGGTGCGACGCCGCTCGAGCTCGACGCCGCCGCCGAGCGCGTGATCCGCGGTCTTGGTGGTCGGCCGAACTTCCAGCTCGTGCCCGGCTACCGGCACACCCTGTGCGTCTCGGTCGACGACGACGTCGTGCACGGCATCCCCGGCGAACGTCCGTTCCGGCCCGGCGATATCGTCTCGGTCGACGGCGGCGCCGAGCTCGACGGCTGGAACGGCGATTCGGCGTTCACTGTCGTGCTTGACGACCCTTCGAGGCCCCAGGTGGTCGCGGCACGAGAGCAGCTCTCCGCGGTCACGGAGCGCGCCCTGTGGCGGGGCATCGCCGCTCTCGCCGGTGCCGCCCACCTGAATGAAGTGGGCGCCGCGATCGAGGACTCCGTGCGCGAGAGCGGGGAGTACGGCATCCTGACCGACTACGTCGGCCACGGCATCGGTCGTTCGATGCACGAGGAGCCTCCCGTCTTCAACTACCGGGTCGACCGGCGCGGCATCCCCGTGAAGCCCGGACTCGTCGTCGCGATCGAGCCCATGATCGTCGCGGGCGCCGTCGAGACGTTCGTGCGCGACGACGAGTGGACGGTCACGACCGCCGACGGCGCGGATGCCGCGCACTGGGAGCATTCCGTCGCGGTGCACGGCACCGGGATCTGGGTGCTCACCGCCGAAGACGGCGGCGCCGCAGGGCTTGAGCCCTACGGCGTGCGTCCCGTTCCGATTCCCTAAGCCACTTCGACGAGGCTCAGGGCTCCATGAGGTGAGCGAGCTCGACGAGCAGACCGGGGTAGTCCTGTGCGCCGTACACGAGGCGCTGCACGTTCTCGCGCTCGGAGAAGGCCTCGACGAACTGGTCGAACACGTCCTGGAACTCGGCCCGCCCCGCTTCGGAGAATGCGATGAGCGCGACGACGTTCACGCGAGCCCCCGCCCAGTCGAGCGGCGTCTCGTCGATCGCGATCGCAATGGCGGTGCGCTTGGCCGACATGGTCATCGCGTGCGGCACGGCGAGCTGCTCGGTGAACGCCGTCGACGACATGCGTTCCCGCTCGATGGCGCCGTCGACGTAGGCCTGGTCGATGACGTCCTCCGCGATCATGCGGTTGCCGAGCGCCCGGATGACGCCCTCGCGGTCGAGGCCCCGCATCCCGCGCACGAACAGCTCCGGGGCGATGTACCGGGAGAGCGATGCCGCGAGTCGGCCGCGCCGACGTGCCCGCCGGATGCGCCCGATCTCGCCGCGCACGCGATCGAGGTCACCCTCGGTCGGGAACGGCGAGATCAGCACGAGGTGCTCGACCGGCACCGCCGGCTCGACCACTGAGATCACGAGCTCCGCCGGCAGCGACGCCCACTCGACGTCGGCATGGTCGATGAGCGAGACGAGCTCGAGGTCGTCGCCGAAGGCTGCCCTGATGCGCGCCGCGAGGGCGGTGTGCACGTCGTGGTAGGCGGGCGCGACGATGGCGGCCCGAACCCGCTCGTCGACCGCCCTGCGTCGGTCGAGGTTCGCTCCGACGTGCATGGCGATGTAGGCGATCTCGTCGTCGTTCACGACGATGCCCTCGGTGCGCTGCAGCTCGCTCGCGATGTAGACGGCGAGGTCGTAGATGAGCGGATACGCCGACTTGATCGTGGTGGTCAGGGGGTTGCGGGAATAGCGCTGTTCCTGGGCCCTCGCGACGAGGTTGTCGACGTGCAGTGCGAGGCGCTCGACGAAGTCCCCGTCGTCGAGCTCGATGAGGTACTCGGCGGCCGCCCGCGCGACGATGGCCCGCACGAGGCCGACGCGGGCGGACTGCGGCGGGGCCGGGGCATCCGTCGTCGGTGTTGACGCCGTTCGCGTCGCCGCGCGCGTCTGCAGGAGGCGAGCGAGGTGGCCGAGCTCCGCCTCGCCGATCGAGCTGCCGAAGTGCTCGGCGATGAGCCGGTCGAGCAGGAGCATGAGGCGACCGCGGTCGTCGGCAGCCGGGTCGGTATCGGCCCGAGCAGAGCGGTCGGGCACGGCGTCGTCGGCGTCGAGCGGATGGTCGCGAGCCACGCGGTCGAGGGCGATCGCGATGTGCAGGAGCACGTCGTTGAGTCCGTACTCGTTGGGCGCGAACCCCGCCTCGGCGAGGCCCGCCACGAGCGCGCCGCGGAATGCGGGCAATTGCGGGAACGTCGCGCGCAGTTCATCGAGCTCGAGCATGCCGCGCGCGGACTCCTCGCGGAACAGCACGCCGAGGAGCCGTCGCCTCGCAGACTCGGGCCCAGTGAGCGAGACCCGCGGCCCGCTCCGCACGAGGTTGAGGGCCGATCCGTCGAGGCGTGTTCGGATGCGGCCGAGGTCCGACTCGATCGTCGACTCGCTCACGTGCAGGTCGCCCGCCGTCTCGAACACGTCGATGCCGTCGTCGGCGTCGATGAGCGAGCGGATGACGCGAGCCGTTCGAGCGGCGGGGGAGACGTCACTCGGGGCGAGCGCGCCACGTGCAGCCCAAGCTGAGCGGTCGAGCCGATAGCCGAGCGGACCCGACACGACCACCGGGCCGCCGGCGGCGTTCGCCTGCGCGACGTAGCTGCGGATCGTGCGCGCCGTGACGCCGAGCCGGTCGGCGAGCGCCCCGGCCGTCGTCCAGTCGTGCTCTCGAGCGAGGACCTCGACGAGTCGCTCCCACTTCTCGGACACGCAATGCTCCAGGGGTCGGCGCCCGCGCCACGCGGCGCCGAGCGGTGCTGCCAGTCAACCACCCGGGGCGGGCCGAGGGCGCCTCCTGCAGCGGATTTTCCGGGGGAGCGGAAGCGGATCTACTGGAGGCCGGCCGTGCTGGGGCGCAGAATCGTCAGTGATCGCGGCACACGCCGCGGCCGACACGATCAACGGAGACCGCGAAGCGGCCGGGGCGAGGAGGTGCAGGGTGCGAATCATCGTCGTCTGCGGTGCCGGCGCGTCGAGCACGTTCGTGGCACACCGGATCCGCACGGCCGCAGCGGCCCGCGGACTCGCCGTCGAGGCGAAGGCCACGAGCGAGTCCGCGCTGGACGCGGCGCTCGCCGGGGCCGACGTGCTGCTCATCGGCGCGCACCTCGCGGAGCGTGTCGACCGACTGCGTGAACGCGCTGCGGCGGCATCCGTGCCGATCGCGATCCTGCCGGAGAGCGCCGCAGCTGCGCCCGACGGCGAGGATGCCCTCGACCTGGCCCTCGAGTTCGCTGGGGCCGGATCATGAACCAGTACGCGGCAACCGCCGCCCCCTCGTCACCTGCTGCATGGGGATATGGTGAACGAGGGAACGGACGCCAGCGACGGAGACCGGAATCATGGTGGAACGCACAGTTCGAATCGGATCGACGCACGGCCTGCACGCGAGGCCTGCCAAACTCTTCACCCAGGCCGTCGCCTCGTCGGGGGCCGCTGTCACGATCAGCAAGTCCGGTGGCAACCCCGTCAATGCTGCGAGCATTCTCGCGGTCATCGCGCAGGGCATCGACCACGGCGACGACGTCACGATCGTCGTCGACGGCGGTGACGAGCACGTCGTGCTCGACCGTCTGGTCGAGCTGCTCAGCACCGACCACGACGAGTAGCGCGGG
The DNA here is from genome assembly GCF_030815405.1 of Agromyces albus. Taxonomy (NCBI): domain Bacteria; kingdom Bacillati; phylum Actinomycetota; class Actinomycetes; order Micrococcales; family Microbacteriaceae; genus Agromyces; species Agromyces albus. The sequence continues at coordinate 2,753,704 of NZ_JAUSWX010000001.1, read as the reverse complement.
GCATCCGTCTCCTTTCGAACCGTTGGAGGAAGGCGAATGATGAAAATCACGGGTACGGGCATCGGTCAGGGTGTCGCAGTCGGGCCGGTCGTGCGAATGGCGGAGCGACTGCCCGAACCGGTCGACCGGCCGAGCCACCTCGACCCCGAGCGCGAGGGCGAACGGGCGAGGGCATCGCTCTCGGTCGTCGCCGCGGAGCTCGCGAGCCGCGGTGCGAAGGCCGGCGGCGCCGCGAAGGACGTGCTCGAGGCGCAAGCCATGATGGCCGAGGACCCGAGCCTCATCGACGAGGTCACGACGCGGCTCGCGACGGGCAAGACCGCCGAGCGCGCCGTGTTCGAGGCCTTCGCCTCGTACCGCGACCTGCTCGCCGGCATGGGCGGTTACATGGCGGAACGCGCCACCGACCTCGACGACATCTCGCAGCGGGTCATCGCGCACCTGCTGAAACTGCCAGCGCCGGGAGTGCCGAGCCCGGGGCATCCGTTCATCCTCGTGGCCCGCGATCTCGCGCCGGCCGACACGGCCACGCTCGACCTCGACCAGGTGCTCGGCCTCGTGACGGTCGACGGTGGCCCCACCTCGCACACCGCCATTCTCGCCCGTGAGAAGTCGATCGTCGCGATCGTGGGAGCAGCGGATGCCGCGAGCCTCGCCGACGGCGACACCGTCATCGTCGACGCCGAGAACAGCCTCGTCGTCACCGAACCCTCACCCGCGGCGATCGCGGAGGCACAGGAGCGCATCGCCGAACGCGCGGCACGCCTCGCCGCACCGGTCTCGCCGGGAGCCCTCGCCGACGGCACGCCGGTGCCGCTCCTCGCGAACCTCGGATCCGCCGACGGCGCCGCCGAGGCCATCCAGCTCGGGGCCGAGGGCGTCGGGCTCTTCCGAACCGAGTTCCTCTTCCTCGACGCCGACAGCGCGCCGAGCGTGATCGACCAGCAGCAGCACTACACGAAGCTGCTCTCCGCGTTCGCGGGCAGGAAGGTCGTCGTGCGCGTGCTCGACGCCGGGGCCGACAAACCTCTCTCGTTCCTGAACGACGCTCCTGAAGAGAACCCGGCACTCGGACTGCGCGGCATCCGTGCCCTGCGGCACGCCGAGGTCATCCTGCGCGAGCAGCTCACCGCGCTCGCCGCGGCCGACGCGGCGACCGACGCCGAACTCTGGGTCATGGCGCCGATGATCGCCACCGTCGAGGAGACCGAGTACTTCACGCGGCTCGCCGGCGAGCTCGGCATCAGGGTCGCGGGCGTCATGGTGGAGGTGCCGTCCGCGGCGCTCCTCGCCCGGCAGGTGCTCGCGCACGCGGCGTTCGCCTCGATCGGCACGAACGACCTCACCCAGTACACGATGGCGGCCGACCGCATGCTCGGCACCGTCGCGAAGCTGCAGGACCCGTGGCATCCCGCGGTCCTCAAGCTCATCGCCGAAGTCGGCCGTGCCGGCATCGAACTCGGCAAGCCGGTCGGCATCTGCGGCGAAGCCGCCGCCGACCCGCTGCTCGCCGTCGTGCTCGTGGGCCTCGGCGCCACGAGCCTGTCGATGTCGCCATCGGCACTCGCAGATGTCCGCGCCTCCCTCGCGCGGTACAGCCAGGACGACGCGAAGGCGCTCGCCCAGGCAGCTCTGGCCGCTGAGGGAGCGGTCGAAGCCAAGCAGGCGGCACAGGCCGCCGCATCCGAGATCACCGCGACGCGGGCAGCCGCGTCGTAACCATGAGAGAGGCATCACCATGACAACGACGTCTTCGGACACGAAGCGGCCTGGGGGAGGGCGTGTCGCGGTCCAGAGGTTCGGCACGTTCCTCAGCGGAATGATCATGCCCAACATCCCCGCGCTCATCGCCTGGGGGATCTTCACGGCGTTCTTCATCACGGTGGGGTGGACGCCGAACGCCGACCTGGCGACCATCGTCGGGCCGTTCATCCACTACCTGCTGCCGCTCCTCATCGCGTACACGGGCGGCCACATGGTGCACGGCGCGCGCGGCGGCGTGGTCGGCGCGATCGCGACGTTCGGCGCGATCGCCGGGTCCGACCTGCTCATCGCGCAGGTCAACGCCACCCTGCCCGAAGACAACCAGCTCGGTCAGATTCACATGTTCATCGGCGCGATGATCCTCGGGCCGCTCGCGGCCTGGACGATGAAGAAGCTCGACGCGCTCTGGGACGGCAAGGTGCGCGCCGGTTTCGAGATGCTCGTCAACATGTTCTCGGCCGGCATCTGGGGCTTCATCATGGCGATCGTCGGGTTCTACCCGATCGCGTGGCTCGTCAACGGCATCATGAATGTGCTGGGCAGCGCGGTGAGCTGGCTCGTGGAGACCAACCTCCTCCCGCTCACGAGCATCCTCATCGAGCCCGCGAAGGTCTTCTTCCTCAACAACGCGATCAACCACGGCGTGCTCACCCCGCTCGGCGTGTCGCAGGCCGCGGAGGAGGGCAAGTCGATCCTGTTCCTGCTCGAGGCGAACCCCGGCCCCGGTGTCGGACTGCTGCTGGCGTTCACGATCTTCGGCATCGGCGCGGCACGCGCGTCCGCTCCGGGTGCGGCGATCATCCAGTTCTTCGGCGGCATCCACGAGGTGTACTTCCCGTTCGCCCTCATGAAGCCGACGCTCATCCTCGCCCTCATCGCGGGCGGCATGACGGGCGTGACCACGAACATGCTCTTCGACGCGGGCCTGCGGGCACCCGCCGCGCCGGGCAGCATCTTCGCGGTGATGGCGCAGACCGCGAGCGACAGCTATCTCGGGGTGATCCTCTCGGTGATCCTGTCGGCGGCGGTCACGTTCGTCGTCGCGGCCATCATCCTCCGGGCGACGCGCCGACGCGACCTCGCCAACGAGGCCGACGCGTTCGCCGACGCGGTGCTGCAGACCGAGGCGAACAAGGGCCGGAAGTCGGCGGCGATGGACGCGCTCCGTGCTCGGTCGAGCGACGAGCGCGTCGCCGAGGACGCGGTCGACCGCCTCGAGACCCAGGCGGAGACCGACGGCAGTCTCGCCGGCGGCACGGTCGCGACGCGAGAGGTCAGGCACGTCGTGTTCGCTTGCGACGCGGGCATGGGCTCTTCGGCCATGGGCGCGAGCGTCCTGCGCAACAAGATGAAGAAGGCGGGCATCGAGGATGTCACGGTGGTGAACAGCGCCATCGCCAACCTCGACGACTCGGCCGACCTGGTCGTGACGCAGAGCCAGCTGACCGATCGGGCGCGGGCGAAGACGCCCGATGCGATCCACATCTCGGTCGACAACTTCATGAATTCGCCGAAGTACGACGAGGTCGTGAATATCATCGAGTCCCAGCGGGGCCGTTGACGATCCCATCGGATGCAGCGGCGCCCGGGTCGCGGCCCCTCCCTGTGAGGCGGTCGCCGCCCGGGTGGTCGCGTCGCCGGGCCCGCTCGCTCCTCGCCCCGCACCCGCCCGGCCGCACCGAACCACGAAGGCACGAGAACCGACGAGGAAGCAGGAGAACCCCATGACCGAAGAGATCCTTCCGAAGGGCAACGTGCGGCTCGCGCCGCGCGCCGCACACCGCGACGACGCGATCCGCGAAGCGGGCTCGATCCTCGTGGAGGTCGGCGCCGTCGACCCGGCCTACGTCGATTCGATGCTCGAGCGGGAGAGCTCGGTCTCGACGTACATGGGCAACTTCCTCGCCATCCCCCACGGCACGAACGAGGCGAAGGACAAGATCCGCCGTTCTGCGCTCTCGGTGATCCGCTACGACGACCCGGTCGACTGGGGAGGCGAGGAGGCGCGGTTCGTCGTCGGCATCGCCGGCATCGAGAACGAGCACCTCGAGATCCTCTCGAAGATCGCGATCATCTTCTCCGACGACGACGCCGTGCAGCGCCTCGTCGAGGCAGGGTCGGCCGATGAGCTGCACTCCCTCCTGTCCGAGGTCAACGAACCGTGAAGGCCGTGCACTTCGGCGCCGGCAACATCGGGCGCGGCTTCGTCGGCCTCCTCCTCCACGAGGCGGGCTACGAGCTCGTGTTCGCCGACGTCAACGCGTCGCTCATCGACGACCTCGCGGCATCCGACCACTACACGGTGCATGAGGTCGGCGCCGGTGCCCGCGACCGCGTCGTCGACGGGTACCGGGCCGTCAACAGTGCCACGGATGCCGCGTTGCTCGCCGCCGAGCTCGCCGACGCCGATCTCGTGACCACCGCCGTCGGCCCCACGATCCTGCGCTTCATCGCCCCGCACCTCATCGCCGCGCTGCGGGCGAGGCCCGCGGATGCCGCGCCGCTCGCGATCATGGCGTGCGAGAACGCGATCAACGCCACCGACCTGCTCCGCGACGAGATCGCGTCGCTCTCGAGCGCCGAGGAGTGGCCGTCGATCGCCGCCCGCGCGGTGTTCGCGAACACCGCCGTCGACCGCATCGTGCCGGCCCAAGCGCCCGACGCGGGTCTCGACGTGACCGTCGAGACGTTCTTCGAGTGGGCGATCGAGCGGCCGCCGTTCGGCGCGGTCGCTCCCGAGATCCCGGGTGCGCACTTCGTCGCCGACCTCGCGCCGTACATCGAGCGCAAGCTCTTCACGGTGAACACGGGCCATGCCGCGACGGCGTACTTCGGTCGCGATGCCGGACACGCACGCATCAGCGAGGCGCTCGCCGATCCCGTCGTGGCCGTAGCGGTCGAGCAGGTGCTCGGCGAGACGTCGACCCTCATCGTCCGCAAGCACGGCTTCACCGACGACGAGCAAGCGGCCTATCGGGCGAAGATCCTCGAGCGATTCCGGAATCCCGAGCTGCCCGACACCGTCGAGCGCGTCGGACGCCAGCCGCTCCGCAAGCTCGGCCGTCATGAGCGGTTCATCGGCGCAGCGGCGGAGCTCGCCGAGCACGGGCATCCCGTCGACGGGCTGCTCGCGGCCATCGGCGCCGCGCTCCGCTTCGACCTGCCGTCCGATCCCGAGAGCGTCGAGTTGCAGGAACTGCTGCGCTCGCGCGATGCCTCGGCGTTCGTGCACGAGATCACCGGAATCCCGGCGGGGCACCCCCTCGAGCAGGGGCTCGTCGCCGAGGTCACGCGCGTCAAGGCCGGCGGGTGACGGTCGGGGCGCGGCATCCGCGTCCCGACTGGCGAACCCGCCCGGAATCACCTATAGTTGATCCTTGGTGTTTGCACGCCTGCTTCGGCATGCCCGACGAGCGATCGTCGGTCGCGAACACATCGCACGACCAGCATCCCAACTCCAAGCGATAGTGAGGCTATGGCCAAGAAAGACGGCGTCATCGAGATCGAAGGTTCGGTCGTCGAGGCCCTCCCGAACGCGATGTTCCGGGTGGAACTCACGAACGGGCACAAGGTCCTCGCGCACATCTCAGGAAAGATGCGCCAGCACTACATCCGCATCCTCCCCGAGGACCGCGTGATCGTGGAACTGAGCCCATACGACCTGACGCGCGGCCGCATCGTCTACCGCTACAAGTAAGGGCTGCTCGGAAAGTAACGGCCTGCGGCATCCCGCGGGTACGAAGACAGCGAATCCTAGGAACAACTATGAAGGTCAACCCCAGCGTCAAGCGCATCTGCGACAAGTGCAAGGTCATCCGTCGCCACGGCAATGTCATGGTGATCTGCGAGAACCCGCGCCACAAGCAGCGCCAGGGCTAATCGCCAGACGTCGGGGTGCGCCGCGTGCGCGCCCCGCTTTCCACAACTGAACACCGCATTCGGCAACACCAGAACCGCGGCATCTCGGATGCCTCGGGGACACCTCGGGTTGGAGGCCCGGGCACCGGTGTTGCTCCACACCTCCACTTCAATTCAGGAGAAGCCAACATGGCACGTCTGGCAGGAGTCGACATCCCGCGCGAGAAGCGCGTGGAGATCGCACTGACCTATATCTACGGCGTCGGCCGCACGCGAGCGCTCACCACGCTCGCTGACACCGGCATCGACGGCAACATCCGCGTGAAGGATCTCAGCGACGAGCAGCTCGTCGCCCTCCGCGACTACATCGAAGGCAACTTCAAGGTCGAGGGTGACCTTCGCCGTGAAGTCGCGGCCGACATCCGCCGCAAGGTCGAGATCGGATCGTACGAGGGCATCCGCCACCGTCGCGGCCTCCCGGTCCGCGGCCAGCGCACCAAGACCAACGCTCGTACCCGCAAGGGCCCGAAGCGCACCGTTGCCGGCAAGAAGAAGCCCGGCCGCAAGTAACCGCTCGTTCGCCAGAACTAGGAGATTTCAATGGCAGCACCCAAGGCGGCTACTCGCAAGCCGCGCAAAAAGGAAAAGAAGAACATCGCCGTGGGCCAGGCCCACATCAAGTCGACGTTCAACAACACGATCGTCTCGATCACCGACACCAACGGTGCCGTGATCAGCTGGGCCTCCTCCGGTGGCGTCGGCTTCAAGGGTTCGCGCAAGTCGACCCCGTTCGCCGCACAGCTCGCCGCCGAGTCGGCCGCCCGCCAGGCGCAGGAGCACGGCATGAAGAAGGTCGACGTCTTCGTCAAGGGCCCCGGCTCAGGCCGTGAGACCGCGATCCGTTCGCTTCAGGCCGCCGGTCTTGAGGTCGGCAGCATCAACGACGTGACGCCCCAGGCGCACAACGGATGCCGCCCGCCGAAGCGTCGCCGCGTCTGATTCTCCGCTCCGGTGGTCGAACGCTGCGAAGGCATCGTTCGGCCCCCGGGGCATCCGTTCTCTCCACAACTCAAGATCCTCGTACCTCGCAAGTGTCATATAGCGGACACTCTGCCGAAAGGAATCAACAGTGCTGATCGCACAGCGCCCGACGCTCACCGAAGAGAACATCTCGGAGTTCCGTTCGCGTTTCGTGATCGAGCCCCTCGAGCCGGGCTTCGGTTACACCCTGGGCAACTCGCTCCGTCGCACCCTCCTCTCCTCGATCCCCGGCGCAGCCGTGACGAGCATCCGCATCGACGGCGTGCTCCACGAGTTCTCGACCGTTCCGGGCGTGAAGGAGGATGTCACTGAGATCATCCTCAACATCAAGAGCCTCGTCGTCTCGAGCGAGCACGACGAGCCGATCACCGCCTACCTGCGCAAGCAGGGCGCCGGTGAGGTCACCGCCGCCGACATCTCGGCTCCCGCCGGTGTCGAGGTGCACAACCCCGGTCTCGTCATCGCGACGCTGAACGACTCGGCGAAGTTCGAGCTCGAGCTCACGATCGAGCGCGGCCGCGGCTACGTCTCGGCCAGCCAGAACCGCAACGAGTACAGCGAGGCCGGCCAGATCCCGGTCGACTCGATCTACTCACCGGTCCTCAAGGTCACCTACCGCGTCGAGGCCACCCGTGCCGGCGAGCGCACCGACTTCGACCGCCTCGTGGTCGACGTCGAGACGAAGTCGGCCATCACCCCGCGTGACGCGATCGCGTCGGCCGGCCGCACGCTCACCGAGCTGTTCGGTCTCGCCCGCGAGCTCAACACCGCAGCAGAGGGCATCGAGATCGGCCCCGCGCCGGTCGACGCCGTGCTCTCCAGCGAGCTCTCGATCCCGATCGAAGACCTCGACCTGTCGGTCCGCAGCTACAACTGCCTGAAGCGCGAGGGCATCAACACGGTGTCCGAGCTCGTCGCGCTCTCGGAGTCGCAGCTCATGAACATCCGCAACTTCGGCCAGAAGTCGGTGGATGAGGTCAAGGACAAGCTCACCGAGATGGGGCTGTCGCTCAAGGATTCGGTTCCCGGATTCGACGGCGCCCACTTCTACACGGGCTTCGACGACGAGAGCTGACGCCGGCCGAGCCGGCCGTCGCACCAACCCCCCTGACTACTGGAGATAACGAACCATGCCGAAGCCCACGAAGGGCCCCCGCCTCGGAGGCGGCCCCGCGCACGAGCGGTTGATGCTCGCGAACCTCGCCGCTGCGTTGTTCACGCACAAGCGCATCACCACGACCGAGACGAAGGCCAAGCGCCTGCGTCCGCTCGCCGAACGACTCGTCACCTTCGGGAAGCGCGGCGACCTGCACGCGCGCCGTCGCGTGCTCGGCGTCATCGGCGACAAGACGGTCGTGCACGAGCTGTTCACGGTCATCGCGCCGCAGGTGGCCGACCGTGAGGGCGGCTACACCCGCATCACGAAGATCGGCAACCGCAAGGGCGACAACGCCCCCATGGCGGTCATCGAGCTCGTGCTCGAGCCCGTGACGCCGAAGCAGCGCGCGGCGAAGCCCGCCGCTGCCGCGGCGCCGGTCGTCGACGAGGCGCCGGTCGAGGAGACCGCCGCCGAGGAGACTCCCGCCGAGGTCGTGACCGAGGCTGAGGCCGCGGTCGACGAGGCCGCGGGCTCCGAGGCGTCTGCCGAGGAGTCGGCCGAGGCCAAGTAGCCTCGACTTCCACTCACGAAGGGCTCCGGTGCACCAGCACCGGGGCCCTTCGTCATTCCGATCGCGTCATTTCGCTCGCGCTGCTGGGGTCATGCCGGCACGGATCAGCTCGCGCGCTCTGCCTGGATGGTCGCGGCCGCGAGCGCGCGGCGACCGATGAGGCGGACGGCGATGGCAATGACCCACGCCCAGAAGACGAAGTACGGGATGGTCCAGACCCAGCCCTCCCAGGCGTAGCGCACGGCGATCAGGCCGGCGCCGCCGACGATCGCCCACCAACCCCACCATGCGGGGAGTGCGCGACCGGCGAGGAGCGCCCAGCCACTCGCGATCGCGAAGCTGCCGAGTGCGAGCCAGGTGTTCGCGAAGCCGAGGTTGCCGAGATCGAAGGCGAAGGCCGCGATGCCCGGGTCGAGGTCCTGGCCGCGGTTGGTGGCGGCGTCCCAGCTCGCGTCGATGACCCCGTAGGCCGCGACGACCGTGCCCGAGACGAGGGCCACTGTCGAACGCCATGCCGGCTCACCCTCGACACGCCGCAGCAGTGTCGTGAGGCCGACCACGAACCACAGGAATGCCAGCATGCCGATCGAGGCGGTGGCTTCGGCCGCGGCGATCCACGGGGTGTCGGCATTCCGGAAGAACTCCGCGGCCTCCTCATTCGTGGCGTCGAAGGCCGGCTCGCCCAATGCCGAGATCGCGATGATCGGGGCGAAGAGGAGCACCACGGCGACGATGGCCGTGACGCCGGTGGTCCTCGCGAGGCCGCGCCACCGGTCGGGCGTGGTGCGTGGAATGGAGTGATCGGTCATGGCGATCTCCCGTCGTCGTCGACCTCTCCAGTATGGCGCGAGGCCGTGCTGCTGCTGAGGTCGAATGCGGGCGCGGCACCTTCGTCCGCGCCGTGAGACCGAGCACCGGCCCGGTCGCCGTTTCTGCCCTACTCTGTTCTCGGTGCGGCCGGCCCCGGCGCACGAGAGGGAGTCGCATGTCCACACTTCGCGTCCCGGTCGACCGCGACCTGTCCATCGACTTCGCGCGTGCCCTGTGCCTTCCCGTCGTCGTGCTCCTGCACGCCCTCCAGATGGGAATCGGCGGCGATCCGCTCCGGGCGTTCAACGCGCTCGACGGTTTCGAGCCGCTCGC